>JAZQLH010000020.1:0-19570 GCA_045542555.1 Acetatifactor sp. | reverse complement strand
CGGCTTATCGTCCGTAACATGGGAAAGATAATCTGATATTATTGCATCAAAACGATTCTCATCGTCCCACTGTGCATTAGCCGAAAGAATATACAACACACGATTTCTTACTAATGACTTTGGATGGTTAAGTAGGGACGCAAACGCATCAAAAAATTCATACCATTCATCAGTATCTTTACTTTCGGATATGATTTTATCAGCAATGGCACAAGCATATTTATCATCTCTTGCTGTTAGTTTTGCAATTATGTCCTGCATTAAAACTCACCTCCAAATTCAAAGTTTCACTTCATTTAAATTATATTATATCATAAATATTCTTCCATTCATAATGGAACCTTATCTAACCAATTGCCTTATTACAAAAGCGGCCATACACTGTATGACCGCCTTTACTTAACCTCTTTATTTATTTCACAACAATATTGATAATCTTGCCCTTTACGTAAATCTCTTTCACGATGGTCTTGCCCTCGATAGCTGCCTGTACGGAAGGAATTGCCTTTGCCTTGGCAAGAGCAGAATCACTTTCCTCCTCAACACCTACCTCAACAGTACCCTTTACCTTACCGTTAATCTGAATACCGATTTCAACGCTGTCTTCCTTCAGAGCACTCTCATCGTAAGTAGGCCACTGCTCATAAGCGATGGTGTTGTCATGGCCCAGAATCTGCCACAATTCCTCGCCCACATGAGGACAGATACAGGAGAACATCTTAATAAACCCTTCAGCATACTCCTTAGGACACTTGCCTGCCTTGTAAGCTGCATTCATGAAGATCATCATCTGGCTGATTGCGGTATTGAAGCCAAGCTGTTCAAAGTCATCAGTAACCTTCTTAACAGTCTGATGATATACCTTGGTCAAAGCACCGTCATTGTCAGCAGTAAGATTCTCCTCGTTGGTAAAGAATGCCCACACACGATTGATGAATCTTCTTGCACCCTCAACACCCTGGGGATTCCAAGGCTTGGAAACCTCCAAAGGACCCATGAACATCTCATAGAGTCTTAAGGTATCTGCACCGAAATCGTTTACTACATCACTGGGATTTACCACGAACTCAGGGAAACGCTTACCCATCTTGATGCCGTTGGCACCCAGAATCATACCCTGATGAACCAGCTTTTTAAAGGGCTCCTTTACAGGGGACAGGCCCTTGTCATAGAGATAACGGTTCCAGATTCTGGAGTACATCAAATGTCCTACTGCATGCTCAGGACCACCGATGTAGAGGTCAACAGGTAACCAGTGCTTAAGAAGCTCCTGATTAGCGAACTCATTCTCGTTCTTAGGATCAATATATCTCATGTAATACCAGCTGGAACCTGCACTACCGGGCATGGTAGAGGTCTCACGGACACCCTTCACACCATTTTTGTCATACTGCTTCCACTCGGTAGCATTCTCCAAAGGAGCTTTGCCGTTCTTACCCTTGTAATCCTCAAGCTCAGGCAAAATCAAAGGAAGCTCTGCATCATCCAGCACATGAATCTGTCCATCCTCGGTATGAACCACGGGAACAGGCTCACCCCAATAACGCTGACGTGCAAAAATCCACTCACGGAAGTGATAATTTACGGTACGACGTGCAACGCCCTTTTTCTCCAGCTTAGAGGTAATCGCTTCTTTGGCCTCTTCAACGGTAAGACCGGTGAACTCCTCAGAGTTCATCAGCTTACAACCCTTACCAAGGTACTCGCCCTTCTCAAAAGCCTTCTCGCTTACATCCCCACCGTCAATTACCTGAATCATAGGGATATTATGTGCAATTGCATATTCAAAGTCACGCTGGTCATGGGAAGGAACCGCCATAACCGCACCGGTACCATAGCTTGCCAATACGAAGTCGCCAATATAGAGAGGTACTTCCTTACCATTCACAGGATTGATAGCATACAGTCCCTTCAAAGGACAACCTGATTTGGTCTTATTCAGCTCAGTACGGTCCATATCGTTCTTTTTCAAGGTCTCATCGATATAAGCCTGTACCTCGTCCTTATTCTCTACTCTGTCAAACAAATCCTTTACAATCTGTCCGTCGGGAGCAAGAACCATAAAAGTAATACCGTAAATGGTTTCAATACAGGTAGTGTAGATGGAGAACTTACCACCACCAACGATTTCAAAATCAACCTCAACACCCTCGGACTTACCAATCCAGTGTCTCTGGATATCCTTGGTAGACTCAGGCCAGTCAATTTCCTCAAGACCTTCAAGAAGCTTTTCAGCAAAAGCAGGCTGATTGATAACCCACTGCTTCATATTCTTACGGATAACAGGATAGCCGCCTCTCTCACTCTTACCGTCAATAACCTCGTCGTTGGAAAGAACGGTTCCCAGCTCCTCACACCAGTTTACAGGCATGTCAACATACTTTGCATAGCCATCCAGATACAGCTGCTTGAAAATCCACTGAGTCCACTTATAGAAATCAGGATCGCTGGTTGCAACCATCTTGCTCCAGTCATAGTCAAAACCAAGCTCTGTAAGCTGCTTGGAAAAAGTCTTAATATTATCCTGAGTAAATCCGTTGGGATGATTACCGGTGCTTACCGCATACTGCTCTGCAGGCAGACCAAAGGAGTCGTATCCCATGGGATGCAATACATTATAGCCCTGCATACGCTTCATACGGGACATAATATCAGTTGCAGTATAGCCTTCCGGATGACCTGCGTGAAGTCCCACACCTGAAGGATAGGGGAACATATCCAGCGCATAATATTTGGGTTTGCTGAAATCCCATACATCAGTCTTAAAGGTCTCATTCTCAGCCCAATAGGTTTGCCATTTCTTTTCAACTTCTTTTGGATTGTAAATTCGTTCCATTTTTTTGCCTCTCTCTATTTGAATTTCTCTTAATTTAAATCCTAACATTTCCAAAAAACACCTGCTCCAACATTCTAGTCTTTTCCACAGGAAATGTCAAATGTATTTTGCCTTTTTCTCGGGCAATAAAAATACAAACACCAAAGAACTAAACAGCAACATGTATGGATATAACAAATTAGGTATAATTTCAAAGGCAGACACCACACACTCCATCTCTGCCGCCACAGACACTGCCATCAGCATCTGGGCACCATAGGGAACGATTCCCTGAAATATGCAGGAGAACGTATCCAAAATGGATGCCGCTTTTCTGGGCGAAATATTATAATCCTGAGCCATTTCCTTTGCAATCGGATTTGCCATCACAATGGCAACCGTGTTGTTTGCCGTTGCAATATCCATGGCACCTACCAAAAGTCCCATACCCAGCTGACCACCTTTTTTACCTTTGAAAACCCTCTTAATCAGATTAAGCAAAGCTACAAAACCACCATACTCTTCGATTAATGCACAAATTGCCGCCACAAGAATCGCCACCATAGAGGTCTCAAACATACCCGAAACACCACTGCCCATGTTAGTAAGCATTTCTATCGGTGTGACCACACCATTTGCTAACATAATCACAGCACCGCTGATAATACCAATTAACAGTACGATAAATACGTTAATACCAACTGCTCCGCCCAAAAGCACCAAAATATAAGGAATAATCTGAATCAAGTTATATTCTTTAATTACAGGCTCTCCAACCTCCATGCCCATGGTCTTAAAGAAAATGACTATGGCAGTCAATATGGCTGCCGGCAAAGCAATTCCAATATTCTCCCTAAACTTATCCTTCATGGCACACCCCTGACCGTTACAAGCTGCAATCGTGGTATCTGAAATAAAAGACAGGTTATCTCCAAACATGGAACCACCTATTACGGAACCAATACATAATGAAATTCCGAAACCGGTGCTGTTTGCCACTGCAATAGCAATAGGTGCAATCAGCGTAATTGTTCCCACAGAAGTACCCATGGCAAGAGACACAAAAGCACTTACCACAAAAAGCACCAGTACTGCATATTGTGCCGGAATATAAGAAAGCACGAAGTACGCCACGCTCTCCGCACTGCTACGTCCTACCACACCCACAAAAATACCGGCCACAAGGAAAATCAACACCATGGTAATGATATTCTTATCACCCACGCCCTTAGCCATAATCTCAAATTTAGCGTCCAATGAAAGCTGCCGATTTTGCAGACATGCAACAAAAAGCGCAATCAAAAACACAACCACAATGGGAATGCTGTAAAATCCCATGTGAATCTTCAATACATATTCAAATAAAATCCCCATACCTAAGTACAGTATTAAGAATACCCCAATGGGTAATAATGCTCTAAATTTTGGTTCTTTCATTCTACTTTTTCTCCATCTGATAACTTTCTTCTCTGACATTTTGGATAATCTCTGAATACAAATTCATAGCCATTCCCACAAATAAACTTAAAAACAACACAATCAATATAATTGTTATTCCCTGAACAAATTGAAGCCGAGGCTTACAATTCCTGTTTTCATTGACATCATCGCAATACTTTTCAGCGGATTTCTGTCGCCAAAACAAGATCCCTATACCAATCCAAACTAAAGTAATCACACCAAATACACATAGGCATATTATTTCAAGACCATCTAAGCCTTTATATTCGCCCCAATAATTTATTGCAGCACCTATGAATGCAGTCGCAATCAACCAGCTAAGAACTGCCAATAGAATACTTTGCTTACTGTCTTTTGCATCTTTTCCATTCCTATTATCAAGCAGCTCACGATTCTCCATGCGGGGAACATGTTCCAAAAGGCCGCCATAAAGCTCCTTTCTTTCGGGTATCTCATATCCCAGCCGCCGTAAACGCTTAAAATATAATATGCAATCCAAGAACCGCGCCCATCCGACAAAAGCAAAAAAGCCAAACAGCATCTGTGCCGGAAAAACGATTCTGAAAAAATAAGGCCAATCTATCTTAATCACGAATAAAGAAGCCAAACAAAGCCATTTCAACGCTGTTGCAATCACAGCTCCAGTCAAGCTGTTCTTATAATCTTTTCTATCATACTTTATGTGATATGGTTTTTTATCAAACAGCATAATACAAATTACTGCAATTCCTGCCAAATATTCCATATTGCCCCTTATCCCTTCCGGATATATCTATTTGTTCACCATTAACTTAACCATGGCCTGATTCAGACCATCTACCGTCAGTTTGTACATCGGGAACAATTCCTTCACAGCAGTCTCTGCTTCTCTCCATGGCGCATGTCCCGGTGCCATTTTGGGATTCAGCCAAACCACCTTTTTGTAGTGACGTTTTACAAGCTTAAGCCAGTCATAACCGGACAGGCCACCGTTCGGTCCACGATAGTTACCTGTAGTGGAATAAAGCTCCTCCGGCGCCATGGCCGCATCTCCTACGATAATCACCTTGTAATCGCTATCTACATTTCTAAACATCCACTCTGTATCAATCCAGTCTCCGTTCTCACACTCCGGCGTCTTGTAAAGTTTGGAATAAATACAGTTGTGGAAATAATAGGTTTTCACATCCTTATAGTGATTGGATTTGTGTACTGCCTGAAACAAATCATTCAAAAGATTGCTAAAGGGAATCATGGTTCCGCCGGAGTCCATAAGAAGTAACAGCTTTACCGCATTTTTACGGGGTTTTTTCATGACAATCTGAAGACATCCGCCATTGTTGCAGGTCTTGTCCACAGTGCCATCGATATCAAGTTCCGTCTCCGGGATATCCAGTCGGGAAGAAAACTGACGGAGCTTGCGAAATGCCAGCTGAAACTGTCTGTTATCCAGCACTCTGTCATCTCTAAAATCCCTGTATTTACGGGCTCCTACCACCGCAAATGCAGACTGGTAGCCGGTCTTTCCGCCCACGCGGACACCACCCACGTTGCCGCCCATGTTACCAAAGGAGGTCTTTCCCATGGTGCCAATCCAGAAGCTACCGCCGTTGTGCTCCTCATTTTGGTCCTTCAGACGTTTTTTAAACTTCTCTTCCACGTCCTCCTTGTCCACCTGAACCTCTTCCACCTGATTCAAGTGGTTTCTGGCCTCCTCATGGGCAAGCTCCATCATCTCGGACTTATCAAGCCAGCGAAGCATTTCTGCACCGACCTCAGTCTCACGCTCAGCCGCCTTAAAGCACTCCTCAAAAGCCATATCAAATTTATCAAAATCTGTCTCGCTCTTTACTAAAATCATGCGTGCCACATAATAAAACTGTGTCAGTGAACTGCCGCAAAGACCCTTATCCAAAGCCTCCTGCAAGGTCAGCCATTCACCCAGAGTCACACGCAAGCCCTTTGCTCTGAGCGTCTCAAAGAAATTGGTAAACATCTAAATCTCCGTTTCTGTCCGGCGGGGTTACCCTTGCCGAAGTTTTTCTACAACAAATTACCTGAATGCTTCACAAGCTCCATATCCTCGTCCTTTTTCACCACAACACCGATAAAGGGCAACGCAGATTTAATTGTCGCAGTCGGAATACCGCCAATCTGCAAAGCATTCACCCAATCAATCAATTCAGAAGTGCTGGGCTTTTTACGAATATCACGCATACCTCGGATGGCATAAAACACTTCCATGGCCTGCGTCAGCAAATGCTCCTCCACATCAGGGAAATGCACCTTTACGATTTCTGCCATAAGCTCCCTATCAGGGAAGTCGATATAATGGAAAATGCATCGACGAAGGAACGCATCCGGAAGCTCCTTCTCTGCATTTGATGTAATAATTACAATGGGACGATGCTTTGCCTTAACAGTGCGCTTAGTCTCGTTGATATAAAACTCCATCTGGTCAAGCTCCCATAGCAAATCATTGGGAAATTCCAAGTCAGCCTTGTCAATCTCATCAATCAAAAGCACCACCTGCTCCTCACTGTCAAAGGCCTCACCCAGTTTACCAAGCTTAATATAGCGGGCAATATCATCTACTCCCTCCTCGCCAAACTGCCCATCATAAAGTCTCTGAATGGTATCATACACATACAGACCTTCCTGGGCTTTGGTGGTGGACTTGATATTCCAAATAATCAGCTTTTTACCGAGCGCCTTGGAAACCGCCTCTGCCAACATGGTTTTGCCCGTACCGGGTTCTCCTTTGATAAGAAGGGGTTTCTGCAAAGCCATGGCAATGTTCACGCTGGCCATCAACTCCTCACTTGCTACATATTCCTTTGTTCCCTGAAACTCCTGATTACTCATAAACGACCTCACTTTTCCTAGTTTATGCATCTGAAATTATACTACACTATTTAAAGGGTAAAAGCAAGGATTTAAGCCATTGCGATTCACCTTGTATCACAGCTTGATTCATGGTAAAATATACCTGCAATTTTTAACAAAATTTCAAGGAGGCTCCTATGGCAAATACATCCCGTTACCACCAAACCCTGTCCTTTGAGGTATTTCCTCCCAAAAAGGAAGACGAATTCGAAGCTGCATATGATGTTTTAAATGAACTGAGCAAATTGAATCCTGCATTTATCAGTGTAACTTATGGTGCCGGTGGCAGCCGTTCCAAGAAAACCGTAGATATTGCTTCCTATATTCAAAACACCCTACATATCGATGCACTGGCTCATATGACCTGTGTAGGCAGCAAATGTAAAGATATTTTGCAGGTGTGCAATGAACTAAAAGCTGTAAATGTAAATAAAGTGCTGGCACTTCGAGGCGACCGCCCCAAGGATATGACTGATGAACAGTTTGACTCAAGAGAATTCGCTCATGCATGCGATTTGATTGGATTCTTAAAGGAAAATACAAGTCTGGAAATCGCAGGTGCATGCTATCCTGAAAAGCACCCCGAATCCTTTAGTTTAGAAGCTGATTTACAGTACCTGAAATTAAAACAGGACATGGGCGCATCCCTGTTTATATCTCAAATGTTCTTTGATAATGACTACTTCTACACGTTCAGAGATAAGGCATTACAAAAAGGAATTACCTTACCCATTCATGCAGGAATTATGCCCATTACTGCAGCCAAGCAGCTAGGAACCACTATTACCTTATCCGGCTCCAGCGTCCCTAAGGCTTTGGCAGATGTAATTGCAAAATACGGAGACAACCCGGAAGACATGCGCAAGGCGGGAATCGACTACTGTGTGCGTCAGATTCTTGACTTAAAACAGATTGGTGTAGATGGAATTCATATCTACTCTATGAATAAACCCAAGACTACTGCGGAAATTGTGGAGGCTATCAGGTAGTTGCATAGCGATAAGATTTGGGTAAGCGTTTTTGTGATTTGCGAGCTGGTTCTTTTTCCGCAAAAAAAGATAAACGTTTCTTTGACTTCCCTAGGAAAGTCAAAAAGTTTACAGGCATAGCAGGTTAAAGGGCTTATGCCGCCCAAGGACGGCATAATGAGAGAAACGCCCACCGGCAGAGCCGTTGGGCGAAATATGGTTTGGCATAACTTTCACTGCTGTTCAAAAATTTATTATGCTTTGGGACAATTTTATTGAGTTTGCCATGCAACAGAAAATAGATAATGTTCCCTGGCAGTTTCCGCCAATAGAACATTCTCTATTCCGTGTTTTCGTTTAAGTATTATATGATTTTTTTATCCCCTTATACTCTCTGTTATATGCCACTGTAACATGAACGATTTGGGAATTCGAAAATCTGGGACTACTTTTCTTTAGTTAATAAATTTATATTACTTGACTATAATCAAAAGATAATTCTTGAGACCATATAGTTTCTTCATCCTGCAATAAGCATATATTCTCTAGAGCAAAGACAATTCCTTTACCTTCGGTACAATACTTTTTATATTTGGTGATTAGTTTTCCGAACTCAGAGGGCTTGTTTTGAAAGGTAATCTCTCCGAGTTTTTCGTTGAAGCAGTCCATAATAACTGCTGTGTGTTGTTCCTTGTGAAGGTCAAGCCCCACATAGATATACTTTGTTTTGTCATACATAAATTATTTCCTCCCAAATCTTTTGACTTCAAAATACAGGCAACCGAGGCTGTCAAGCCAGTATCCCCGAATTACGCACTGGGCAACGGAGTCGGCACGGGTGGCTCAGCCAATCTACTTATCCGCTTAGGATTAAGGATTTTCCTGCAGAACCCAGGACACGAAACAAAAGAAGATTGCCTTCGTGGTGTGTGATGTTAACTCTGAAAAAGAATGATTGCAAGTCAATTTTTCGATTTGGGAACAGATTTTTTATATAGACTGCTAAAAATGAGCAGAATTGGCTTTATGCCAAAAGACCAAAACAGAGAAAAAACAGTAAAAATGCACAAATTTGAAATCCAAGCGTACAAAATAACTTTCTCTTGCCCTTGTGAGAGCCTGTGTTGCCCTGTGTGCGATTTTAAGAGCGAAGTCGAGGCAGTTAACCATGATGGAAAATTTGAGCCTTGTTGGGGAAATGTGAACGACATGCTTTCTTGAGATAACGCAAAAATTAGTAGGGTCGAAAATAGTGCAGGTTAAAGGCTTTATAACGTCCAAGGACAGCATTAGTCGGGAAACACCCACCGGCAGAGCCGTTGGGGAAAATATTGTGTGGTATAACTTTTTCTACTGTTCAAAAATAACTTATGTTTTTGCCTAGATATTATATGGACTTTTCATCCCCCTTATACCCTTGGTGAGTGCCATTGTAACATGAGTGTTTTGGGATCGTCAAAGAAAATGGGTATGCGGTGCTGTTTTTCCTGCTGATGCAACTGGCAGACCTTTAAGAATGGACAGAAAATCAGCGGTATTCAGTACTTTTTCAAGTCTGAAATACCGCTGATACTGTGTTTTTATTTAGTTATTTTTTTATTTACAATTTGACCAGAATCTGCTTCAATTAACAAATTCAATCCTGTAAATGTAATGATACTTATATGCTGACAATCGTTTTTTCCAATTGATACAATGGTCTGAGGTGCTAAAGGCTTAATAACATCATCTATTTCCCATATTTTATTACCCCAAAAATCATATGCAACTAGATTATTTGTAGGATTTTCATTTGAATACTTATTTCTTATTACCACACACTTATCGAATTCTATTATCTCTGCTATCTTTTCACTGAATATAATTTGTTTTTCACCAAACCATATTATATTCTCTTTATATGAATAGTCTTTTTCCATTTTACTCACCTATTAACCTTTCATTTACAAAAGCATCTTCATCAATGAATTTACCCATTGTATCAAATTGCTGACCGCCTCCTTTTCCCCATCCTTCAACAGAATTTGCAATCCCTGTTTGCAAATTAAAATCTTGACTCAAATTAACATCGCAAATATGTGTTGGTTCTTTAGGTAATGCATATTTATCTGCTATTTGTGCTGGTGTCAAGCCTTCAATATCACTTTTTTTCATGAGCCAACCACCTAACTTGTTTGATGTACCATCTGCATTATATGAAAATACCCTTACATATTCTTCATTACCTGCTTCAACTACTTTCACTTCAAAATCTGGATGATATGGTGGCTTATCATATCCGTTTGCCAACCATTCTTTGTTAGCCAACTCTGCTGTTTTTGTTTCTATAACTTTCAAATCACCTGTATCAACAGTTTTTAAGCCCCCCTTTAATGCTGCCTCAGTACCTTCTTCTACTACCTCTATTCCCGCTTCAACAGCCTCTTTTGCTCCTTTACCCGAAACAACATTCTTTCCCTTCAACAGCTTCAGGCCCTTGAAATCCAGCACCTTGATTCCAACAGCTCCCTCCACTGCCTCTGCGAATGCTGAACCATCCAATGTGCCCTGTATATTGCCAGTTACCGTATAGACCTCCTCCATGCCTTCTTTCGAAAACAGGTAGTCTATCTTGGCATCTATCTTCTGACCAAGGGTTGTCATTCCTTCTTTCCATGCATTCCCCCAGTCCTGTGGGGTCATGGATGTTATCTTTTTAGCGGTCGTTTTTACTTCTGTAATCTTACTTTCTATGTTGCTTTTGGTATTTTGGGCAACCTCTCGCCAATCCTCTGATGTCTTAGGAACTCTGTCTGCAAGATTTATAAGCTGCCCTCCCAGATCTTTAAATGTCTTTTCCATGTTGCAGGCTGCGGTATATGCGGGATATCCCGTTACCGTCTGTATTGCACCAAAATGCATCTTCACTCCCTGCTCAAGAAGGTTATCCTCAGACTTTCCAGCCATAACATCCTGCCCATACTTTATAGGCTGGGCTTTATACTGATCATAGCCGTAAATCAGGACCTCACCTAAAAGCTCCAGATTTCCCAAAGAATTGTCCCAGAAACTGTCTATGTAGCTGTCAACATGGGTTCTAGTATTGGTAATCACATTCTGGTTCACATTGTCCAGATTCCCATCATTGTGAAGCGCCTGTAAAACAGATCCTCCATATATCGTTTCCTTTGTATTGCCATATAAAAGCATCAAACCATCCGGAAGTGCTGCCACAAGCTCATGATACCCATATTTTACATAGCCTGTCAAGCCCAGGTCAAGATATCTGTCCCACTCTGTATATTCCTCCGATTTGGACTCTGTAACACCAATCGCTTTCAGTGGTCCCGCTTCTGTTTCGCATTGTGCCACCGTGCAATCCGTCTCCAGACGGGTAATCAGTCGAGATTTACTCCCAGCCTTCTTACGAAAGTTGAATGTAACCTTTCCGCTCCCTCGTTTTTTGATCGGTAAGGGTTCTGTATGTACGCCGTCCAGTAGGTGCAGATACTGAGTTGCGCCTGCCAAATGCATGTCTACAGATGACTGTAGCAATACCTTCCATTTTGTTCGGTCAAGCTCCGTCATAAAATAGACACTATTACGTCCCCCGTAGGTCTTCTCCTCATAACGCTCCAAGGTCAAAATTTGTGCCACTTCTTCCAGAAAAGATGACTTCTCATTTATTACCCAATTTTCCAGAGCCATACAGGCAGACTTCTTTGCTTCCTCTGTCCAGTCCTCCGGTGCATTTTTTAAAAGGTCAACCATCGAAACTTCCAAGTCCGAAATGAATGACAAATCCTCCGAGTTGTTCCATGGTTTTTCACTTAATGCAGTGCCTTCATCTGATCTACACATGGCTTCAATTGCCGCCATATCCGCATTCATGTCTGCCTCTAATGCCCGCATTCCCCGCTCATACAGTTCCGGAGAATCCTTATAATTGGCAATCCTGTTCACCTTCCGGGAGGCCGCATACAGTCTTTCCAAATGTTCATCCGTCCCGCTTATCAGACCCCTGCATTCACGAATGGTATCTGCCATTTGAGTTGTAAGCGTTTCGTTTTCCTTTGTAATCTCATCGCATATTTCTTTAATCCGAGCAACCTGTCCATAGTCGATGGACAGAATGTCTCCACATCGATATGCATCCGCCGGGATGGGTTCCACGTAAGCATTGCTGTGCAACTGGTCCACAAAACCTGCACACCTTGCACGAAGTTTATTGATATGGGGCATGTATTCTTCGAGACAATTGCAAAACATGGCATTCCTATCATATGCCAGTTTATACTGCCCTTCATCAAAAAAATAGGCTGCCTCTGCACGAAGTGTATCCGCTGCACTTCCCTGCCAGTTGGCTGTCATCTCTGCAATAATTTCCAGTTGACTCTCCCGTGCTTCCTCCAGTATGTTTTGGGTCATTTCGCATGCATTTATAAAGCCTTCCATGGCAGAAACACTTAGGCGGAAGTCGAAATTTTCCGCTTCATTTGTCAATTTGCCTTCCCCCTCATCCTATAATATGTATAAATGTGTAAACCATACTCCTTGTTTGATTTGAGCTTTTTAGCATATTTATAGGGCATCATGTTTGTATTATGTTGTCAATCTTGTGTTGCTTATAATTGCACTTGATTTATAGATATCTATAACCTCGCATATGTTTCCATTTATGCCATGGTATCATTAACGGAACAGCTCCAGCAGTTGCTTTTCAATTTCCCCAGGAATTTCGCCATCCGTTGCCATGATTGCAGGTTCTTCATCCTCCATAATATATAAGTCAGAGTTGTAGTAAATGAATCGTTGCTCCAGAATGGCAATATTGCCTGTTTCCTGGTCTTCCACCTGAAACCACACTTTGTAAATCCATCGTTCCTTCTCTATATTGTATTCTTCCGGTGCGAAAAGAACCTCTTTAAAATACCAGTCACTTGTATACAACTGCTTCAAACGCTCCTTTAAGCCTTCTTTATAGGCCGTCTTTTCCTCCTCTGTTCCACTTTTTTCAATTATCATGGATAATCCGTTGCCATATCTGTCGATGGTTTCTCCGGCACGAAGCATCTCATACTGTCGGATGGTAGCATGTCGCAGAGTAATCTCCAAAATCACATCATCATAGGGCAAAAGATTTGCTACAAATGCAGGCTTATTCTCCTCAACATGCTCATATACGGTAAACTTTTTAGGAGATATTTTCCCAAACTCCATGGTGTATATCAATTCATCCTTTTCATAAAATCCGATAACAATCAACGTTGTTGCCATATTGTCTGCAGTATTTTCATCATAGGGCGTCAGCCATATTTCTTCTATTTTGACATCAATATCCTTGCCTTCAAAATAGTATGCATAGGTCTCGTCCATAGATTGCTTTACAACCGCTTTATAATCTTCAAAACTTTTATGTAAGGAATTCTCATATCTTATCTGATAAATATCCTCTATGCGGAAAGCAATTACATCCAAAAGCGCCTGGGTATCCCCTTCCGTCAGGGATTCGCACACACCTTTTAGCCTTACAGCATCTGCAAGTGCGGAGAAACTCATTCCCCGATTGGTCATCTGTCCGTAGCTTAACTGCCCAACTGCTGCAAGTACAACCATTAATAGCAGACCAAGTATCACTGCAACCAATTTACGCCTGAACAAGCTTTTTTTCACCTTCTTCATGGGTTTTAAAGCTGTTTTATTTTCTTCGGTGTAATCTGCCTTCCTGGTAAGCCCCTCCTCTTTCAATTCCTTTTTAAGCTCCTCCAACTGCTTTGCACAGGCAGGACACTCCCTAAAATGTGCCTCCAGCTCCTTTTTGGCTTCCTCAGAACACATTCCCTCTACATAAAGCGTCATTAAGTCTTTCGCAATTTCGCACTTCATATTACTCATTCCTTTCTGTCAGATATGTTTTTAACATTTCCCTGCTGCGAAGATAGGTTACTCTTCCCCAGCCTTCTGATTTCTCAAATATTTCTCCTATTTCCCGAAAGGACAATTCTCCATAAAACCGTAACAGAAATACTTCCTTATAGGTTTCCGGCAGTCGATGTATCAACCTGCGAATTTCCCTTGCAGCCTCATCATTTATCATTTTTTCTTCAAATGACTGACCTGACTCCATTTCCTCAGACAACGCTTCCATCGGATGATTTTTCTTTTTACGCAGGTTGTCATAATATGTATTCTTGGCAATCTGACACAACCACGTGGTAAATTTGCATCGATTGTCAAAGCTGTCCACATTTTGCATGGCTTTTAAAAAAGTATCCTGCATTAAGTCCTCTGCAAGATGGGCGTCCCCACACAGCCTTAGCAAAAATCGATATACAAGCTCTGCATGTTGCTCATACACCTTATTGAAATCCTCATGTTTCACACCGACTCACCTCCTTTCACCTTCTATGACGTATCTATATTTGCAAACGTTACAAAAAAGGGGCAAACCTTACAGTTGCCCCTTAAATTCTTTCATTTATTCAGCCCATCCCTCATCAGAGATTTCTATTTTCTTGTCTCGAAGCATCAAATCCTGTACTGCCTGATCGGCACTCTTACCCTCAAACAATACGGCATTCACCTGTTCAATAATCGGTAACTGCACATCAAATTTCTTAGCCAGTGCCATGGCAGCCTTGGCCGAATATACGCCCTCAACTACCATATTTACCTCTTCCATGGCTTCTTCCATTGTCTTACCCTGACCGATTAAGATACCGGCTCGACGGTTTCTGGAATGCATGGATGCACAGGTAACAATCAAATCGCCAATGCCTGTAAGTCCGCAGAAGGTTTCAAATTTACCACCCATGACAGTACCCAGCCTTGCAATCTCTGTAATACCTCTGGTAATCAACGCCGCCTTTGCATTGTCTCCGTAACCCAGACCATCTGCAATACCGGCAGCCAATGCTACCACATTTTTAAGGGAGCCGCCAAGCTCAATGCCCAGAACATCCGGGCTTGTGTAAACACGAAATACCTCACTCATAAACAGACTTTGAATATATTCCGCAGTTGCCTTGCTTTTAGCACCAACTACAATCGTAGTGGGAAGACCTCTTCCAACCTCCTCCGCATGGGAAGGACCGGAAAGTACAGCCACATCCGCCTGGGGAATCTCCTGCTCAATAATCTCAGAGAGTGTCATCAGCGTGCTCTCTTCAATACCCTTTGCCACATTTACAATTTTCTGCTTAGGAGCAATGAGCTTACTAAAGCGATTTGCAGTAACACGGGTGTAAGAACTTGCCACCGCCATTACAACCAAATCCTTATCCTTAACAGCCTCTTCATCGTCTGTGGTGAAAATCATATCATCCGAAAGTTTCACACCGGGAAGCATCTTATGCTCTCTACTGTCTCTAAGCATTTCCACTTCCTTTTCCAACGCAGACCAAACTGTAATCTCATGTCCATTATTGCTAAGCAGCACTGCAATTGCAATACCCCATGTGCCGCCACCCAGAATACTAACTTTTGCCATGTTTCCTCTTTTCCGTGGTTTTCCACCGTTTATTTGACTTACTTATCTTCCTTTTTCTCTACATCCAGCTTGTTTTTCTTGGTAAGGTAGGTCTTGCGCTCCTCTCCACGCACCAGACGCTTGATATTTTCTCTGTGACGCCAGAAAGCCATTGCCGCCAGCGCAAAGGCAAGAACATACATCTCAATCAATGTAGTCTGCGATGCAGGTGCAAACACACCAAGCTGCCCCAGAATAATTATCTCAACCACAAAACTCACATAAAGAAGAAGTGAGCCTAAAGACACATAATGCGTAATAAAGAAAATCACAAAAAATACTGTTGCTCCCACAGGAATAAAATAAGGATGCAATGCTACAATCAGACCCGCTGTTGCTGCAATACCTTTTCCACCCTTAAATCCCATATAAAAAGGAAAATTATGTCCCAGAATTGCACCTGCTGCAGCATATAAGCCAAGCAAATATTTCATATCAGGATGGCTTTCACCAAAAATAAGCTTTGCCGCCCAGACAGCCAGCGCACATTTTAATAAATCACCTAAAAACACAATCAATCCGGCTTTTTTACCAAGCACACGAAGCGCATTGGTTGTGCCTGAGTTGCCGCTTCCATGGTCTCTGATATCAATGCCATGGGCTTTGCCATAAATAAATGCCGTCTGAAACAGACCAAATGCATAGCCGATAACCAAACAAATTAAACGTTCCATTTTATATATGCCTCTTTCGTTCTAATTATTTTTCCTCATTGCGCTCTCTGATAATAAATCGAAGAGGCGTACCCTTAAATCCAAAGGTTTCACGAATCTGATTCTCGATATATCTGGTATAGGAGAAATGCATCAGTTCCTTGTCATTTACAAAAATAACGAAGGTGGGGGGCTTAACCGCAACCTGGGTAATATAATACAAACGCAGTCTCTTACCCTTGTCGGAAGGGGGCTGCTGCATAGCCACAGCTTCTGCCATAATCTCATTAAGCACACCGGTAGACACACGCATAGCGTGATTCTCACTCACCATGTCAATGGTCTCAAAAAGCTTAGGCAGACGCTGTCCGGTCTTGGCAGATACAAACAAAATCTCTGCATAGGGCATGAAAGACAAGGTATTTCTTACCTTCTCCGTAAAACGGTAGATGGTCTTGTCATCCTTCTCCAACGCATCCCATTTATTTACCGCAATAATTACGGCCTTGCCTCTGTCATGGGCAATACCTGCAATCTTGGCATCCTGCTCCGTAACGCCCTCTACGGCATCAATCATCAGCACTACAATCTCTGCCCGCTCCACTGCACTGACAGTACGGACAATCATGTAACGCTCCAATTCTTCTTTAATCTTATTCTTACGGCGAAGACCTGCTGTATCAATAAACACATAATCCTTGCCGTTAAAGCTGACCTCGGTATCCACTGCATCTCTGGTGGTCCCTGCGATATCAGACACAATCAGTCTGTCCTCGCCAAGAAGCTTGTTAATCAGTGAGGACTTACCTACATTGGGTTTACCAATAATAGCCACTCTTGGGCGCTCGTCCTCTTCTTCCTCATCACCACCCTCCGGGAAATGAGACAATACAACATCTAACATATCTCCCAATCCCATACGGTTTGCAGCAGAAATAGGAATCGGATCGCCGATACCCAGATTATAAAATTCATAGACATCCGCCATGTATTTCTGGAAGCTGTCCACCTTATTAACCACCAAAACCACAGGCTTATGAGAACGCCTCAACATATCTGCAACCTTGGCATCCGCATCCTGCAGTCCCTGCTTTACATCCACAAGGAAAATGATAACGTCCGCAGTCTCCATTGCGATCTCTGCCTGCATACGCATCTGGGACAAAATCACATCCTTGGAATCCGGCTCAATACCGCCGGTATCAATCAAGGTAAAGTTTTTGTCAAGCCAGGTAACATCCGCATAAATACGGTCTCTGGTAATACCCGGTGTATCTTTTACAATTGATATATTTTCTCCTGCCAATGCATTAAACAGAGTGGACTTTCCCACATTGGGACGACCTACCACCGCTACGATTGGCTTGGATTTTCTGTTTGCCATTTCAAATCTCCTGTTCTGTTACTTTCATGAAAGCTATAATACCTCCAATACAGCTTCCAAAAAATCATATCCACTAGATTTTACAATATAAATCGGAACTTGTAAAGTTTCTTCCATCTGTGCCACAGTCAAATCATCCAAAAAGACCGTTTCTCCGCTCCTAAGTACATTTTGCGGCAAATAAATGCGCTCCCCAAGCTCCTTGTCCTTAAGCTGTGCCACAATATCCTGCCCGGTCAACAGCCCTGATACAGTGATACGTTCTCCGAAGAAATCATTCCTTATGGGATAAAGCCGGATATCAAGCCAAGGAACCTTGTCCATTACCGCTTCACACATACGCTTAATATAGGGATATGCTAAGAGGCCTGTCACCATGGAAATCGTATGCTTCTGCCTCTGACCTTCGGCTACATCAGCCAATTTAGCAGCTATATCAGGACACACCTCCTCAAATCTGTCGAGCCCATCCTGAAACTCATCAAGTAAAAGTCTCAGCATTCCCACGCCATTTTCCAACTGTAAATAGCCGTCATAGCGTTCTTCTTCGGGAAGTTCCTCTTCTGCCAGTACATACCACTCATCGCTGGCATGAATAAAATGACAACCATATTTTTCATAACATTCCTTCTGGTAGCGATGAATCAGTTCAAGAACTGCCTTGGCATCCTCTTTTTCAAAGGGTTTAAGGGGATATAAACCATCCCTGTACTTAGACAATCCCACAGGTACCACGGACACACTCTCCAGATTGGGGATATACTTCATAAGCTCCTTTATGCTAAATTCCAGCTCCTCGCCGTCATTTACCCCTTTGCAGAGCACAATCTGGCCATTCATGGTAATATCAGCTTCGTTGAGCTTATCCACCTTCTTAAGCGCCTCTCCCGCAAAACGATTGTTTAACATTTTGCAGCGAAGCTCAGGATTCATGGTCTGAAAAGAAATATTAATCGGTGATAAATGATATCTGCAAATCCGGTCAATATCATGGTCAGACATATTGGTAAGGGTCACATAATTGCCCTGTAAAAAGGACAATCTTGAGTCATCATCCTTAAAATATAAGGTATCGCGCATTCCCTTGGGCATCTGATCAATAAAGCAAAAAATACACTTATTATGGCAATGGCGATATTCATCCATCAGCCCATTCTCAAACTCAATACCCAGGTCCTCATCCGGATCCTTATCGATTTCCAGAAGCCACTGCTCCCCATCCGCTTTCTCCACCAACATCTCGATATAGCTGTCCTGAATCAGAAACTGATAGTCAAAGATATCCTCTATCTGTGTATTATCAATAGCCAGAATCTTGTCCCCTTCCTGAAGCTCCAATTCCTGTGCAATACTATTTTCTTTAATTGATTTTATAATATGTTGTTTCTTCATTTTATACTCCTTACTATCTATAATAATACAAGAAATTCCTTGACGTGTCACTACCAGAATGTTATAAATTAAATGGTAGATTTCATAATTTTAACATAAATTCTACATAAAATACCATTTGGAGGAACATCATGCCCAATCTACGTGAACTTGAAAATGCAATGCCTGTGGCCCCTTTAAAAATTGTTGCTCTGCCTTCTGCCGAGAAAATGGGTCGCAGAATCAATGAATATATGGTTAATTTCCGTAAAAACATCAAAAACGACAAGGTAAAAAACGACCCTGCCTTTCATGGTTATATTGAGCAAAACTATCTTACCGACATCAAAATCCCCCGCTTCGGAAGCGGCGAGGCAAAAGCGGAATTCGGCGAAACCATTCGTGGTAAAGATGTATTTATTCTGGTTGACGTGTGTAATCACAGCATTACCTACAACATGAACGGTTACACCAACCACATGTCTCCCGATGACCATTATCAGGACTTAAAACGTGTCATCGCTGCATGTAATGGTAAGGCTCATC
>JAZQLH010000019.1:0-17491 GCA_045542555.1 Acetatifactor sp. | reverse complement strand
AGAGCGCAGCTAAGGAGCTTGGTTCCCGCGGTGTAACTGTAAATGCGGTGGCACCGGGATTTATTGAGACGGATATGACAGCAGTGCTTCCTGAAAAGGTTAAGGAGGCATCGATTGCCAGCATTCCTTTGGGATGTTTTGGTGCACCTGAAAATGTGGCGGATGCAGTTGCTTTTCTGGCATCTGACCAAGCTTCCTACATTACAGGACAGGTGCTTAGTGTAGACGGCGGCATGACCATGTAAGTAAAGGAGAAGAGGAGTATGAAAAGACGCGTAGTTGTAACCGGTATGGGTGCAGTAACCCCTCTGGGAAATGATGTTGAGTCCTTCTGGAATGGTGTGAAGGAAGGGGAGCTGGGTATTGATAAAATTACCCGTTTTGATACCTCAGATTATAAGGCAACTCTGGCTGCGGAGGTTAAGGATTTTGATCCGAGCAAGTATTTGGATGTGAGAGCGGCAAAGAGACTGGAGCTTTTCTCACAGTATGCAGTAGTGGCAGCTATGCAGGCAAAGGAAGATGCCGGACTTGACATGGAGAAGGAGGATCCTTTCCGTGTGGGTGTAATTGTTGGTTCCGGTATCGGAAGTCTTCAGGTGACGGAAACTTCTGTATTGAAACTCAATGAGAAGGGACCTTCCAGAGTAGATCCCTTGCTTGTTCCTAAGATGATTGCAAATATGGCGGCGGGTAATGTTTCCATCGCACTTGGCGCAAAGGGCAAGTGTACCAATGTTGTGACTGCATGTGCAACCGGTACGCATTGTATTGGTGATGCTTTCAGAGCAATTGCGTACAATGATGCAGATGTGATTTTTGCAGGTGGTACTGAGGCTTCTGTATGTCCTATTGGCGTGGCAGGCTTCCAAGCGCTTACCGCATTGAATAATACTGATGATCCCAAGAAGGCGTCCATTCCTTTCGATAAGGACAGAGGCGGCTTTGTAATGGGTGAGGGCTCCGGTATCGTTGTACTTGAGGAGCTTGAGCATGCTAAGGCAAGAGGCGCTAAGATTCTGGCTGAGGTTGTGGGCTATGGCGCAACTGCAGATGCTTATCATATCACTTCCCCCGCTGAGGACGGAAGCGGTGCTGCAAGAGCAATGACTGACGCTATGAACGATGCAGGCATCACTCCTGCAGATGTGGATTATATCAATGCACATGGTACTTCCACCCATCATAACGACCTTTTCGAGACCAGAGCAATTAAGCTTGCTTTCGGAGACGAGGCATATAATGTAAAAATCAATTCTACCAAGTCCATGATTGGTCATCTTCTGGGTGCAGCAGGCGGTGTTGAGTTTATCGTTTGTGTTAAGAGTATTCAGGATGGCTTTATCCATCAGACCATCGGTACTGAGAATGTGGATGAGGAGCTTGATTTGAATTATATGGTTGGTGCTCCCGCAAAGCAGGATATTACTTATGCAATGAGCAACTCTCTTGGCTTCGGTGGTCACAATGCAACTTTGGTGGTTAAGAAGTACGAGGATTAATAGTTTATACGGAGTAAGATAATGGAATTTGAACAGATTTTAGAATTAATTAATACTGTGTCTGCGACAGGCTTAAGTTCTTTTACCTATGAGGCAGAGGGTGTGAAGATTGCCATGAAGGGTAAGCAGGCACCTGTTGTAAATGTGGCGGCTCCCGTAGCAACACCTGTTGCGCAGACTGTAATGCCTGTAGCTGAAAGTCCCATTCAGACCGGCGATATGGCGGCTCTTACCGCTGCGCCTGTTCAGGAGACACAGCTCAGTGGCAAAATTGTAAAATCTCCTCTGGTGGGAACCTTCTATGTGGCTCCCTCCGAGGATGCAGATCCCTATGTGCGTGTGGGTGACACCGTGAAAAAGGGTCAGACTCTTGCCATTGTTGAGGCGATGAAACTGATGAACGAGATTGAAAGTGACTACGATGGCGTGGTTACGGAGATTTTGGTGCAAAACGGCGAGCCTGTTGAGTATGGTCAGCCCCTTTTCTGCATCGGATAAGAGGTAAAAAATATGGATTCATTGACAGTAAAACAGATTGAGGAAATTATTCCTCACAGACATCCTTTCCTTTTGCTTGACGGAATCGAGGATTATGTGCCCGGCGAGTATGCCATCGGCTACAAATGTGTTACCTTCAGAGAAGATTTTTTTGCAGGTCATTTTCCCCAGGAGCCTGTAATGCCCGGTGTTCTCATTGTGGAAGCACTGGCACAGGCAGGTGCGGTTGCAATTCTTTCCCTTCCCGAAAACAAAGGTAAGGTAGCGTATTTTGGCGGAATTGACGGATGCCGTTTTAAGGGCAAGGTTGTGCCCGGAGACAAGCTTCGTCTGGAGACCAGAATTATACGTAGAAAGGGCCCCATCGGTATTGGCGAAGCGAAAGCTTATGTAGGGGATAACCTTGTATTAAAGGCAGAACTGACCTTTGCCGTCGGAATGTAGTCAGGCAAGGTACTAAGGATTGGAGACAGGCATGATTCAGAAGTTATTGATTGCCAATCGCGGCGAGATTGCCGTTAGAATTATCAGAGCATGTAGAGAACTTGGAATTGAGACTGTGGCGGTATATTCTGAGGCAGATGCGGGAAGCCTTCATTCAGAGCTTGCCGATGAAGCTGTGTGTATCGGACCGGGTCCTTCTTCCGAGAGTTATTTGAATATGGAAAGATTAATCAGTGCAGCCATGATAACGGGGGCGGATGCTATTCATCCCGGTTATGGCTTCCTTTCCGAAAATGCACGATTTGCAGAGCTGTGTGAACGTTGTAACATGACCTTTGTGGGTCCCTCTTCACAGGTGATTGCCAGCATGGGTAACAAGCAGGTGGCAAGAAACACCATGATTAATGCAGGAATTCCGGTTATTCCCGGAACAGACCGCCCCATTTTAGATGTGGAGGATGGTCTGAAGCTTGCAGAAGAGGTGGGCTATCCTGTTATTGTAAAGGCTGTGCTGGGTGGAGGTGGAAAGGGCATGCGTACTGCATTTTCCCCGGAAGAGTTTGAGAATGCATTTCTCACAGCACAGAAAGAGGCTATGTCTGCTTTCGGCGATGGCAATATGTATCTGGAGCATTTTGTGGAGCACCCCAGGCATATTGAAGTGCAGATTCTTGCAGATAACGAGGGTAACGTCATCCATTTGGGAGAGCGTGACTGCTCTGTTCAGAGAAAACATCAAAAGCTGATTGAGGAATCTCCTTCAGCGGGTGTTTCCGATGAACTTCGTAAGAGGATGGGTGATGTGGCTGTGCGTGCGGCCAAGGCTGCAAAGTATGTCAGCGCAGGAACTATTGAGTTTCTCTTAGAAGCAGATGAGCGCTTCTATTTTATGGAGATGAATACCCGTATTCAGGTGGAACATCCCGTAACTGAGTGGGTTACAGGTATCGACCTGATTAAGGAACAGATTAAAATTGCGTCCGGTGAATCTTTAAAGATTCGTCAGGAGGATGTGAAGATTCAGGGCCATGCCATTGAATGTCGTATCAATGCAGAGAACCCTTACAAGAATTTTCGCCCTTCACCGGGACGTATTTCCACATTGCACCTGCCCGGAGGACAGGGGATTCGTGTGGATACCGGGATTTATAGCGGCTATGAGATTCCGCCTTACTATGATTCCATGCTTGCCAAGCTGATTGTGCATGCAGAGGACAGACCTCACGCAATTGCCAAAATGCTCAGTGCCATGGGAGAGGTCATTATTGGCGGTATTGATACCAATGTAGACTATCAGTTTGAGATTTTAAGTGATCCTGATTATCAAGAGGGCAATATTAATATTGACTTCCTGAAGGACCATGAAATTGGTGGAGTGAAGATTGAAGAGTAATCATTTATTTAAAAAAACAGTAAAATATATTCCCTTGCCGGAGAAAAAGGAAGATGCACCTGAAGTACCCAAGGGGCTGATGCGTAGATGTAATGCCTGTAAGTCAGCGGTATTTGTGGATGAAGTAAAGGCCAATTCCTATATTTGTCCTCATTGCGACAATTATTTCCGCCTGCCGGCCCATAAGAGACTGGCGCAGATTGTTGACGAGGGCAGCTTTGAGGAGTGGGATGAGGAATTAGAGTTTTCCAATCCTCTTCACTATAAGGGCTATGCTGAAAAAGTGCGTGAGCTTCAGGAGAAGACCGGACTTAAGGAAGCTGTTGTGACCGGTAAGGCTATGATTGACGGCATTCCTGTGGTGCTTGGTATTATGGACGGACGATTCCTGATGGCCAGCATGGGAGAAATTGTGGGCGAGAAGATTGCCCGTGCCGTGGAGAGAGCTACCAAAGAAAAGCTTCCTGTGGTGTTGTTTGCCTGCTCCGGCGGTGCCAGAATGCAGGAGGGTATTGTTTCTCTGATGCAGATGGCCAAGACCTCGGCAGCCTTGAAGCGTCACAGTGAGGCAGGACAGCTTTACATCAGTGTATTGACTGACCCTACTACAGGCGGTGTGACAGCAAGCTTCGCCATGCTGGGAGATATTATTCTGGCAGAGCCCGGTGCGCTGATTGGTTTTGCAGGTCCCAGAGTCATTGAGCAGACCATTCGTCAGAAGCTTCCCAAGGGCTTCCAGAGAGCAGAGTTTTTGTTAGAGCATGGATTTTTGGATGCCATTGTGTCAAGAAAAGAGATGCGTGCTACACTTGCCAAGTTATTGGCATTGCACAAGACTGACAAGGACAGTGTAAAGTCAATGCTTGCAGGTATGACAGAGAAAACCGGCATAAAAGACGGCATGATAAAGTCAGCTGATGATTTCAAGCCTATGACCGCATGGGAGCATGTGGAGAGGGCAAGAGATAAAAAGCGTCCCGTGGGACATCACTATATTGAGAGACTGTTCCCTGATTTTATAGAGCTCCACGGAGACAGATATCTTCGTGATGACCCTGCAGTAATCGGAGGAATTGCTACTTTTGAGGGTGTTCCCGTGACGGTAATTGCCCAGGAGAAGGGTGAGGGTACCAAGGACTGTATCGCACGTAATTTTGGTATGGTTTCCCCAGATGGATACAGAAAGTCCATGCGTTTGTTAGAGCAGGCGCAGAAATTCGGACGTCCCGTGATTTTTCTGGTGGATACCCCCGGTGCATTCTGTGGTATGGAGGCAGAAGAGCAGGGACAGGGCGAGGCAATTGCCCGCAATATCTGTGACCTGTTTGGTATAAAGGTGCCTATACTCTCCATTGTAATCGGAGAGGGCGGCAGCGGCGGTGCGCTGGCATTTGCCGTAGCTGATGAAGTTTGGATGATGGAGCATAGCGTGTATTCCATCTTGTCTCCTGAAGGCTTTGCGTCCATTTTGTGGAAGGACGGCTCCAAGGCGAAGGAGGCGGCAGCACTGATGCGTATGACGGCACAGGATTTGTACAAGGCCGGTATCGTGGAGCGTGTTGTGGGCGAGGAGACCACACTTCCCGTGGGCGAGTCCCTATGTGAAGAAAACATGTATGGTGTTGTCGGTGTGTTGAAATCTGCAATTGGACAGTTCTTGGAGTCTTATGCAGACTACAATGAGGAAGAATTGCTAGAGAAGCGTTACCAAAGATTTCGCAAATTTTAAGGATGGTGAGAGCGATGA
Organism: Acetatifactor sp.; assembly: GCA_045542555.1. Taxonomy (GTDB): domain Bacteria; phylum Bacillota; class Clostridia; order Lachnospirales; family Lachnospiraceae; genus Acetatifactor. Next base: position 11,907 of record JAZQLH010000019.1, on the reverse strand, counting down.
ACGACCGTGAAGTAATTAATGACATATTGGTACACTTGTTCAATGATATCATGGCTTTGGAAGAGGCTGCGATTATTGACAAGAAATATGAGGATCTCTCTAATTCGGAGATGCATGTGCTGGATGCAGTGGGCCCTGAGGGTGGAAATATGTCTACCATAGCGGCAAAGTTGCGAATCACCATGGGTTCACTTACCACATCCATGAACAGACTGGTGCTAAAAGGCTATGTGGAGCGCAATCGTAGTGAAACGGACCGAAGAGTGGTAAATATCAGCCTTACGGAAAAAGGTCTTTTGGCATACGAAAGGCACCGCAAGTTTCATGTGCGCATGGTAGATGCTGCGCTCAAGGGTGTGGAGGAAGAACAGGTTCCTATTCTTATGAATATGCTTGTTAATCTGAAAAATTTCTTTTATCAATATGAACAGGTACTTGAAAAATAATGTGAGAAACACCTCTTACGACTGGAATAAAACTGTCGAAGGGGTGTTTTTTTGTGTTATTATTTCCAGTTTCAGGAATTTTTTTTGGAAAATTAAGTTTTGTTGTGGAATTGCGAAAGGGTTTGTGTTATACTTAGAGCAGTCTGATAAAATTAAATTTGGTGCAGTGGGCTTAAATGTAAGCATTTACACTGGTGCCAAGGAAAGTGAGGCGCAAGGTGGAACTTAGAACAGCAGTATCCCCCAAGGATGTGAAGCACTATACCACAGACCGTCTGAGAGAAGAGTTTCTGATTCAGAACCTTTTCGTACCCGGCGAGATTAAGCTGGTATACAGCCACATCGACAGAATTATCACAGGTGCGGCAGTGCCTGTATCCCCCATCGCACTTACCGCAGGAGACGAGCTTAGAGCGGAGTACTTCTGCCAGAGAAGAGAGCTGGGTGTTATTAATATCGGTGGCGCAGGAACCATTACCATTGACGGTAAGGTATACAATGTAGGCTTTAAGCAGGGCATGTATATCGGAATGGGCTCCAAGGACATTGTTTTTGCCAGCGATGATGCGGCGAATCCCGCTAAATTTTATTTGAATTCTGCTCCTGCACACAAGACATATCCTACTGTGCTGATTAAGCCTGAAGGAACTCCCGAAGAGGGAGTTGTTATCGTGAAGGATGAGAATAAAGTGGAGCTTGGCTCCTTAGAGGATGCCAACCACAGAGTCATCTGCAAGTACATTCTTCCCGGTCAGGTGGAGAGCTGTCAGCTCGTTATGGGTATGACTAAGCTTGAGCCCGGCAGTGTTTGGAACACCATGCCTTGTCATACACATGACAGACGTATGGAGGTTTATCTGTACTTCGAGATGCCCGAGGACGCTTTTGTAATGCATTACATGGGCGAGCCTCAGGAAACCCGTCACATTGTTATGAGAAATGAGGAAGCAGTAATTTCTCCCAGCTGGTCCATCCATTCCGGATGCGGTTCCAGAGCATACACCTTCATCTGGGGTATGGTTGGAGAGAATCAGGATTTCGATGACATGGACGGCGTAGCCATGAAAGATTTAATGTAATTAAATTATTAAAAGAAAAGGAGAAAGAAAATGAGCAACTTTACTAATTTCAGCCTTGAAGGCAAAGTAGCACTGGTTACCGGTGCATCCTATGGTATTGGTTTCGCAATTGCATGTGCATATGCTGAGGCTGGTGCAACTATCTGCTTTAATGACCTTTCCCAGGAGAAGATGGAAATGGGTCTGAAGGCATACGAGGAGAAGGGTATCAAGGCACATGGTTATGTGTGCAACGTTACCGATGAGGCTGCTGTAAACGCTATGGTAGCACAGATTGAGAAAGAGGTTGGCGTAATCGACATCCTTGTTAACAATGCCGGTATCATCAAGAGAATTCCTATGCATGAGATGACCGCTGACGAGTTCAGAATGGTTGTAGATGTAGACTTGAACGCTCCTTTCATCGTAGCTAAGGCAGTTCTTCCTTCCATGATGAAGCAGAACAGCGGTAAGATCATCAACATCTGCTCCATGATGTCTGAGTTTGGTCGTGAGACTGTATCCGCTTACGCTGCAGCTAAGGGTGGTTTGAAGATGCTCACCAGAAATATCTGTTCTGAGTATGCTCAGTACAACATTCAGTGTAACGGTATCGGACCCGGTTATATCGCTACTCCCCAGACCGCACCTCTTCGTGAGAAGCAGGCAGACGGCAGCAGACATCCCTTCGACGAGTTCATCTGTGCAAGAACTCCCGCAGGCAGATGGCTTGAGGCTGATGAGCTTACCGGCCCCGCAGTATTCCTTGCATCCGAGGCTTCTAATGCAGTAAACGGACATATTCTGTATGTAGATGGCGGTATCGCAGCTTACATCGGCAAGCAGCCCAGCTAAAGACAAAAAGTAAATCTAGGGCAGCCAAGTACGCTGCCCAAGATTTTCTAAGTTTTGTCTGGAAGAATGCCGGAGGCATTCTTCCCCAAAATAACGCATGAGGTAAACAATAATGAAAATTGCTTTGATTAATGAGAACAGTCAGGCAGCGAAGAATGAGTTGATTTGTGCAACCCTTAAGAAAGTAGTTGAGCCCATGGGTCATGAGGTATTTAACTATGGTATGTGCGGTGCTGAGGATCCCAATTCTCTTACTTATGTACAGAACGGTATCCTTGCAGCAGTACTTATTAACTCCGGCGCAGCAGACTTTGTAATTACCGGTTGTGGTACCGGAGAAGGTGCAATGCTTGCAGCAAACTCCTTCCCCAAGGTACTGTGCGGACATGTTACTTCTCCCTTGGACGCTTATCTGTTTTCTCAGGTAAACGATGGTAACTGTGTAGCAATGCCCTTTGCACAGGGCTTTGGCTGGGGTGGTGAGTTGAATCTCGAGTACACCTTTGAGAAGCTGTTCTGTGCTCCCGGTGGCGGCGGCTACCCCAAGGAGAGAGTAGAGCCTGAGCAGAGAAACAAAAAGATTCTGGACAAGGTAAAAGAAGTTACCCATGTTGATATGGTTACCATTCTTAAGAATCTGGACAGAGACCTTTGCAAGGGAGCTTTGTCAGGTGAGAAGTTCCAGGAGTATTTCTTTGCAAACTGCAAGTGTGATAAGATTGCAGAGGCAGTAAAAGAGGTATTAGCTAACTAATTTTTATTAGCACATAGATGTGCAGAAAGAGGATTAAAATGAACGCAGTTTTAGAGCAGATTAGCAAAATCGGTATTGTACCGGTTGTAAAAATTGACAGAGCAGAGGATGCACTTCCCTTGGCAAAGGCTTTGTGTGCAGGTGGTCTTCCCTGTGCAGAGGTTACTTTCCGTACTGATGCAGCAGCAGAGGCTATCAAGATTATGACTACTAACTTCCCTGATATGTGTGTAGGTGCAGGTACTGTATTGAATGCAGCACAGGTTGACGCAGCTATCGAGGCAGGTTCCAAGTTCATCGTTAGCCCCGGCTTAAATCCTAAGACCGTTAAGTATTGTATCGAGAAGAATATTCCTATTACTCCCGGTACTTCCAGCCCTTCCGATATCGAGCAGGCTATTGAGCTTGGTCTTGATGTTGTTAAGTTCTTCCCCGCTGAGCAGTCCGGTGGTCTTGCAAAGATTAAGGCTATGGCAGCTCCTTATGTAAACATGAAGTTCATGCCCACCGGTGGCGTTAATGCTAAGAATCTTACTTCTTACCTTGACTTCCCCAAGATCATCGCTTGTGGTGGTTCCTGGATGGTTCCCGGCGACCTGATCAATGCAGGTGAGTGGGACAAGATTGAACAGCTGACCCGTGAGGCAGTTCAGACCATGCTTGGTTTCGAGCTTGCTCACGTTGGTGTAAACGCTGCAAACGAAGAGGAAGCTGAGAAGGTTGCAAAGCGCTTCGGTTTCTTGTTCGGTATGCCTGTTAAGGTTGGCGGAAGCTCTGTATTTGCAGGTACTGCAGTAGAGGTTATGAAGCAGCCTTACCTTGGTGCAAACGGACACATCGGTATCCGCACCAACTACATCGAGAGAGCTATGAACTACATGACTACCGTTCTTGGCGTAGAGTTCGATGAGAGCACTGCTAAGAGAGATGCTAAGGGCAACCTGAAGGCAATCTATCTGAAGGAAGAGATCGGCGGCTTTGCTGTACATCTTGTTCAGAAGTAATTTTTACTAAGTGCATTCGGAAGGATGCAGCCTGGTGCGGCATCCTTCTATGTAAAATAATTTACCTAACAACTTATACAAGAAAGGAATTAAACAAAAATGGCAAAAGTTATTACCATGGGTGAGATCATGCTCAGACTCTCTACCCCCAACAATGAGAAGTTTATCCAGGCTGACGAGTTCGACGTATGTTACGGCGGCGGTGAGGCAAACGTAGCAGTATCTTTGGCTAACTACGGCCACGATGCTGAGTTCGTTACCGCAGTTCCCGACAATGAGATCGGTGAGTGTGCAGTAGCTGCTCTTAGAAAGTATGGCGTTGAGACCAAGAACATCGCTAAGTGTGGTGAGAGACTTGGTATCTACTTCCTTGAGTCCGGTTCTTCCATGAGACCTTCCAAGGTTGTTTACGATAGAGCTCATTCCTCTATCTCTACTGCTACCGAGGCTGACTTCGATTTCGATAAGATTTTCGAGGGTGCTGACTGGTTCCACTTCACCGGTATTACTCCCGCTGTATCTGACAGCGCTGCTGAGCTTACCGAGAAGGCTTTGATCGCTGCTAAGAAGCACGGCGTAAAGGTTTCTGTAGACCTTAACTTCCGTAAGAAACTGTGGTCTTCCGAGAAGGCTCAGAAGGTTATGACCAACCTGATGCAGTACGTTGATGTATGTATCGGTAACGAGGAAGATGCTGAGCTCGTTCTTGGCTTCAAGCCTGGTGCTACCGATGTTACCAGTGGTGAGCTTGAGCTGGCTGGTTACAAGTCCATTTTCGAGCAGATGGTTGAGAAGTTCAACTTCGAGTACTGTGTATCCTCTCTGCGTGTAAGCCGTTCCGCTTCCGATAACGGTTGGTCCGCTTGCATCTACTCCAGAGATACCAAGGAGTTCTATCACTCCAAAGAGTACAGCATTCATCCCATCGTTGACCGTGTAGGTGGCGGTGACTCCTTCGCAGGTGGCGTTATCTGCGGTATGCTGGATGGCAAGAACTTCAAGGATGCTCTTGAGTACGGTGTAGCTGCTTCTGCTCTGAAGCACACCATCCCTGGCGACTTCAACCTGGTTTCCAGAAAAGAAGTTGAGACTCTGGCTGGTGGCGACGCTTCCGGACGTGTACAGAGATAATTTTATATCTTGTGAATTTACCCCGGGTGAGGAAACTCACCCGGGGTTTTTGTGTGAAGGGGAGTTTCTTGACTTTTGGAGAGGGTTGGGATAGTATGGAAGAGATGGTTATATACTGTTTTCGGGAGATGGAAATGGCAAGTCGGAAGAATAAATCAAGTTTAAGTTTAAATAGAGTAAATTGCACAAAGTCGAATCTGTTTTGGGGCATATTGTTTGTAGTGAGTCTGGTGTGTATGTGGAAGACGCACGGAGCAGTGCCTATTATGATGGATGATGAGTGGTACAGCACGATTCTGTCTGCAGAGACGCCGCTTAGTTCTTTTTGGGATATTGTGGAAGCTCAGATTTGGCATTATAACAATTGGGGTGGTCGGACGGTGGCACACACCATTGCGCAGGCTATTTTGCTGTATTTAAGTCCTGCTGTGGCAGATGTGTTAAATGTGGCAGTGACGGTGCTTCTGGCGTGGATGATTAATGCAGTGGCAGGAGAGAAGAAATTTGCTTATGTCACACTGATGGTGGGCTTTTTACATGGTCTGAATGCCAACTGGAAGATGAGTATGTACTGGCAGACAGGTGCGTGCAATTACCTTTATACAACCGTTATCATTCTGGGATTTTTGTGGTTTTATTTAAAGATATTGGAAAGTGAACCGGCAAAGGAACGTCAGTGGCTGATAGTGCCGGTGTCCGTCTTAGGACTGCTTTGCGGTTGGACCAATGAAAATATGGGCCCTGCAATCTGGGTAGTAACAGTACTTATCATGCTTGTGATGAAGCGGGAAAAACGCAAAATCCGCCTGTGGATGGTGTCCGGTAGTCTGTTTTGTGCCATTGGCAGTGCATTGATGATATTGGCGCCCGGCAATTCCGTGCGCAGTGCTCAGGTGGCAGAGACCGGTTACGGAACCCTTTGGCAGATTTTTCTGCGTATGTACAGTGTGTGTAAGGGAGCATGGGATTATCTGTTTCCTGTGATTGTAGTGACTGCAGCAGTGGTTGTGGTAAATGTCTGCATTCTGGGCAATCCTCTGCGCAAAAAGGAAACTATGCTTATAATCGGGGCACTTTTGTCCTGGGGAGCCATGGTTTTATCCCCCCATTATCCGGATAGAGCAGCTTTCGGAACGATGTGTCTGCTTTTATGCGTGATTGTTTCTCAGGCGGCAGCTATTCTTCGAACCAAAGATACAAAAGCATGTAAGCTTGCCATGGCCGGAGTGGGTGTGTTTATCTGGCTTCGGGGCATGTATTATCTTGGTGAATTTCTGGCAATTTGCTGGGGGTGGATACGATAAAATCCCATCAACGGGTAAATAGAATTAATTTTTAAAATTTTTTGCAAAAATTATTCAAAAACAATTGACTTTTGATTCAAAAGATGATATTATAATTTCTGCGCGATGCGTACGCGGAAGTGTCGGAATTGGCAGACGAGCAAGACTAAGGATCTTGTGGTGGTTACACCGTGTGGGTTCAAGTCCCATCTTCCGCATTGTGTTATTTTACTGGAAAGCTTGAGAATTAGTGGTTCTCAGGCTTTTTCTTTGTTCAAAATCAATGACATTTAGGTGAGACCTAGGTGAGACCTCGTTTTTGAGGTCTCCGTCTAGGATAGAACAAAGCTCATCCATGTTATCTTTCCCAGCAAAACTGTAGTTTTTTAGATTCGTCTCTACCGAGTGGCCTAAGAGTCGGGCTCTTTCTGTAACAACCATATTAAGCCGGCCAATAAATACATTACTGTTTAAGCTCATTCTAAACGCATGGTTATTGGTTACACTGAATCCAAGACTTGATAACATTCGTCTTAAGCATGTCTCATACGCATCCGTTTTTATCCATTCACCATTTTCGTGACAGAATACATACTCAGATTGAATGCCCAAACTGGCTTGTAAAGCTTTAAGCTCGTCCAGAATGTCTTTGATTTTCTGTGTAAGGGGGAATTTTCGTCCTCCCTTCGAAACACCTTTTTCATTCTTTGTCCAGTCAGCAAAGTAGTAGTCATGGCTACCCTTGGTACCTTCCTTAATCCGATGCAATTGCTGTGTGTGGATGTGAATACAGCCATCTGTAATATCAGACCACTTTAAGGAGGGTAATTCCCCTGCGCGCATACCTGTTTCAATGGAAAAAAGGATTGCATATCCATTGATAAAATACCCGTTATAGCGTTTTCTCTTCATATATTTCCGAACAGTAGCTATCACTAGCTGAATTTCATCTGAAGAAAGAATTTTATTTTCGGGTTTATCAGGGGTATTATCGCAGCTTTTGTAGTAAAGACTGTTTTTTACACCGGCAACTGGATTTGTAGCAATTATGTTATGCTCCAAAGCATAATCGAAGACAAGGTTTAATACGCCCTTGTATTTGTAGAATGCTTTCTTCTTAGGATGTAAGTCGTTTACCAGCTTTTGGGTGTATTCTTTCAGAAGAATCGTGGTAATTTTTCTTATATCCATCTTGGCAAGATCTTTGGAGATGAATCTGTTATAATCAAATTTATAATGTGAAATGGTAGATTCATTATTATTATCGGTCTTTGACTTTTCTTCTAAGGCAGCATTAAAGAAGCCTTCAAAGCTGTAATCAGAAATCGATAATCCGTATGCTTCACATAATTTGACATAAAGTTTATCTTCTGTTTTTGCTGTAATTGGAGTCTTATCTGGCATGAGCGTGGAATACAGGCCTTTTGATTCAATATATTTAATTTTTCTGGGGGTGCCGTCCTCCTTGACATGTGCCTGGAGTGCCAGCTGTTTTATAAGTTTCCTTTCTTTTGTTTCTATCATTGCTAACTCATTCGTAGCATCGCCTATTTCGATGATACCACATTTTAATTCTTTTTGCACAGATAGTTTTCGGTTAATGAAATCTTGTAGCAATTCTAGCTGTTCTCTGCAGGCAACGGTTAGAATTGCAGAAGAGTAGTTTTTGGTAACGGTGGATTTAGAGATTGTTTGACTCATAGGCATATAGTCCTTTCTTTTGTTTTTATGGACTTATGCAGAAAAAAATCCGAAAAGCCGTGTCAAACACCCTAAAAACAATAAAAAAACAGTAAAAAAAGCAAAACATGACAAAAAAACAGCGATATATCCACGAAGACACGTTGATTTTAATAGAATAATCCTGTATTATTAAAATAGATGATAAGTGATAGGAGGATACTACCGATGAACGAAAGAGAACTCGACGTTTTAAATATTCTTTTCCAATCTAAGGATCCAATGATGGCAACCGATATTGTTTTTACAGGTAAGAAAGGATTAACCCAGAGTACTGTGACTGCAGTGTTGCGTAAGCTTTTGAATGACGAGTTGGTAGAAGTTGTAGGAGTAACTCACAGCGGCAAGGTGCTCAGTCGTACCTACAGGCCTACAGAGAAGGCTAAGGAAGTGATTCTCGAGCATTTCTTGAATCAGTATAGTCTTTTTAAGGATGTTATTCTGCCTAAGGAGATGTGTGCGGCTATTAAGAAGCTGTAATGTGACAGGAGATGTGTTTAAGAATCGATATTACAGATTAGCAGATATATATTTAATATTGTGTCAGTTTATACGAATAGCATTGCCATTGACTTAGGTCTGAGCGTTCACAGGTCTTTGTTTAGGCAATGCTTTTCATTTGCGGTTTAGCGTCTAATTAAGAGAATTATTAGACACAAGGCGGATTCCTTGATGGAAGACCGTAAAATGGCTCTAAGAGGCTTTTGCGGGTATTTACGGGCATAATCAGATGCGAATTGTCCAGGTTGCCTCATCCTTGTGATAAGTTAGCAAAAGGGGCCGTAGTGTGTCCCCGTCTATCAAGTGACAACTAAATTCCATTGTATGCAAGAAGTTACTGTGCATGTATGAAGAGCTTATTTTGTAGGAGGCACCGTAGATACGCACATACAGTGGAGTCACCTTGCCATGCGAGCTAAACGAGGCAATTACCGGTACGATGACCGTGCCGGGCAAATCAAATGTGTTTTTAGATATCATGGCCATACTGTGCACCTCCATAAATAATGTATAATCATTATACGAACATATGTTTGTTTTGTAAAGAGAAAAAATTTTGTTTTTAGGAGTGAAATCGTTTGTGTTACGAAGCTAATCGTGATATCTTTAATATACACACGCAATTTTGTGTATGTAACGGACAGAAGATAAACAGAGTACTATATGGGTTAGAATGCGTTTTAGGAATGATAAAACAAAACCAGTGTATCCATAAGAAAGGGGGGCGTATGTTTCCAATCATTGACAAGGTAGCAACCGGGAAAAATATCAAAAGGCTCATGGAAAAGAAAAATCTTTCTGTGAAGGATGTGCAAGAATATCTTTGCCTAGGTAGTGTTCAGAGCATATATCACTGGCTAAATGGTCAATCGATGCCAACAATTGATAACCTGTATGCTCTCAGCAGATTGTTTCAGGTCCCGATAGATGCAATCGTACGGGGGAACAGGGAGCCTTTCCCTGTGGAATTTTACGTGGAAATGCTTGGACCTACTGAAAAAAGAGCGGTGTTGTACATGCAAAAGCTATATAGAAACGACGCAGCGTAGAAGGAAGTTGTTTTTATCTGTGGTTTGACAAGCTACAATGATTTTGATATGTTTAGATTGACAGAGGTACGGACCTGAAAATCCGGGCTGCCATGTGCAGAGTCCTCTGTCACTTTATTTGGATTAATATGTATAATTTTAAACTACAGGTTCAATGACAAATCACAAAGCCTCCCTTAGAATTGTTTTAGATGACAGTTTTCAAGGGAGGATTTTTTATGAGCGAAAAAATGTTGGTAACACAGGCGCTGGATGAAAAAGACCTGTTGGTAAAGAAGATAGCAGACAAAATTGCCAAGGCAAGTTTTGTGGACACCATTAAGCCCAATGAGGACAAGGTTTTTGCAAAGCGTATCACCAAAGAGGAGTATGCGAAAGAAGCCGAGTCAGCCTATCAGCAGATAGTTGATTTGATTGACAGATTCCAAAAGCTTGACGCAGCAATTGTGGCTTCCAATGCAAATACGGAAATTACCACTTCCTACGGGACTTTTACGGTTGCCGGAGCAATTGCGTTAAGAAGCAGGTTGAAAGGTGCCGGCTCTTATGGAGGGGATGCAGATTTTGAAGGAAAGCTTCAAAAGAAGCTGGCAAATGAATATAGTGAACGAGTGCAGTTTTGCGACAGGAAGAATAGTCAGCTGCAGTCTACAGCAGAAGAGATGCGCCTTAGCATTCTTGGAAAGGACAGTAAGACCAAGGATGAAAAGCCTTTGGGGGTTGTAGAAGCCTATGTGAAGGAGAATACCACAGAACTGGTAGATCCGCTGGATGTCAAGAAGAAGCTGGAGGCGCTGGAAGAAAAGCGTAACACGCTTCTGACTGAGCTGGATACACAGATAAAGGTATCAAATGCGACGACCTTTATAGAAGTAGCATAAGGTATTTGCCTGCATTACGAAAACCTCGAACCCGGCTTCCCTGTAACGGGGTTATGTTACATGGATATCAGATCAACTTAAAAAGTAGTGCAATGGGAAGCACACGCGACTCTAAATCGTGAGAAGCAGGTTCAAATCCTGCCTTTTGAAAAGTTGGAGATGGTGCTAAAATGTACCGCCATATTAACTGTTTTGTGTTTTCATTAAACTGTTAAAGGTGAATGGTTAATCTTTCTTTCTTGAATGGTTTTATGTAAATGGACAACTTTGGTTTAGACATAGAAATGTGTCGAAATCCATGACAATGGTTAGGGCGCTAAGTCAGTTGGCCGCAGGTTATCCTCATGGCTGTAATGTAGGCAAACAAATTGAGAGAACTCCTGCTGTTTATGAAGACAGTAGGAGTTTTTTTAAAAAAATTTGAAATGGTATACAAGGAGGGGGAAAGCATGAATAGAAGACTGACAATAGAATATGAGGACTTCGAAGAAGACGGAATAAAAGTCTTGTCTGTTGTAGATAGCGAGAAAGATGAGGTTATTAATATGGTTCGAGGGAATGATGCAGAGAAAATGTATTCACTTCTTACGGATATACCGAAAGAAAAGAAAATCCCGTATTATGACTTCGTTAATAAAACATGGAAGGTTATGTCAGAGTGTGGCATAGAAGAAGGAGATGCCCTGTATATTGCTAGTGAGTTTGTTAAGGGTGGACTGATATACCCGTTTCATAGTGAGGCTCCTGAGAAAGGGAAGCATCGAAATCATGCTCATGATTTCACATCAGTTGTGGAATTTTTGTTGAATAGACCGCCGTATTTTTCTATTGAAGGATTTGAGGAGCATTACAGCACGCAGGAGCAGGAGTTGTTAGTGCAGTTGCAAAAAAAGTTGGAGAAGTGCAACAGCTGAAAAGGAGATGTTGCAAAATGGGAAGTTTTATAATAAGATGCTAGTATGCATATTGGACTGGGATTCGGTTCGGACGTAGCGGCGTGGCTCATTAGGCATAGCCATTCCGGGGAATGTGTGAAAACGGTTGCTCTTATTTATGAGGAGTAGCCGTTTTTTGTTAGTAAGAAAATGTTGCCTTACAGGTAGCATTTTTTTTGATTATCGCTATAAGTTACTTAGAACAAATAAAATAGGAGGAACCAACATGCGTGAAAAAGACTACAAAAAATTAGCAGAACTTAATTTGGG
>JAZQLH010000018.1:0-6050 GCA_045542555.1 Acetatifactor sp. | reverse complement strand
CAGAGCGGAGTTAGGCTTCTTAGGGGTAGCAGTCTTAACAGCGGTACAAACACCACGCTTCTGAGGAGCGGAGGTATTGGTAGCCTTCTTGTGAAGAGAGTTGTAACCCTTCTGAAGTGCAGGTGCAGTAGACTTCTTAACGGAAGTCTGACGTCCCTTTCTTACTAACTGGTTAAATGTTGGCATTCTGTTTCACCTCTTTCTTATTATAAATTGTTTTTGGTAAAATTATACATATCGGCATTATAAAACAATGCTCCCACGTACAAGCGGTGCCTATGACGGCACGCTAAATTAGTATACCTTTTCGTGAGAGCATTGTCAACATTATTTTTTATTTATTTTTCGTTATTTTTCTAACACTAGTTGCCTGATTCCTGCGCCTCAAGTTCCTTTAAATATCTTGCCAGCGCATCCTGCCAAGGAGGAAGTCTGTCAAAACCGTTTTCAGTCAGTTTCTCCTTGCTCATGCGGCTGTTAGCGGGACGTGTTGCCTTGGTAGGGTATTGGTCGGAGGTTACAGGTGCAACTTCTACCTCGATTCCGGCCTGTTTAAATATTTCACAGGCAAACTCATACCAGTTGCAGAATCCTTCGTTGGTTGCGTGATATACGCCATATTTGTCTGTCTGTACCATATCAACCAGAAGCTTGGCCAAATCATAGGTGTAAGTAGGGGAACCAAACTGGTCACACACCACGGTCAGCTTATCTCTTGTACGACCCAGATTCAACATGGTCTTTACAAAATTCTTACCATTAATACCAAACACCCATGCAATACGTACGATAAAATATTTGTCCAAGGTATTCTGTACAGCAAGCTCACCTTCATATTTGGTCTGTCCGTACACACTCTGAGGGTCTCTTTCCTCATCGGGCTCCCAGGGCTTTTCACCCTGACCGCCAAACACGTAGTCCGTGCTGATTTGTACCATGGGAATATCCAGTTTCTTGCAGACATTTGCAATATTCTGCGGCCCTTCCGCATTTACCTTGCGGCAAAGCTCCACATTATCCTCAGCCGCATCAACTGCTGTGTATGCTGCACAATGAATTACTGCATCCGGTGCCGCAGCACTGATTACTCTATCTACACTTTCAGCATCGGTGATATCCATTTCCTGAATATCCACTCCCACAGCCTCATGACCACGTGCCTCCAATTCATTTACCACATCATAACCCAATTGGCCTTTTACGCCTGTTACTAATACTTTCATATCTGATACCTTCCTCTGATTTATATACTGTCCAACCCATACAATATACTTATTATAACCAGTTACCCTTTTTTTCTCAACCCTTTATTCTTCTGCCCCCAAAAGATAATTTACTGTTTTAGCCAGTGTACGAAGCTGCATTTTAGGTTGATAAAAACCGGACATGGGACCCTTACGATAACAGTTGTTGACAATACAGCACATCTGAATACCGGAATAAGCAGACGAAATATAGGTCAAAAGTTCCATACCACTGACCCTTGCCTTCAACTCACCGCTGCTCATTTTCTGCTTAAAAAAATCTGAAGTCCTTTGCATAATGTATTCCATGTTACCTACACCCTTCGCTCCTGCAAGGATTTTCTCTACACGCTCCGGTGCATTCATGGCAAGCACAGACAGCTCAAAATCCACCTTTTCAATTCCCATTAATTCCTCTGTCATAAATTCTGCCAGCATCTCAAAAACCTGATTGGTAATCTCTCCTGCCGGAAGTTCGTTTGCCCGGTCAAATATTTCATCCACTTTCGCCTTTACACTAACCTTTTCACGCATAGCCATCAGCATATCTGCAAACACTTCATCTATATCACGATAAAATCGATAGATTCCACCCTGACTTAATCCGGTACGATTAATGATATCCTGCATGGTCACGGTACTCACCGTTTTTTCCAGACACAGCTCGTAGGCCGCCTCCGTAATCATCTTCTTTTTGTTCAAAATATATTCCTCACTGACCTTCGGCATAAGTTTCCTCCTTTATTCACAGCAGTTATTCGTCACACTCATCAGGGTCTCATATACTGCATCCATTCCCTCTTTCCCGGGCATATGACCGGAATGTCTGATTACGTCGCAATGTAAATTGAGATTGTCTGCATTTGCCACCACGCGTTGAATTTCCTTTGTTGAAGTTACAATATCTGTGTCACCCTGCAAAATGTAATAGGGCATATTTACTTCCTGCAATTCTTTTGTCAAATCCATCTTAAGTAACTCCGGCCAAAGCCGTGTGCCGGTAACCGTCCCATTTACCATAATCGCCTTAAAATCCTTCAACCGATAATCCGGACTTGTAAGAAGTCCCTTTATAATAGGTCCCAGCGTTATCTTCGCACCTTGCTTATTGAAATATCCTTCTGTATATTTTTTCACACTTCCTGCAAGAAACTGCATATCCTTGTCCGTGAAATTATCCGGTGTAATATCTTTAATCCTCTTTATTTTCTTTGATGATAATCCGGCTGCTTCCAAAGCTTCATACACCTCATCATTCATAAACAGCCTTTTTAAAACCTGTCCCCACACAACGACACTGTCCACCTGCACATGTTTTAATACCTTCAATGCAAGTACACTTCCCCAAGACATACCAAACAGTATAATTTGATTATACGGGAACAACTTCTTTACTTCCCTAACCAAATCCGCAGTCATCTCTACAAAAGACTCCACCCCAAATTCATCCTTCAATTTATAATCATTAATTCCACACCCCAACTGATCCCAGTACACCATTATGAACTTATCCGTAAATTCCGGAAATAATCCCCTACATCCTACCGAAAACGGTATGGGAGTCCCCGGCCCACCGTGCAAACAAATCACAACCGGCAGCTCCTTACTCCGCCCCTCAACCAAAACCTTCTGCGCCACTCCTCCCAATTTAAATGTATATACTTGAGAGACTTCATTTTTCTCGATAACCTGCTTTCGTCGCCTATCCATGCCCCTGCCTCTTTATAAAATACATATATTTTCGCAAAATGAATCTGTTTTCATTTTACAACAACCGCTTATACTTGTCAATATAGATGAATCTAATTTCATTTTTATTCACATGTACCTCTGTCCTTCGTTTCCTTTTCTTATTGCAAAGCGGTGGTCTTTTGCCCTTCTTTTTTGCTGTCTGACATCTGCTGCGTTTTTCACGGAGCGAAAGCGTCCGCTGAACACAAACCAATGCCCCCGGCCCTCACTCCTTAACAAATGCCCCCAGACAACAAAAAGCTGTGGTGCAAAACACCACAGCTTTCATTGAATTTTTATTCAGCGTCGCCAGCCTCTACAGCTTCAACAACTTCCTCAGCCTGAACTTCAGTCTCATCCACTACTTCCTCATCGAAAGCAATGTCCATTACCTTGTCAGTGCTAAGAACAGTATTGCGGTATCTCTTCATACCTGTACCAACAGGAATCAGCTTACCGATAATTACGTTCTCCTTCAAACCAATCAGGTTATCTACCTTACCCTTGATAGCAGCCTCGGTAAGAACCTTGGTGGTCTCCTGGAAGGATGCTGCAGACAGGAAGGAGTCGGTTGCCAGAGCAGCCTTGGTAATACCAAGAATGATACGCTTGCCGTCTGCGGGCTCTTTGCCCTCAGCAATCAGTTTTTCATTCATCTCCTCATAGTCCAGAACATCTACCAAAGTACCGGGAAGGAAATCGGAATCTCCGTTATTCTCAATACGCACCTTCTTTAACATCTGGCGAACCAGAACCTCAATGTGCTTATCGGAAATATCTACACCCTGCAGACGATATACACGCTGAACCTCGCGGAGCATGTAATCCTGTACTGCGCGGATACCCTTAATCTTCAGAAGATCATGAGGATTTACACTACCCTCGGTCAACTCATCGCCGGCCTCGAGCATCTGTCCGTCTACAATCTTGATACGGGAACCGTAAGGAATCAGATATGCCTTGGACTCGCCGGTCTCATCATTGGTGATAACAACCTCGCGCTTCTTCTTGGTATCTCTGATTTCAGCCTTACCGCCGAACTCTGCAATAATTGCAAGTCCCTTAGGCTTACGAGCCTCGAAAAGCTCCTCTACACGGGGAAGACCCTGTGTGATATCGTCACCTGCCACACCACCGGTATGGAAGGTTCTCATTGTAAGCTGTGTACCGGGCTCACCGATGGACTGTGCTGCGATAATACCAACAGCCTCACCAACCTGAACTGCCTCACCGGTAGCCATGTTCGCGCCATAACACTTTGCACAGATACCTACATGGGAACGACAGGTCAAAATGGTACGAATCTTAACTTCCTCAATGGGCTCACCATTCTCGTTTACACCCACGCTCAAAATCTTAGCTGCACGGCTGGGAGTAATCATATGATTTCTCTTAACGATTACCTTGCCGTCCTTATCCTTGATTTCATCGCAAGCATAACGTCCGGTAATTCTATCCTTCAGACTCTCGATGGTTTCTTTGCCATCCATGAAGGCCTTAACTACCATTCCGGGAATCTCATCCTTACCCTCGCAACAATCCACCTCACGGATGGAAAGCTCCTGGGATACATCAACCATTCGTCTGGTCAGGTAACCGGAGTCAGCGGTACGAAGTGCAGTATCGGACAGACCCTTACGAGCACCATGCGCAGACATGAAATACTCCAATACATCCAGACCTTCACGGAAGTTGGACTTAATAGGCAACTCAATGGTTCTACCGGTTGTATCAGCCATCAAACCACGCATACCTGCCAACTGCTTAATCTGCTGGTTGGAACCACGCGCACCGGAGTCAGCCATCATGAAGATGTTGTTGTACTTATCCAGACCCTTGAGCAGTACATCTGTCAGCTCCTTATCGGTCTCATTCCAGGTCTCAACAACTGCACGATAACGCTCTTCCTCAGTAATCAGACCACGTCTGAAGTTTGCAGAAATCTTATCTACAGTCTTCTGAGCCTCAGCCAGCATCTCAGGCTTTTTCTCAGGCACGGTCATATCGGAAATGGATACGGTCATAGCAGCTCTTGTGGAGTACTTATAACCGATAGCCTTAACATCATCCAGAACCTCAGCGGTCTTGGAAGCGCCATGAGTGTTAATAACCTTCTCCAGAATCTGCTTCAGACCCTTCTTACCTACATGGAAGTCAACCTCAAGCTTCAGGAAATCTTCGGGGTTGCTTCTGTCAACAAAGCCCAAATCCTGAGGGAGAATCTCATTAAAGAGGAATCTACCCAAAGTGGACTCTACATTGCCGGTAATCACATTACCTTCAGCATCCGTCTTGCTCACACGCACCTTAATCTTGGAATGCAGTGTAATTGCCTTGTTCTCATAAGCCAAAATAGCTTCGTTTACACTCTTGAAGAACTTACCTTCGCCCAATACACCGGGTCTTTCCTGCGTCAGATAATAGATACCAAGTACCATATCCTGGGAAGGAACAGCCACAGGACCACCATCAGAAGGCTTCAACAAGTTGTTGGGAGACAAAAGCAGGAATCTACACTCTGCCTGTGCCTCAACGGACAAAGGAAGATGCACAGCCATCTGGTCACCGTCGAAGTCCGCATTAAACGCAGTACATACCAAGGGATGAAGCTTAATTGCCTTACCCTCTACCAGGATGGGCTCGAATGCCTGGATACCCAGTCTGTGCAGAGTCGGTGCACGGTTCAACATTACAGGATGCTCCTTAATAACCTCTTCCAGCACATCCCAAACACTGGTATCCAGTCTCTCTACCAACTTCTTCGCATTCTTAATATTCTGGCTGATGCCTCTTGCCACAAGTTCCTTCATAACGAAGGGCTTGAACAGCTCGATCGCCATCTCCTTAGGCAGACCACACTGATAAATCTTCAGCTCAGGTCCTACCACGATAACGGAACGTCCGGAGTAGTCTACACGCTTACCCAAAAGGTTCTGACGGAAACGTCCGGATTTACCCTTAAGCATATCGGACAGGGACTTCAGTGCTCTGTTGCCGGGGCCGGTAACGGGACGGCCACGTCTGCCGTTATCAATCAATGCGTCAACTGCTTCCTGAAGCATACGCTTCTCGTTG
>JAZQLH010000017.1:0-11932 GCA_045542555.1 Acetatifactor sp. | reverse complement strand
GACACGGACACCATAAGCTTACAGGGCTTAAATCGTGAGGATGTGTCCATAGAGATAGTGGACAATGACCTTGTCATCAAAATTTTAGACACAGGAGAGACCCTTCGTGTAGACCGTTTCTTCCGTGGTGGTGACTGGGCGCTGGAAAAACTTGTATTTGCAGACGGCAGTGAGATAACTGGCGGCGAGCTGATAAACGGTGACTTCATCAGAGAGGGTACGGAAGGAGCAGATACCATTGGCTTAAGCCATACAAACGGAAATGTGAGCCTGTACGGTAAAGGAGGCAATGATTCCTTGGGCGGTTCCGTCCGTGCAGACAAGTTGTATGGCGGAGAAGGCGCAGATTCCTTGTCCGGAGGAGACGGAGATGACCTTTTGTATGGAGAGGCAGGAGCAGACCAGCTGTACGGTGGATACGGCAATGACCGGTTGGACGGAGGAACAGGGAGCGACAAGTTTTATGGAGACGCAGGCAATGATACCTTTGTGTTTGGAAGGGGATACGGCAACGATACCATCTACAACTATTCCGCTGCCGATACGGATACGGACGTTGTGGAAGTCGCTGCAAATGCCAAAGACCTTTTCTTTGAAAGAAGAGATAATAACCTGTTGATTTCCATTTTGGGCGAATCGGATACCCTTACCATTGAGAGATGGTACAACGATGACAAATATCGCGTAGAAGCTGTCAACACCTGTGATGGCTATACGTTGTCTAAAGCCCAAGTAGACCAGCTTATCCAGGCCATGGCCTCCTATGAGAGTACCTCCGGTATGACATGGGCAGAGGGTGTTCGTTCCAATGACGAAACGGTCAATCAGCTTGTGTCACAGATGTGGATTAAGCAGGAAGTGGTGTAGGAAATGGAAAGTACAAAAGACGGAGGCTTGCAGTGCCTGATTATGGTGGCGGCCTACTATGGAATTTCAGTAAATGCAGAAGGACTAATACATAACCTTGGGCTCGAAGAACGCAGAATGGAGCCCGCAGACCTCCTGCTGGCATCTAAGCAGATTCAGTTAAAAAGCCGACTGACCAAGGTAAACCGCTATGCATTGCCCAAGATGACGCTTCCGGCAATTTTGGTTACCAGAGATGAGGAGTACATTGTTTTGGCCAAGGCGGGACAGCAGGATGTATTGGCTTTGTATCCCTTCGAGAAGACGCCTCGAACGTTGACTTTTGAGGAGTTAGAGGAAATTTGGGACGGAGACATGATTCTGCTGATACCCAGAGCCCACAAAAACCGTGACGTAAAGTTCGGATTCAAGTGGTTTTTGCCCTCCATTTTGAAGTATAAACGGCCACTTTTGGAGGTGCTTTTGGCAGCCATGATTATGCAGATACTGACAATCTGCTCCCCCTTGGTTACCCAGTCGGTTATTGATAAGGTGCTGGTACACAACAGCTTGTCCACACTGGATGTTTTAACCCTCGCCTTAGTGGCTATGCTGGTGTTTGAGACGGTGTTATCCATTGCCCGGAATTATATTTTGGTGCATACCACCAGTAAGATTGATGTTATCTTAAGCTGCAGGCTGTTTGACCATTTATTCAGGTTGCCTCTGCGGTATTTTGAGAACAGACGAATTGGTGATACGGTGGCCAGAGTGCGGGAGTTGGAGAATATTCGCCGATTTCTTACGGGTGTGCCGCTAATGACGGCATTGGATTGTGTGTTTCTTATTTTCTATGTGATTATTTTGTTTAGTTATAGTGCCGTACTCACATGGATTACCTTGGGGGTAATCCCGTTACTTGCCCTGATTTCACTGTTTGTTACACCCATCCTGCGAGAGCGGTTAAATGATCAGTTTAATTGTGGTGCAGAGTCACAGTCCTATCTGGTGGAGGCAGTGACGGGTGTTCAGACCATTAAGTCCTTTGCAATCGAGCCCAAGATACAAAGAAAGTGGGAGGAATTGCTGGCGGATTACACCACCGCGGGCTTTAAGACAACCATTCTCTCGGGAACGGCAGGAGCCATTGCCAAATTTGTCCAGAGAAGCTTTGATATTGCTATTCTGTGGTACGGGGCGCAGCTTGTGATGAAGGGGCAGTTGTCTGTTGGACAGCTGGTTGCCTTTCGTATGCTGGCAGGACGGGTCAGCGAGCCGGTAATGCGTCTGGTGCAGAATTGGCAGGAGTTTCAGCAAACGGCTATTTCCGTGGAGCGTATCGGAGATATTTTCAACAGTAAGCCGGAACAGAGTGTTAATAGCATGATGACGAGGCTTCCACAGGTTCAGGGTCACATCCGGTTTGAAAAGGTGAATTTTCGCTATGCTCCGGGGGGACCCTTGATTATCAAGGATATGAGCTTTGCAATCAGACCCAATACGGTGGTTGGAATCGTGGGACGAAGCGGTTCCGGTAAGAGTACCATATCCAAGCTGATTCAGCGGCTGTATCTGCCGGAGGATGGGAAAATTATGATTGACGGTGTGGATATTGCCACCGCTGACCCGGTCTGGCTGAGAAGGCAGATTGGTGTGGTGTTGCAGGAAAATTTCCTGTTTAATGCCACGGTGAAGGAAAATATTGCGCTGAACAATCCCACAGCTACCATGGATGAAATTATGAATGTGGCAAAGATTGCCGGTGCTCATGAGTTCATCACGGAGCTTCCTGAAGGGTACGATACCATGGTGGGCGAAAAGGGTACCGGATTGTCGGGAGGTCAGAAGCAGCGGGTGGCCATTGCCAGAGCACTTTTGGGGAATCCTAAGATTCTGATTTTTGATGAGGCCACATCCGCATTGGACTATGAATCGGAAAGCATTATTCAAAGGAATTTAAAGTCTATCTGTCAGGGAAGGACGGTATTGATTATTGCCCACAGATTGTCTACTCTGCGGGATGCGGATGCCATTATGGTGGTGGATAAGGGCAGAGTCGTAGAATACGGGCCCAAACAAAAGTTGATTGAGGCAAAGGGGCATTTCTGGCATTTGTTAAAACAGCAAAGTGAGATTTAGAGGGAACAAAAGATATGCAGGATAAGATAAAGGCCTACCTTCAGAAATGGCAGGCACAAAGGCAGGTAAAGATGCGGCAGGAATTTTTGCCGGAAGCATTGGAAATCGTGGAAAAGCCCAGTTCTCCCACGGGACATTTGGTGATACTTACAGTTGTGGTCATAGTTGTTTTTTTCCTGACATGGTCGGTGTTGGGGCAAATGGATGAGGTTGTCACTGCCAGAGGCAGAGTGCTTACAATTAGCGGCGTGCAGAATATTCAGGCTGTCAATACAGGAGTGGTAAAGGAAATCTGTGTTGAGGAGGGGGATTTTGTATCCGCAGGGCAGCCCATTTTAATTGTGGATTCCTCTATTAACGAGATAACATTGCAAAATACAACAGAAAGTCTGGATTTGTTGCAATTGGAAAAGGAGCTTTTAGGCAAGCTGTTGGCGGATGAGGACTTGTCCGCAGATTTGTCAGGTAGTGAAGATTCCGATAGTAAGGCAGTTCTGGATTATGTGCTGGCCATCAGGGATGAATTTGTGACCCAAAAGGAAGAGTTAAATATGTCTATCGGGCAGACACAGTCCCAGATTGAGATAGCAGAGCAAAACAGAGAAAAACTGAACTTGTCCATCACCTATAAAGAAGCTGAGCTTGCGGATTATCAGGAATTATTTGATGCAGGAGCAATTTCCAAGGCGGATTTGTCAGCAGTGGAACTGGAGCTGAATCAGCTAAAAAAAGACTTGGAAATTCAGGAAAGTGCCATATCGCTGGATGAGCAGAAGTATGCGCAGGCACAGCAGAGCCTGGAATCGTTGGAAGCGGATTACAGAGCCAATTTATCTAAGCTGATTGTGGAAAACGAAAATGCAATCAATGACAGGCAATCCAATCTGGAAATACAGACAATCAATGTGGAACAGCAAACCATTGTATCTCCTGTGGACGGTATTGTAAAAACCTTGGAGGTCAATACCACGGGCGGCGTTGTGACTACGGCCCAGACAGTGGCTACGGTCGTACCGGATGGATCACAAATGATTATTGAAGCGGATATTCTGAACAAAGATGCGGGAGTCATTCAGATAGGGCAGTCTGTGGCAATCAAGCTGGATGCACTGAATTTTCAGAAGTTTGGTAAGGTGGAAGGCATCATTGTAGCAATCAGTCCTGATGCGGAGTTAGACCAGCAGAAAGGCTGGGTATATAAAGCAAAAATTGCCATTGATGAGGATGATTTTAAGGAGCGAAACCCTGAGATGGAAATTGGCATTGGCATGGAGTGTACGGCGGAAGTGAAGATAGGCGAAAGGAAAATCATTGATTTCTTTTTGGAACCGATTGTGGAGCATTTTGACGGAAGTTTAAAGGTGCAATAAAAAAGGGGCATTGCATGGTTTCGTGCAATGCCCTGATTGTTTATTTGATTTTATGCGCTTACGCCCTGTTTGGATTTCTGGAACAGGCTCTTGAACTTGGCAGAGAGCTTGCACAGCTTATCATACAAGTCAAAGGTAAGCTCGGTGGTGGGAGCTACCTGCATGTAGGAGCATACCATACATACCATTGCGTAGCTGTCCATAACAGCAGATTTTACAACGATAACTGCCAACAGTGCAAAAATAAATGCCACAAAAAATGCGTTAAATCCGGGCATTCCGGTCACTGCCAGAATTCCCACCAGGATTACCATCAGGATAATCCATGCGATAGCGGACACCAGCATGGTGATGAAGGTTACCTTCAAAGCATCCTTCAAAACGGTCTTCCAGTTCTGGAAGTAGATTACAACGCCGTCAACGGAGCTTTCCAGTGCAGATTGGTCTGTGCGATAGAAGGTGTAAGCCAGACAACATTCATCCACATTGCCAAGCGCGATGCTTACGAAACTTTGCAGGAAAGAAACTACGGATTCCATACCGGGAATTTTGCCCAGCAGATTGCCAACCACATCCAGACCCTTGTTAATCTCTTTCACAGCACCGGCCACCAGCTTGTCTACTGCAAAATAAGCGGCAGCGGTGGGGAAGTTCTTCATTACCATCTCTTTACCGTAAGCAAACTGATCCTCTGGAACCTTGCCGGTGGTAACGATGGTGGTAACTACAGCTACATGGCCGGTCTTAAGAATGTAGCCGATAAAGTGCTCGGCAATTCCTAAGCATGCGGCTGACAGAATCAGCCAGACAAGCATCATGATGGAAAAGAGCTCATCACTGTCGGCGGCAGCGGCAATGCCGAACATAATCAGCCCTAACACTGCGGAAATCAAAAGGACACATCCGCCCATGGCCAGCTTCAGCCACACGAATTTCATTGTTTTGGAATAGACTTCATTTGCTTTCATTTGTATCTCCCTCTCATATAGAATAGTAAGTTAAAACAACGTAGATGAGTATAGCATATTTGTGAGAGAATGTGTAGTGTTTTGGTGTGAACGTAGTGTTTTTGGGCGTAAACGTTAGTGTTAACACATAAAAGAACCGAGAGCTATCCCAGGGAAGTGCCACAATCATCTTGCGTTTTTGCTTGCAAAAGACGCACTTGCTAACTGAAAGTTTTTATGTGTTCGACAAATTGGAAGTTATCGAGCTGTTCATAACATAGAGGCTGTGAATTTCCCAACTAAAACAAAAAATCACAAGATTGGTTGGGAGGGAAATTAAAAAAGGCCGAAACGGTGCGTTTGTCCTACAAAAATGAAAAAATGTTGATTTGGTAGGACAAAAAAGGAGTCAGATGTCCTACTAAAATGAAAAAATGTTGATTTGGTAGGACAAAAAAGGAGTTAGATGTCCTACTAAGATGAAAAAATAGTAGTTTGAGAGGACAATAGTAGTAGAGGTGCCCCAAAGGGGGCTGCAAGAAGCTGCCATGCCGACAGGTTCGCAGGCAAGCCTGCTCACTGTCGCGGCGTTCGCCGTATTGTCCACTGTCTAAATATGCTCTTACGTGTGCAAGCACCCGACGAGCAGTATTTAGCCACCGGACAGCATGGCTCATTGCTCGCGCAAATTCCAATTTATCAAAGCGTTCCCATCATATATATACTTTGATAAATTGGAGAAAAATAATTAAAATTCAAAAGGGTAAATTTATGTATCAGATTATTAGAACAGGAAATCAAGGAAATGAGGTAGTACAACAAAATTATTCAGGTGATTTAGAATATCTTACTTTTCCTGAGATTACGAATACTGGATTTGTGAATCATCTTTTTACTACAAGAACAGGCGGCGTAAGCGAGGGAGACTGTGCTTCCATGAATTTAAGCTTTAGCCGAGGAGATAATTCTGAGCATGTATTGGAAAATTATAGAAGGATATGTAGTGTGCTTGGCGTGCAGGTAGATGATGTGGTTGCTTCTGTGCAGACTCATACCACCAATATTCGCCATGTGACAGAAGCAGATAAGGGAAAGGGAGTAGTGAAACCGCAGGCTTACCAGGATATAGATGGGTTGATCACAGATGAGCCAGGGGTTGTGCTTGCGTGCTTTTTTGCGGATTGTGTACCTCTATATTTTGTAGATCCCGTGAAAAAAGCGATTGGTCTTGCTCATTCCGGTTGGCGGGGAACGGTAAACCGTATGGGCGAGTGCATGGTTCGGGCCATGGCAGATACTTTTGGCAGTAACCCAAAGGATTTGATTGCTGCCGTAGGTCCTTCCATATGTAAGGACTGTTATGAGGTCAGTGAGGATGTGGCGGAGGAATTTAAGAAAGCCTTTTTGGACTGTGGTACTGCAGTAGTTACTCCGGGCAGGGAACCGGGGAAATACCAGCTGGATTTGTGGTTGGCTAATCGCACTATTTTAATGCAGGCAGGCATTCCTGGCGAGAATATATCTGTAACAGATATCTGTACCTGCCATAATCCAAAGTATTTGTTTTCTCATCGTGCAAGTCACGGAAAACGGGGAAATCTGGCGGCATTTTTATATATTCTTAATAATTTTTCCAAGAAAGCTTAATTCTTTTTTAGGAAATACATGTTATAATGAGCAGAAATGACGCATGTAAGCGGGAGGGTATGGCAATGGCTAATATTTTGGTTTGTGATGACGACAAGGAAATTGTAGAAGCAATTGAAATTTATTTGAGTCAGGACGGTTATCACATTTATAAGGCATATGACGGAGAACAGGCGATAGAGCTTTTGAAAAAAGAGGATATTCATCTTTTGATTATGGATGTGATGATGCCCAGACTGGATGGTATCAGAGCTACGCTTAAAATCAGGGAGTATAGTAGTATTCCTATTATTATGCTTTCTGCAAAGTCTGAGGACACAGACAAAATTTTGGGACTGAATATTGGTGCAGACGATTATATAACCAAGCCATTTAATCCATTGGAGCTTGTGGCAAGAGTAAAGTCCAATCTTCGCAGATATACATCTCTTGGAAGTCTTGATGGTGGAGGAAAGGCTGTTTATCAGGTCGGCGGACTTGTGGTAAATGATGAAAACAAGCAGGTTTTTGTGGATGACGAGTTGGTGAAAATGACACCTATCGAGTATAATATTCTGCTTCTTTTGATTAAGAATCAGGGCAAGGTGTTTTCCATTAACCAGATCTATGAGAGTATTTGGAATGAGGATGCTATCGGAGCGGATAATACCGTAGCGGTACATATTCGTCATATTCGTGAGAAAATTGAGATTAATCCCAAGGAACCCAGATATCTTAAGGTTGTTTGGGGTGTAGGTTATAAAATAGACAAGCAGTAGGAGTAATTATGAAAAAATATACCTTGAGAAGGTTGGCATTAGGGCTTTTGCAGCATCTTTTGGCCATGGGAATCATGGTAGCATTTGCGGCAATTATGTTCAACTCTTATCTGACAGTTCAGACTATGGATGGGCCAAAGACATATGCGTTGTCGCCTATGGATGCAGAGCCTATATTTGAGGACAGTGATCTGTTCAGAGAGATTTTCCAGACGGCAGTGGCAGATGTCACCAGACTTGTGGTGGTAAAAGGGCAGCTTGAGACAGGTGGAGAATTTGATTCCGAAAAATTGATTGATGTGACGGAATATGCCGGACGAAAGGGTGTTGACAGTGATTGTTCCGTGACGGCGGTTTATGAGCTGGAAGATTTGGTAAAATGGGGTAAGTATGGTGTGGAGTACACCAACAGGGCTATGAGCATGTCCGATTTTGTCAATTATTTTGGACCTACCATATCGCCGGATAACTTCGCGTTAGGTGCAGACGGGGAGCTTGTTTTTGTTGGGTTTTATGATCCTGCGTTTACTCCTGAAATAAAGAGAAGCTATAGTAGTACCGTAGGTAACGGGGACGCTTTGCTGAAAGAGGGAGAACAGACAGCACAAAAGAATGAAGCTGAAAAGATAAAGAAGGCTGTTGTGGCAGAGATGGCTCTTTATACAGAAGAGCAATTGGAGGATATGGCGTTTTCCTATATTTTGGCTGAGATTCCGGGTGGTATTGTGGATGTGTCCAGAGAAGATGACGGAAGCGTAACGGTGTATTTTCCTATGGTGAACGGCAGATATGAAACGGTGGATAAGGAAAAACAGTTGACAGCTTATGCAGGTAACTGGATTGATTATATGCAATTGCAGGCTAATCTGGAAAATACAATTTTGGGGATTTCAGAGAGTTATACCATGTACCAGAATTGTAATACACTGTATCAGACCAACAGTAATCTGAAATATGTGGTAAGATTGGTGACGGATGAAGGCGTTACCCATACTTATACCAACCAGAAAGAGTTGGAGAATATGTCGGATGCGGCTATTACAGACTTTTTTTCTGAGTACAGGAGGTATTTCATTTATTATCCTGATAGTCTGGAGTTTACAAGTAATACAGGTCTTACAGAGGCGCAGATTCATGGTTATTTAAACGAATATGATTACGCATATCCTGACTCCACCCATATCTGGGTAGGTGTCGACACAGGGTATGATGTGCCCGGAGATGCATTTTATAGTGCAAATGCGCTGTTTCAAAACATTGTACCCAACATTACCAAGATTTTGGTGGTAATGGCGGTATTGACCATTTTATGGGTAATGATAGCGTTGTTTCTCTCCGCTACAGCGGGTGTTGTATATGATAATGAAGGTGGATATGCTCGTTATTTAAACGGGTTTGACCGTATTTGGACGGAGTTTTTTGCCGTATTGTGTGTTGTGTATGTTTACTGTGTGCAGCAAGGGTATCGCTATCTTCTTACCGTTGCGGATAAAGTGTATGAAAATCATACATTAAATATTATTGGCGTGACGGAAGCGCAGACTTATGAATATGGGATATTTGCATTATATGGCGGAGCATTGAGCCTTGGATTGTGTATTTTGTGGTACAGCTTGGTGCGCAGGCTGAAATCAATAAATTTATGGAAGGATAGTTTTATACGATGGCTTTTACTCGCATGCCGCAGAGCTGTAAATTATGTTTTTAGTCATCAGAATTCAGCGGTCAGCACATTGTTGCCCTATAACGCATTTCTTGTTGTAAATATGTTTGGTGTATGGGGATGTACAAGTCTTTGGGAATACAAAGGATGGGCAATTTTTTTGATTGCCATTTTGATTGTATTTGACGGTTTGATAGGTGTTGTGTTGTTTAGGCGAAATGCAGAGTGGTTGGATATTACCAATGCAATCCGTCAGATTAGGGATGGACAAGTGGATTTAAAATTGGATGCAGATGCATTGCACGGTAGCAACAGGGAAATTGCAGATGCAGTAAATAATATTAGTGACGGTATCAGTAAGGCTGTTCAGACCAGCATGAAGGATGAACAGATGAAGACCGATTTGATTACCAATGTTTCCCATGATATTAAGACGCCCCTTACCTCCATTATCAGTTATGTGGATTTGTTAAAGCGTCTGAAGATTACCGAAGAACCTGCAAAGAGTTATATTGATGTGCTGGATAGTAAATCTCAACGTCTGAAACAATTGACCGACGACTTGGTGGAGGCTTCCAAGCTTTCCTCGGGTAATATTGAGTTTGAGATGGAGCGGTTGAATCTGGCTGAATTGATTAATCAGGCCATTGGAGAGTTATCGGAACGATTGGAGACAAAAGGATTACAGATTTTCTTTGATGGTGGCTCGGTTCCTGCATATATCTATGCGGATAGCCGCAGAATGTGGCGTGTGATGGAGAACCTGTTTAACAATGTCTATAAATATGCTATGGAAAATACGAGAGTATATATTGATTTGACATTGGAAGAACGTGAGAAGGGCAATGTTGTGGAGGTGTCCATCAAGAATATTTCTGAACGCCAGATGAATATTAAGGCTACGGATTTGACAGAGCGTTTTATTCGCGGAGATGCTTCCCGAACAACGGAAGGTTCAGGACTTGGACTTTATATTACCAAGAATCTGATTCAGGCTCAAAACGGAGAATTTGATATTCGTTTGGATGGAGATTTGTTCAAGGCAGTTATGCGATTCCCTGAACATATGCCGCAGGAGAAAGCATTAGAGGAATAAGTAAGAGACCCTGACAGTTAAATGGATAACCGTCAGGGTCTGATTTTTGGTATTCGTTTAAGGAATGAAGTCCATATTGATGCTTTTACGCTCATTATAAGCATCTAAAATTCCGTGAATTTTTTCGGTGGTAGCAAGTACGTTGGACAGCGAAACATCATGATTCATGAAATCGATGATAGAGGTAATGAATTTGCTCATATCTGCCTCGATAAAGTAAGGTCTGCTGTACAGGCCGGGATCTAGGTAGGTCAGGTTCGTGGTAACAACCTTGTCAAAGTCGCCTCTCTCATATGCGGCATCGAATGCATCCAGACCGTCAGTAAACAGGCCGAAGGTGCAACAAATAAATACGCGGCGTGCATTCATTTTTTTCAATTGTCTTGCAGTATCTAACATACTTCCGCCGGAGGAAATCATATCGTCGATGATGATGATGTCCTTGCCGTCAATGTTATCGCCTAAGAATTCGTGGGCTACAATAGGGTTCTTGCCATTTACAATGGTGGAGTAGTCACGGCGCTTGTAAAACATACCGGTGTCCACGCCAAGTACGGTAGCAAAGTAAATTGCACGGTCCAATGCACCCTCATCAGGGCTGATAACCAGAAGATGGTCCTTATCAATCAAAAGATCCTCCTCTGCATTCAGCAAAGCTTTAATAAACTGATAAGGGGGAGTAAAGTTGTCAAATCCATTCAAGGGAGTGGAGTTAGCCACTCTGGGGTCATGAGCATCAAAGGTAATAAAGTTGCTCACACCCATGTCGCGAAGTTCTTCTAATGCATAGGCACAGTCGAGGGACTCGCGGCCGCTTCTTTTGTGCTGTCTACCTTCGTAAAGAAAGGGCATGATGACATTGATTCGATGAGCCTTACCATTACATGCAGCGATGACACGTTTTAAGTCCTGATAATGGTCATCAGGGGACATGTGATTGGTATAGCCATTCATATCGTAGGTGATACTGTGATTACAGACATCAACCAAAATAAACAAATCCTTACCGCGAATGGATTCGTGAAAAACAGCTTTGCCTTCTCCGGTACCGAAACGAGGACATTCCACATCAACTAAATAACTATCCTCCAGATAACCATGAAAAGCAGGATCGCTCTTTACTAAATCATTATTGATAAAGTTACGGAATTTAACCATGTAATTATCGATTCGCTTTCCCATTTCGGACATGGAAGCAAGGGGTAAAATTTTTAAGGGTGCTACAGGCATGGAATTCTCTATCTCTTGTAAATTAGCCATGAAAACCTCCAAATGTGATTAGATTGAAAAAAATATAGGACAATACTTAATTTATAACATTCAGATAGTGACACGTCAAGATTTTTCTTGTATGATAAACATGTGGAATAAAATCAAGCGCTGCGAAGCGGCATTTGATTTTATTCACATGTTTAACGAGCAAGGCAGTGCGAAGCACGGGCGAGCACCGCAGGTGCGTCCTTGCG
>JAZQLH010000016.1:0-45029 GCA_045542555.1 Acetatifactor sp. | reverse complement strand
GGCTACGATCCGACTTGGCAAGAGAGGCTGTAACAGAGGCTTTGAATCCTTTGTTAAACGGCACCATGAGAGTGCTTGACTATTTCAACTCTCATTTTAACGGTGAAGAGATTGAAAATGTATCCATCATCGGTCTGGGTGCACAGTTTATCGGTGTGGCCGAGATTCTGGGTGAGGCACTGGGCATTGTTTGTAAGAAGGCAAACATGCTTCAGGATATCGAAGTTGTTGATTCTGATGTTAAGCAGAAGAGTGATGCATACTTCTCCTGTATCGGTGCAGGTTTCTCCGGTGATGGTTTCCTGCATGATTCTGCCAAGGAAAAAGCGAAGAAGGAGACTGATTACACTGCAATTACTGTATTAGTAGCAATTGTTGGTGTTGTGGGTGCTATTCTTTTGGTTGTGCTGTCATTGTTGCCTTACAACAAGGCGAAGCAGGAAAATGCTCGTCTTGTGGCTGACAGAGCACGTTATCAGGAAGGTTTGAATGCCTATAATGCATATATTGGTGTAGCAGATATCTATCAGAAGTTCCTTCATGGTGACAGTATGTCTGAGCACAAGAATGATGGTTTGTATGCATTCTTGACAGAGCTTGAAAACAACCTGCCGGCAGATATTGAGATTACAGAATTTTCATCTGATGATGTTCAGGCGGAGATTACCATGGTTGTTTCTGATAAAGGAACCATGGCGAAGACCATCGAGACACTTCGTGGCTTTGATAGTGTTATGACCGTTTCCATAAAGAGTATTTCTGAGAAAGAACTGAGCGAAATGGAAGTAGAAGAGATGGAGCGGATAAAGCAGCTTGTGGCAGAATCCGAGGGCGAAGAGGCGGAGGATGTTGTCGAAGAGTCTGCAGAAGAGGGTGAAGAGGAAGATGAGCCCAGAAAGCTTACTTTTACTATCAGATGTATCTATTATCCTCTGGAGCTTGCGCCCGAGGTAGTGGATCACAGTGTTTTAAGTGCAGAGGATACTGCAGTACAGGGCCAGACACAATAGGATAGGGGGCAATAGAGAGATGAAAAAGAAAAATTCCAGTAAAAATATTTTCCTGACTGTTCTGCTTGTGGTAGTGGTGCTGTTGATTGCGCTTTACATGCTTGTATATAAGAAATATACTGATGAAACCAAGAAATTATCTGCGCAGAATGCAACTCTACAACAGGAAATTAACAGTATTTCCATGCATTATGCCAAGAAGGATGTCTATATTGCGGACACAGATGCGTTAAGAGTTTCTTTAAGAGATTTGGCAGATAGCTATGCAGTGGAAGAGCGTGAAGAGAATATCGTTATGCTTGCGGTGGATATGCAGGAAGTGACTGATATTGAATACAATGAGATTAATATTGCAGAGCAGGAAGTTCTGTATACCATTCCCGCAGAAGAAGTGCAGGCGGCTGGCGTTGAGACCTTGCAGGAGACGGTTCAGTTTGTGCAGAGAAAAACAACCTACAACGGTGAGTTTGATTATAAGGATTTAAAGACTTGTATTGAACAGATTTATAATTACCCCGGTAAAGTTGCCATTCATAATGTTTCTATTACAAAAAACAAGCAGGTAACAGATGATGAGGTTGTTACTACTTTGGCCGGTAATATTGATGTTTCGTTCTATAGCATGCCCGGAAACGGATTGGAGTATGTTGCGCCTGAGATGCCTGAGTACACAGCAGGTATGGGAACAACTAACCCTTTCAAACTGGTTATTGAGAGCGAAGAGATTCCGGAAGACTAATTCAATTATTAGAGGATAATGGCAGGAAGCAAAATGAGGACAATTAGGAAGATGAGAAAGAAACTGAATAACAAGGGTTTATCTCTGGTGGAGGTTATTATTGCAGTTGTAATACTTGCGGCTGTGGTTGCGCCTACAATGCGTTTGTTTGCTTCCTCTGCCTCTTACAATAACAAGTCCAGAGAATCACAGAGAGCATATGCCATTGCGGAAAGTGCGATGGAGAGCTTTAAGGCGTATGATTTGGAGGAACTGTGTATACAGTTTGGGCAGGGTACCTTTCCGGCCGGAACACATCCTGTTTTTGCAGGTGTAAGTTCTGATGCAACGACCACCAGAACTGTTACGGCGACTACTGCAGCAGATGCTGCGGTAAGTCCCCTGCTGGACAGTAAGAATAAGTTAAATGATAGTGCGTCTAAATTTAAGTTTAAAATTAGTAATGCTGTTGAAGAAGGTCATTATTATGATGTAGTAATTAATGTGACTGAGGTAGCTGAAAAATCTGTTATCAAGACAGATGCAGTTAATCCCTACACGGACATGGTATACCAGATGCAGGAGTCGGATACCACCACAATCAGTTCTTTGATTTATACCAAGGCGGAGGATGTGGTTTCAGGGATTTCTGCTCCGGCAGATATGGTGACCGGAGGAAGCTTAAGCTTGTCAAGTGTGGATTTATCGTCTGTTGAACGTGAGATTACATTCACGGTTGACCATACAAGCAGTGGTGACAAGGTAGTTGCGGGGATTAAGTATACCTATTCCGGTGAGTTGTCCTATCAGTATACATCTAAGACGCCGGGGGCAGGCGTAAAGACTGTTTCAAATGTGGCCTTTGGTGATACGGTAGATCATGTGTTTGATATAACGACAGGTGCAACTACGCATACCGTGTATGATAATACAGCAAATATTGGTTCTAAGGGCGGCAAGCTTGAGAATATGTATTTTTACTATTATCCTTTGTATGATAGTATTGCCGGTGCAACTTCTGCAAAGGATACGATTAAGGTGAATGCAACTGATGCGAGTGCTCCCGTCGAGGTGCATATTGCGAAGCAGAAGTATTCCTCCAGTGTATTAAGTGATGATCAAATTGAAGGCCAAGAAGGTTCCTATGAGGTAAAAGTGGAGGGTTCCGGCAATGTAACCTTAGATACCAATCTGAATGAGTGCGTAACCGGTAATACAGGTACAACGGTTACGACACCGACTTTTACAGGCTTTGGTACTTCGGCTGATTTTGTGACTGGAAGTAAGGAGAACAAGAATCTGATTTATAATGTAACAGTATATGTTTACAATGCCGGCGAGACAGATTCAATTGCAATGTTTTCCGGCACCAAGAATAACTAATGGAGTATTGCGATGAAACGGTTGAAATGCTTGAAGTCGTTAAAAATGAATAATTCCGGTGCTGCAATGGTTAACATGATTATCGTAGTATTGTTTGTTACGATTCTGGCTACTACACTGCTTTATATATCCGGTATGAACTTTCAGATAAAGCAGACAGATTATCGTAATACAGTGAGCTTCTATCAGGGCGAGACCAATTTGGAGCGATTCAAAGAGGAGTTTATGGTAAATGCTTCCGATGCTTCTTTGCGGGCATATAACAGTACCATGAGGGAGTATGTAAGTCTTGGTTCAGGTGATGCAAGAAAGTGGCAGTATTATCAAAATTTTATTGATGAAATCAAGGCAGAATGGGATGACAAAACCAGTGGTGACTGGGAGACGTGGTTGAGGGGCAAAATGCTTGGCGGTTCCACTTTGGAGCTCGACATGTCTTTGGATACAGACCATGATGGAAAGCTTAGTACAGATGAAATTATTACGGTTGATGCGGATAGAGGATATGTGATTGTTCAGAATGTAAAGGTAACTTACACAAATACTGAAGGTTACACATCTATCATTACAACAGATTTTTATGTCGCAGCACCTCCTTTTAACTGGACGGTAGATGCGTCCAACACAGGTGCTTTGGCGACAGATGCTGATAAGCTTGCAGCTATGGAAAAGGAAGAAATTAATATTTCTGAATGTGTGCAGTACGTAGAGTGGCAGAAGCAGTAAGTAGGTGATGATATGAGAAAAGATAACAGAGGCATCTCTTTAGTTGAGATTATTATGGTTCTGGCGCTGATGACGGTGGTTGCAGGTGCGTTGATGTATGGCATCGGACTGATAAGTGGTAAACCGGCTCAGAAGTGTGCCAATAAGATTGTATTTTCCCTTGACAGACATCGCACTACGGCGATGGGTAAGGCAGAGGGTACAAGTTATAAGCTGAAAACAAAGTCTGCCACAGATAAAACGGTAATTTTGGTAGAAACGATTGTAGAGGCTGACGGAACAACAAAGGTGACAGAGATTCCGATTGGCGAGGATACAGTAGTGGTAACTTATACCTGCGGAAGTACTGTAAAAACATTGGATGAAAGCGGCTTGGAATTGAAATTTGTAAGAGGAAGCGGAGCCTTTTATCCACAGCCGAATCCATCCGGCGGAGCGGGAACAGATTATTGTACAGAGATTGCTGTTTCAAAGGCGGGCAAGGATTACAAAATAGAGTTGGTTCCATTAACCGGTAAGGTTCATATAAAGGAATAAGGAGAGAATACTATGAAACTGTTTACTAGGAAATTCAGAAAGGATGCACGTGGATTCTCTTTGATTGAGATGATTTGTGCCGTTGCTATTCTAGGCGCAATTTCAACTGCAATCGGAGGGGCAATGGTTGTTTCTTCCAATTCGTATAAGCGCGGTACTACTGAGACCGAGATACAGCAGGACAGCCATTTTACAGCCAATGTAATTGAGGGTCTGATAGTGGACGCTACCAACGAGGTAAACTTTGATGCCTCCAGCAAGACATTGGAAATCAAGAATATTGATTATACACATGTTATTAAGCTGGATACGACTACAAATGAGTTGAAGTATACCTGTAAGTATCCTACAGGCGGAGCGGTATCCCCGGAAAGTGTGTTGGCATCAGATGTTGAGGACTTTAATGTGAATGCTTCCAATTTTGCGGAGTCCCGTAATGCACAGGTTACGATTAAGATGAAGCGTGACAACAGTGAGATTGGGACAGTGTACAATGTTACATCCCGCAACAATCCCGCTTCCAGTATTCCGGCATCATTTACTCCGGTTGCAACTATTAGTGGTCCCACTAAAATTACTTTGGAACCGAATCAGGTGTATACATTTAATATTACCGTGACCGCTACCGGTGGAGCATCCAGTGCGGTTACCGCTTCTTTGATCGGTGCTGGGGCAGGTGATACTAGTGCATCAGTTAATTCTACGAATACCGAAGTAACCGTGGAGGTCGGAGCACATGAGTATGGTACAGGTGGTGAGTTTGTTGTAGCTCTTCAAAGTTCCACCGGCGAAATCCATAATGTAACCGTAAATGTCAGACGTGTAAATGATTTTGACATGTCTGAAGTTACTTTTGTCAGTGGTACTCCCTTTAAGAAGGATGCGGTATATACTGTTACTGCGCGTCCTGTAGGTACTCATCTGGATAGGGACTGGGCCGGAGCCACAACATATGATCAGGATTATAAGAGTCCTTATGGAGCTATTTTCTCCTTCGAGGCAAGTGCAGGTCCTTGGAATAATTATGTAGAGGTTGTCAATACCAATGAGGAGGGCAATCCTTCCGTTATCTTTAAACTTAAGGAGGACATGGGAGAGACTGATGTCATCAGGGTTACTGCAAGAGCAAAGCATCCGGATGGTATTGTAAATGGTGTTCAGACCAACAAGACCGGTAGTGATTATGATGAGGTAACGAAGACTAAGATTCTCAAGAAAACTGCCCATGCTACAAGTCCTTTCCTGAGAGGTTCCGATGTTGACATGCAGTTTACAACTCCCATCCCTTGGGGAGATATTAAGGATGCATACGGTGGTAATGCACCTTATAACCAGATTCGATTCCGTCCTGTTGTTCTGGATGCAGCCGGCAACTTTGTATCCTGGATTGCAGGTGAGGATTGGGGTGAATGGCAGGATGTAACAGATCATGGTACTGCCGGAGATACCCATGTATTTATTCGTCCCGGTGACTATTCTCTTGCACCGCATTATGCTTATGCAGCAGAGCTTAAGTTGCGTTATGGTAATTCTGCGACTGATATAACATGGCCCATAGAGGGTACGACACCAAAGGCTGATTATACAATTGAGTTTTATATTCCCAGAACCACCATTCAGTTTAATTCATGTGCTGATTATCCCGGAGGCACATTCCCGGTAGGATGTGTGGGTGCATATCAAAGCAGTCCTTTGGTTTTTAAAGGAGATAATACGGTTTACTGGATTCAGGCATCCGCTAATGCAACGCACTCTGACAAGTTTATGCAAAATAATCTTACCTATGAGCTGCAAAACACGACTACCGGGCAGACTGCTTATTTGCAGGAGTTTGGTATGTCCGCTACGAATACGGAGAATTTCACTCTTAAGATGAAGATGCCTGTAGTTAGTGAAGCAACTCCCAGCGGTACCGTATATAAGCTGACCTTAAAGTGGCGAGATGGTCTCTATGATGAAAAAGATTTGGGTGAAACCAATCAGCCCATCGCTAATGAGACTACAGGCGAAGGCATTTTCTACATCAAAGTAATCTAATATTTATTCTCTCAAATGTATATATTGAAACTGCGTTGAGTCACATCAACGCAGTTTTTTTTGTAATTTTTGTAAAAAAACTTGCGTCCTGCAAAAATTTGGTGTATAGTGGTTCACGATTCACTAAAATCAGTTTAGGAGTTTAAAATGGCAAAGTATTTGGTTATTGTAGAGTCACCGGCCAAGGTGAAAACGATTAAGAAGTTCTTGGGAGCAAATTATGAGGTTGCAGCCAGCAACGGTCATGTGCGTGATATGCCCAAAAGCCAGTTGGGCATTGATGTGGATCATGATTTTGAGCCTAAATATATTACAATTCGAGGAAAAGGAGATATCCTTGCCGCCCTTCGTAAGGAGGTCAAGAAGGCTGAGAAGATTTATCTGGCAACTGACCCTGACCGTGAGGGAGAGGCGATTTCCTGGCATTTGTATCATGCGCTTAAATTGCAGGATAAAAAAGTATATCGTATTACCTTTAATGAGATTACCAAGCATGCGGTGAAGGAGTCTTTAAAGAACGCCAGAGAGATTAACATGAATTTGGTGGATGCACAGCAGGCACGTCGTGTTCTGGATCGTATGGTTGGTTATAGGATTTCTCCTTTGCTTTGGGCCAAGATTAAGAGGGGCCTTAGTGCCGGTCGTGTACAGTCTGTGGCGCTTCGCATTATCTGCGACAGGGAGGAAGAAATTAACGCATTTATCCCCGAGGAATATTGGTCTTTGGATGTGCTTTTGAATGTGAAGGGCGAAAAAAAGCCCATCACAGCGAAGTATTATGGCCCTGTGAGCGGCGAGAAGGCATCAGATAAGAAGAAAAGCCTTAATAGTAAGGAAGAGGTGGATGCGATTGTAAAATCCTTAAAAGGAGCCAAATACAGCGTTACAGAGATAAAGAAGGGTGAACGGATCAAGCGTGCCCCCCTGCCTTTTACTACCTCCACATTACAGCAGGAGGCCAGCAAGGTCTTGAATTTCTCTACCCAGAAGACCATGCGTCTTGCTCAGCAGCTTTACGAGGGTGTGGAAATCAAAGGTGAAGGCACAGTGGGTCTGATTACCTATCTGCGTACGGATTCCACCCGTGTATCCGAGGAAGCGGAAAGTATGGCGGCTGATTTTATTGGTAAGCAGTACGGTGAAGAATATCTGGCAGAGGGTTTAAGTGCCAAGAAAAACGGTCAGAAGATTCAGGACGCTCACGAAGCCATTCGCCCCACGGATCCTGCAAGAATGCCCGTGGCCATCAAGGACGAGCTTCCCAGAGATTTGTTCCGCTTGTATCAGCTTATATGGAAGCGTTTTGTTGCAAGCCGTATGAGCGCTGCTAAATATGAGACTACCTCCGTGAAGATTCAGGCAAAGGATCAGTTGTTTACCATGGCGGCATCCAAGCTTGTGTTTGACGGATTTATGAGCGTATATGTTCAGGAGGATGACAAGGAGGCTGAGAACAACTTAAGCAAGAGCCTTAGCACAGACTCTGTTTTGAGTTTTGCGGAATTCGATGCGAAGCAGCATTTCACGCAGGCCCCTGCCCATTACACGGAGGCGACGCTGGTGCGTGCGCTGGAGGAGCTTGGAATTGGACGTCCCAGTACCTACGCACCTACCATCACTACAATTCAGGCCAGAAGATATGTGGCAAAGGAAAATAAGAACCTTTATGTCACTGAGCTGGGCGAGGTGGTTAATAACATGATGAAAGAAGCTTTCCCTACCATTGTAGATGTGAATTTCACAGCGAATATGGAGGCTCTTTTAGATGGCGTGGAAGAGGGTACGGTAAAGTGGAAGACCATCGTAGCTAATTTTTATCCTGATTTGGACGAGGCGGTAAAGCAGGCAGAAAAGGATTTGCCCGAGGTTACCATTGCAGATGAGGAATCAGAGGAAATCTGTGAAAACTGCGGACGCAACATGGTTATCAAATACGGTCCTCACGGCAAATTCCTGGCATGTCCCGGTTTCCCGGAGTGTCGTAACACCAAGCCTTATCTTGAGAAGATTGGTGTGGAGTGTCCCAAGTGCGGCAAGGACATTGTGCTGAAAAAGACTAGGAAAGGCAGAAGATACTTTGGCTGTGTGGATAATCCTGAGTGTGACTTCATGGTTTGGGATAAGCCGGCAGTAACGAAGTGTCCCAAGTGCGGCGGCATGATGTTAGAGAAAGGCAACAAGTGTGTGTGCATGAATGAAAATTGTGGACATATTCAGGATAAAGTAAAAGAAACTGCTCAAGTTTAATAGTTTTCACACAATTTTCAAATAAATTGAAAAAAATTAATTAATTTACTAATTTTGCATTGTAATTTCCATTTATTTGTGCTAAAATGTGCTTGTATCAGTAGGAGAAGCCCCGCAAATGGAGGAGATTTTATGAGTAGCGTACAGTTGTTGGATAAGACGAGGAAAATCGGAAAGCTTTTGCACAATAATAATTCCAGCAAGGTTGTTTTTAATGATATCTGTAAGGTGATGCGTGAAATTCTCAATTCAAATGTGCTGGTAATCAGTCGTAAAGGCAAGGTCCTCGGTGTAGGTAAGGCTGACGGCGTTGATACCATTAATGAGCTCATTGATGAGAGTGTTGGAGGATTCATTGACAATATGTTGAATGAGAGACTTTTGGGAGTTCTCTCCACCAAGGAGAATGTGAATCTTCAGACCCTTGGATTTGAGAGTGACGATATCCGCAAGTTTCAGGCTACCATTGCACCTATTGAAATCGCAGGAGAGCGTCTGGGAACACTGTTTATCTACAAGTGTAATGAGCAGTACGACATCGATGATATTATCCTGTGTGAGTACGGCACAACCGTTGTAGGGTTGGAAATGCTTCGCGCTGTAAATGAGGAAAGCGCAGAAGAGAGCCGTAAGGTGGCGGTTGTCAAATCCGCTATCAGCACACTTTCCTTCTCTGAGATGGAGGCAATTACCCATATCTTTGATGAGTTGGGTGGCATGGAAGGCATTTTGGTTGCCTCTAAGATTGCTGACAGGGTAGGGATTACCCGTTCCGTAATTGTCAACGCGCTCCGCAAGTTCGAGAGTGCAGGCGTTATCGAATCCCGTTCCTCCGGTATGAAGGGAACCTATATCAAGGTATTGAATGATGTAGTCTTCGATGAGATTGAAGAGCTAAAACGCCAGAACCAGCGGGGCTAGGGATTATCCCGGCAAACTAAATAGTTAATGGATTATATCGGCTTAGCCGACTTTAAAAGGATTTATTATTCGTAATAAATCCTTTTTGTGTTTTTTGGAAAACTTTTGTCAGAAAAACATTGTCTTTTCGACAAAATACTATATAATAGAATAGAGTGGGTATAGTATGCACTATATCTTGTGGATTGGAGGAATTTTATGATTAACACCAATGCTTTTGATTACATAAATGTTTTGGATAAGGCGGCGGATGCCAGCTGGCTTCGCAATGAGGCCATTGCCAATAATATAGCAAATGCCACAACACCTAACTACAAGCGTCAGGATGTGGCTTTTGAATCTGAGCTTAAGAAGGCGCTGGGCTATAACCGTTATCAGTCCATGGATTCCAAGGTGGATAATGTTAAGAGTAGTCGGCTGAATGCACAGGTGTATACGGATTACAGTAACTACTCCTACCGTCTGGATGGCAACAATGTGGATATTGAGAATGAAAATGTGATGCTGGCGGAGAACCAGTTGAAATATCAGGGACTGATGACAAGTATTAATCAGGAGTTTACAAATTTACAGTCAGTGATGAGATAAGGAGGAATAAGAGATGAGTATGTTTTCTTCTTTTAATGTGAATGCATCCGGTATGACGGCGCAGCGTCTGCGTATGGATATTATTTCGGAGAATGTGGCCAATGCCAATACTACCAGAACAGAGGACGGAACGCCCTATGTGCGCAAAATCGTGACTTTTGGGACTAAAGGACAGGATGCGTCGAGTAATTTTCATAAGGTGCTTAAAGGAGCAAGCGCTTCCTATGTGGGACAGGGTGTGAAGGTGAACGGTATTTATGAGGATAAGGAGTCGGAAGGAAAGATGGTGTATGATCCTTCCCATCCCGATGCAGACGAGAATGGCTATGTAACCTATCCCAATGTCAATATTGTGACAGAGATGACAAATCTTATTGATGCAAGCCGTGCTTATGAGGCGAATGCAACCGCATTTAATGCCAGTAAGTCCATAGCGTTGCAGGGATTGCAGTTGACACAGCAGTAAGACAGAGGATATCTGACAGGTAAAGGAGAAATAATATGGATTTGTCTGCGATTTCATCACTCAGTGCGTTGAGTGGCACCAGTGGAGTGAATTCCGTAAATGAGCTTTCCACTTTGACGGGAAGTCTTACAAAAGTGAATGATAAGAAAGAATCCGTGGAGGGTAATCTGTTTGGTTCCATCTTAAATACGGCCATCGACAATATTAAGACGACCAACAGTTATTTGTCTGATGCAGAGAATGAAGAAATTAAGTTTGCACTTGGAGAGACAGAGAATACCCATGATTTGACCATCGCCCTGCAGAAGGCGTCTACGGCGCTACAGTATACGGTAGCTGTGAGAGATAAGCTTCTGGAGGCTTACAGAGAATTAATGCAGATGCAGATTTAATGCATAAAAGAAATGCTTTTACGATAAAAACAACAGGAGAAGTACCATGCCGGAACAAATTAAAGAAATCCTGCAAAAGGTAAAGAAATGGTGGGATAAATATACGTCACGCCAGAAGACAATCATTATTGGAGTGGCGGCAAGTGCAATTTTTGCTTTTGCCATTATTATATATGTGACCTCACAGCCTCAATATGTGGATTTGATTACCTGTGATACGGAGGCTGAAGCTGCGGAGGTGCAGGCGCTTTTGGAGGGGGCAGGTATTCAGTACAAGCCTTCCGATAATGCACTGCATTTTAGTGTTGAGACAAGTCAATATCAGACAGCAGTATGGGCGCTGGGTGCGGAAGGATTTGGCGCAGATGAGTTTACCATACAGGATGCATTGAATGGTGGTATCTCAACCACTGCATCTGATAAGGAGAAGCTTTCCGTAGAGGCTTATCAGAATAAGATTTCCAAGAATTTGTCCTCTTTTGAGAATGTCAAGAGTGCGGAGGTCCTTTTGAATATTCCGCCCCAGAACGGTACACTGATTCGTCAGGAGCAGCCGTCCAGTGCATACATAAAGCTTGAACTTAGCGGCACATTTACATCTGCCAATGCCGCCAATATGGCGAAGGCAGTTGCAACATGGCTGGGCAATGAAAATACCGCAAACATTACAATTTTGGATTCTGAGTCAAATCTGTTGTTTGCAGGCGGTGATGATTATACCTCCGCAGGTATTGCGAGCTCCATGCAGGAGTTGCAGAATCAGGGTCAGTCCATGGTGGCCAATCAGGTTAAGACAGTGCTTTTTGCCACAAATCAGTTTAGTCAGGTAGAGGTTACATGCAGTCTTGATATGGATTATTCCAATTACGAGCAGACGGTCAAGGAATATTATGTGGCTGAAGGTCGTGACGAGGGATATAAGGCACATGAGGAGAAGTTTGAGTCGGAGAATGAGAATAGTGGTTCTTACGTTCCCGGTACGGACTCCAATGACGAGAATGTATATGTGAGTCCTGATTCCAACAGTTCTTCCTCTACGCAGACGGAGAGTCTGGTGGATTATCTGCCCAATGAGGATATTCAGTATAAAATCACACCGGCAGGTGCGATTAATTATAATAATTCCGGCATGTCCATCGCATTAATTCGTTATCGCGAGTACAAGGAAGAAGATGTGCGTGCCATGGGTCTTCTGGATGGCATCACATGGGAGGAGTTTAAATTAAACAATGCGAGTGATGTGAAGCTTGAGGTTGATCCGGATTTGTACAGTATGGCACATACGGCGACCAGAATTCCCCAGGAGAACATTACCATCGTATCCTATGAGTCTCCGGTGTTCGTTGATGAACCGGGACTTTCCGTGGAGTGGACCAGTGTTGCCAGTATCGTTATGCTGATTGTAATTTTGGCACTTTTAGGCTTTGTTGTATTTAAGAGCATGACCAGCAGCAGAAAGACCACAGAGGACGAGGAACTTTCTGTAGAGGATCTTTTGCAGTCTACTCCTGAGCCTGAGCTTGAGGATATTGATGTGGAAGAGAAATCAGAGACACGCAGACTGATTGAGAAGTTTGTGGACGAAAATCCTGAGTCTGCTGCAGCTCTTTTGCGTAACTGGCTCAGCGAAGACTGGTAAGATGAAGTAAGGAGAACACAAATGGCAAAGAAAGCAGAAACAGGCATAAGCGGCCTGCAGAAAGCGGCAATTTTATTGATTGTTCTGGGACCGGAGCGTTCGGCAGGTATATTTAAGCATTTGAAGGAAGATGAGATTGAGGAACTCACGCTGGAGATTGCTAATACGAGAAGTGTAACTCCACAGGTAAAAGAAAATGTTATAAACGAGTTTTATGAGGTGTGTCTGGCACAGCAATATATTGCAGAGGGTGGTATCGGTTATGCTAAGCAGCTTCTTGATAAGGCTCTGGGCGCAGAGAAAGCTATGGAGGT
Organism: Acetatifactor sp.; assembly: GCA_045542555.1. Taxonomy (GTDB): domain Bacteria; phylum Bacillota; class Clostridia; order Lachnospirales; family Lachnospiraceae; genus Acetatifactor. Next base: position 32,051 of record JAZQLH010000016.1, on the reverse strand, counting down.
TATCGGTAAGCTGACGGCTTCTTTGCAGGTAAAGCCTTTCGAGTTTGTGCGTAAGACGGATGCGGCACAGTTGATCAACTTTATTGTGGATGAACATCCTCAGACCATTGCATTGATTTTGTCTTATCTGTCACCTTCTCAGTCGGCGATGGTTGTGGCAGCACTTCCTCCTGACAGACAGGCTGAGGTTGCAAAGCGTATTGCACTTATGGATCGAACCAGCCCCGATGTCATCAAAGAGGTGGAGAAGGTTTTGGAGTCGAAGCTGGCAAGCCTTGTAAATCAGGATTACACTGTTATTGGTGGCGTAGATGCAGTTGTAGACATTTTGAATACCGTAGACCGTGGTACAGAGAAGCATATTATGGAGACTCTGGAAATCGAAGAGCCGGAATTGGCAGACGAAATCAGAAAGAAAATGTTCGTGTTCGAGGATATTTTGCTTTTGGACGACCGTGCAATTCAGCGTGTGTTGCGTGATGTGGACAATAACGACTTGGAAATTGCACTTAAGGGTGCAAATGAGCAGGTTCAGACAGCGATTTTCAACAATTTGTCCAAGCGTTTGGCGGCCATGATTAAAGAGGACATGGAATTTATGGGTCCTGTTCGTATGAAGGATGTAGAAGAGGCTCAGCAGAAGATTGTAAATATTATCCGAAAACTGGAGGATGCGGGAGAAATCGTTATTTCCAGGGGTGGAGGTGACGAGGTTATTGTCTAATCTGTTGAAAATGGGATATATGACGCTTCAGGAAGGTGAGAAGCGCATGATTGACACGAATGATTTGGTGGCACGCCGTATAGAGGCGCTTGCTGAGAAAATGGTGCGTCCGGAGAATGCCGGATTTATGACGGAAGCGGATGATGGAGACGGATTCTCTGCAGGCCTTAATGCACAGATGGTGGAAGGTCTTCTGGCGGATGAAGAGTCTGTGGATGGAGTCAGTAATGTTATCAAAGCGTCTGAGGACCGGAATGCACAAATGGCTCGTGAAGCTCAGATGAGGGAAGAAGCGGAGCAATTGCTTGCGCAGGCAAAAGAAGTTGCAGAAGCTGAGAGGCAGGAACTTTTGGCGCAGGCAAGAGTGCAGATAGAAGAGGAACGCAGGGCAGCCTTGGAGCAGGCAAAGACACAAGGGTACAGCGAAGGCTTTAGGAAGGCGGAAGCGGAATTGGCTGCAAAAATGCAGGAGCTTGAAGCCAAAGACAAAGCCAGAGAAGCGGAGTATGAGAAGCTTTTAGAAGGCGTGGAAATGCAGATGGTAGATGCGCTTACGGGTATTTATGAGCATCTGTTTTGCGTGGAGTTATCTTCTTACAGAGGTATTATCATGCATCTTCTTGCGGATGCCCTTCGTAAAATTGAGGGCGGTAAAGACTTTTTGGTTCATATATCGCCGGAGGATTATCCTTATGTGAGTATGGAGAAAAAACAGTTGATGGCGGCACTTACCTCGTCCAATGCGACTTTGGAACTTGTGGAGGACATCACACTGAGAAAGAATGAGTGCATGATTGAGACCGACAATGGTATCTTTGATTGTGGGCTGGGGGCTCAACTTGAAGAGCTTGGTCGGAAGTTAAAGCTTTTGTCTTATGAGAAAGCATAGGAGGTCGGCTTTTCTTGGAAGCACCGAAGATTGATTTTGATAAATACCAAAAATTAATAGAACGCACTTATTTCCGCAGAATGGGGAAGGTGGTCAATGTAGTTGGTCTTACCATTGAATCTGCAGGGCCGGATGCCAAGCTGGGTGATTTGTGTCGTATTATCCCCAGTGATGAGCACGCGCCGATTATGGCAGAGGTGGTAGGATTCAAGGATAAGAAAACGCTGCTGATGCCCTACGATAATGTGGAGGGAATCGGTCTTGGATGCATTGTGGAAAATACAGGCTACCCTTTGTCCGTAACCGTAAGTGACGCCCTTTTGGGCAAGACTTTAAACGGCCTTGGCAAACCGGTGGACGGCAGTCAGATTATAGGTGCAGAGTATCCGGTAGACGCTAATCCTCCGGATCCTTTGAAGCGTGCCATTATTGATGAGATTTTGTCCTTGGGTGTGCGCGCAGTGGATGGATTGATTACTTTGGGCAAGGGGCAGAGAATTGGTATCTTTGCCGGCTCCGGTGTGGGTAAGTCCACGCTGATGGGTATGTTTGCAAGAAATACTAAGGCGGATATCAATGTCATTGCTTTGATTGGTGAGCGAGGCAGAGAGGTTCGTGAATTTATTGAGAGAGACTTGGGCGAGGAAGGTATGAGACGTTCCGTTGTGGTGGTTGCCACATCGGACAGACCTGCGCTTGAACGTAAGATGGCGGCCAAGACAGCAACGGCCATAGCAGAGTATTTCCGAGATCAGGGCAGGGATGTACTTTTGATGATGGATTCTTTGACCCGTTTTTCCATGGCACAGAGAGAAATCGGTCTTGCCAGTGGTGAGCCACCTGTAACCAGAGGATATCCCCCCAGTGTGTACTCGGAGATGCCAAAGCTTTTGGAACGGGCGGGACGTGATGAAAATGGTTCCATTACAGGGTTATATACGGTCCTGGTAGATGGTGATGATTTTAATGAGCCTATCACTGATACGGCGAGAAGTATTCTGGATGGACATATTGTTCTTGATAGAAAGCTGGCCCATAGGAATCATTATCCGGCTGTGGATGTATTGCAGAGTATTTCCCGTTGTATGAGTATGGTGGTTGATAAGGAGCATAAGAAAGCGGCGGGCAAGCTTCGAAACGTACTGGCTACCTATAATGAGGCGGAGGATTTGATTAATATTGGCGCCTACAAGAGCGGCAGCAATCCGGCCATTGATTTTGCTATCAGCAAAATTAATGAGGTAAACGAGTTTTTGCGTCAGGATACGGAGGAAAAGGTTGATTTTGATGAAAGCTCCGCACGAATGCAGGAGATGTTTGGATAAGCAGACCGGCCTTCGGCTGTAGTTGGAGATATTATGGCGAAGTTTAAGTACAGGCTACAAAATATATTGAATATTAAATTAAAGATGGAGGATCAGGCCAAACAGGAATTTTCGACAGCTAAAATACAGTTGGATGAAGAAGAGGAAAAGCTGGAGGCATTGATTGCCAGGAAGAACGGATATGAGGAGAGGGCCAGGGAATTGTTGAATGGAACCTTGAATGTCCGGGAGATTGAAGAAAATAAGAATGCCATCATTACCATGGAGGGTTATGTGGCTGCTCAGCGTGTGGAGGTTGACAGGGCGGCTAAGCGGCTGGAAAGAGCCAGAGAGCGCATGACAGAAGCCATGCAGGAGAGGAAAACACAGGAAACACTTCGCGAGAAGGCATTTGAGGAGTTTTTGCACGAGGAGAATCGTGCGGAGAGCAAGATGATAGATGAACTGACCAGCTACACCTATGGTCAGAAGCAAGAGGTGTAAGGATATGGCGAAGGAAAAGACACCGCAGGAGCTTTCTTTAGCGGATGGAAAAAAACAGATTAAAGAAGAGAAGAAACAATTAAAGAAAGAACAAAAGGCCCAGAAAAAGGAGGTCAGACGCCGAGCGAGAGAAATCGCACGAAAAGAAGAAGAGTTGGATGACGATGAGGGCGGTGTCGGACTGACTACTTTTTTTACCACATTGTTTATTGTTGCACTGTGGATTGCGGTTATTTGTATTGTTGTGAAGATGGACGTGGGCGGATTCGGAAGTTCGGTTCTTAAGCCGCTTCTTAAGGATGTGCCTGTGGTAAACAAGATTTTGCCCGGCACTGTAATCACTGAGACGACAGGCGAAGAGGATTATGGCGGTTATACTAACCTCAAAGAAGCTGTAAATCAGATTGCTTATCTGGAAAAGCAATTGGAGCAGGCGCAGACTTCCAACAAGGATAAGGATGCGGAAATTGAAATATTAAAGGCGGAGGTTTTGCGTCTTCAGCCTTTTGAAGAGAAACAAGTAGAGTTTCAACGTATTCGCACGGAGTTTTACGAGGAAGTAATTTATGCGGAGAATGGTCCGGGTGAGGAGGCTTATATTGAGTATTATGAGTCAATGGACCCTGCAACGGCAGAGTACCTTTACAAGCAGGTTATTATTCAGCGAGAGGAGAGTAAGGAGATACAGGATTATGCTGCTACTTACTCTCAGATGAAGCCAAAGGCGGCAGCTGCAATATTTGAGAATATGCAAAATGATTTGCCGTTAGTTGCTGATATTTTAAATGCGATGAATGCAGAAAGCCGTGGCGCAATCATGGGTGTGATGGATCCTGAAGTAGCTGCTAAACTTACAAAAATTATGAACCCGGAGGCTTAAGGAAAAGGGGGAGTCTGCCGATATAAATATCGGTATATAATATATACATGCAGAAAGGAGGAGGACGATGACTACTACATCAGTGAAGGATGTGGGAAGTGTGTTGAATTCCGGCGTGATACCCGGTGGTGCTTTGAGCAAATCTGCCGAAGGTAGTTTCCAAACTGTATGGGACTCTCAAGCGGGGGCAGACAAAGCGGAAGTTTCCTATGAAGCGGATTCAGAGCAGAAGGTTGAGTCGAAGGATGATGCGGCAAAGCCCGGAGATGACTTAAGAGCCAAGGATCATTCAAGAAAGAATATTGGTGAAGAAAAGTCAGAGCAGGTGAATCGGGGCCGTAAGGCAGATGAACTGGATGAAGAAGACCTTGAGAAGGCTGCAGAGATTGCAGGAACAGTTACGGCGGAGTTGATTCAACAGATTGCAGATACCTTTGGGGTTTCCGTGGAGGAAATTCAAGGAATCATGACAGATATGGATTTGCAACCTGAGGATCTTTTGCAGGCGGACAATCTGAGTGCTCTTTTGCTTCAGGTAAGCGGCGCAGAGAATTCATTGGCACTTCTTACAAATGAACAGTTGTATGCGGATTATCAAATGCTTATGGAGCAGGGTAGCGCAGCGTTAAAGCAGTGTGGTGAGGCCATGGATATGAATGCTGAGGAGTTTGCGCAGGCGATTGCACAGATGTCCGAAGGAGATACGATGGCGGATGTGGTATCGGATGGCGCTGATGGCGAGCCGGTGGTTGAGATTACTGCTGAGGATACTGACGCAGAGAATTCCGGTTTGAATGTGGAGGCGCAGGTTCAGCAGGCGAAAAACCTTGCGGATACACAAGATAATCAGCAGAATGAAGGTGCCGCACAGGATAAAGGCGGTCGTCAGGATGCTCATGCAGACAATGGCAATCTGGTATTGCAAACTATCCGCAATGAAAATGCACAGCCCCAGACAGTGGAAGCACAGGCGCCTACAACTACATGGAGCACGCAGACTCAGGATATCATGAGACAGATTATGGATTTCATGAGAATTCAGGTAAAACCTGATATGTCGAGTCTGGAAATGCAGCTTCATCCCGAAAGTCTGGGAACTCTGCAGGTTCAGGTGGCATCTAAGGGCGGTGTGCTTACCGCAAATTTTGTCACAGAGAATGAGACGGTTAAGACGGCTATCGAGAGCCAGATGGTTCAGCTCAAGGAAAGTTTTGCACAGCAGGGCGTTAAGGTTGAGGCCATTGAGGTTACGGTACAGACCCACCAGTTTGAACAAAATCTGGAGCAGGGCAGAGGAAGACAGTCTCAGGGAGAGCCTGAAAGACGCACCAGAACCAGAAGAATTGACTTAAGTGGTTTGGATGGACTTAATATTCCGGAGGAACTGGAAGAGGAAGAAAAAATTACTGCCGAGATGATGGCAGCCAACGGACAGACAGTAGATTACACCGTATAAGAAAGGAGAGATACATATGGCATTGGTAGCACCCATTGAAGATGGCAAGGTTGTAGAATCTGCTTCCCAAAGTTCCTTGAACAAAGCAAATTCTGCCAGCAATGACATGGATAAGGATGCGTTTTTGCAGCTTTTGGTAGCACAGATGAAGTATCAGGATCCCATGCAGCCTACCTCTAATACAGAGTATATTTCCCAGTATGCACAGTTCTCGCAGGTTGAGCAGATGCAGAATATGGCGGGCAGCATGGATTTACAGCGTGCGAGCCAGCTTGTAGGTGAAGAGGTTTACATCAAGACCACCGGTTCAGACGGCGAGACCAAATATGTGCAGGGCAAGGTTGATTACGTGGTATATGAGAACGGTAAAGCATTTTTGTCCATCAATGAGTCACTTTATTCCATCGATGATCTTGATACCGTAGCGGATAAGGATTACTTGGTAGCTTATGAAAAAGCAGAGGAATTCGTAATTGCAATCAACAAGCTTCCCGTGTTGGAGGGTGTTGAGGAATCTGATTTGGAAGAAATCGATAAACTTGAGAAAATTTATGATGAGATGACAGATTATGAGAAGACTTTCATCGCATCTGATAAAGTGGCAACTTTAAAGGCATACATAGCAAAAGCTGAAGAAGTAAGAGACGAGCTTGCAGAAGCCAAGAAAAACGAAGAGGCAGGTAATCAGGGAGGTAGCAATACGCAGTAGCGAACACAGGATGTGAGCGGGAGGAAGGAATATGGAGATTCAAAATTCAAACTTTCCGAATTCGCAATTTCTTTCTATTGAACAGCTTCAGGACAGATATTTAAAGCCTGAAGGACAGTCTGATGGCAAGGAAATAAAGCCGCAGATATCCTTCCAGGAAGTGCTTCTTAAAAAAAGCATGCAGGGTCAGACAACGGAACTTAAGTTTTCCAAGCATGCGGCAGGGCGGCTTGTCGACAGAGGAATAGAACTTAGTGACAGCCAGATGGAGCGATTAAATGATGGTGTCCGCAAAGCAGGACAGAAGGGAATTAAGGATTCACTGGTCATCGTGGATCAATTGGCATTTATCGTAAATGTGCCTAATAACACAGTGGTAACTGCCATGGACAGCACGGAGACAGACGACAATGTATTTACCAACATAAACGGAGCAGTAATTATGTAGGCCGGACCTCACAAGGAAGCTTACGAGGCAAAGACATCCCCGACTGACAGAAGGGATGCGGCTCCGAATGATAGGAGGACAAATATTATGATGAGATCATTGTATTCTGGTGTAACAGGTTTAAAGACTCACCAGACCAAAATGGACGTAATCGGTAACAACATCGCAAACGTAAACACAACCGCTTTTAAATCCAGCTCTATCGTTTTCAGTGAATTGATGAGCCAGACCACACAGACCGCCAGCGGACCTAATGCGGTTTCAGGAACGGGTGGTATTAACGCAAGACAGATTGGTCTTGGTGTAAAGTCGGGTGCGATTAATGTAAATATTACCGGACAGGGTGCAAGCCAGTCCACCGGTAATCCCTTTGATATTATGATCACAGGCGAGAATTTCTTCGTAGTTTCTGACGGTATTGAGAATTTCTTCACCAGAGACGGTTCTTTCTATGTAGATGGTGGTGGTAACCTTGCAATGACCAACACCGGTTACAATGTAATGGGGTGGGGTGTGGATGAGACCACCGGCAATATTAAACAGGATACGGTTGCAGCACTTCGTATCATGAGTACTGCCAACATGACCTATCCCCCTGAGGCGACTTCCAAGGCTTATATGGCAGGTATTCTCGATAAGAATGACACGGATGTAACCAGTGCCAACGGTAAAGTTGTGAATTTGAACTTCTATGATAACCTTGGATACAGCTACACAGCAAGATTTATATACAGACAGTCTACCAATCCCAATAATTACAGCTTAGAGTTTAGTAAGCTGTTAGATGCTAAGGGAAATGAAGTTGCAATGACAGATGAACAAAGAAAGGCAGTGTTTGGCGGCGGTATTGCACAGACACAGGAGCAGGTTACTTCTGTTAAGCTGGGTGGCAATTATAAGTGGGATAACAATGGTAATCTGCTTGCAAACAACAATATTGTTGTTTATGCTGTTTCAAATAATGCGGACTATCCCTATAGTACGGTGGATCCCGCTACTCTTACTGACGAAAATCGCGCTGAGGAAAATGAAAAGGCCATTGCCCGTATCGCACAGGCATATGGCTATGAAGGTTCTGTTGAGCAGTTCTTAAATCTTCAGATTCCGATTGAGATTACCGCAAATGGAACCACTGCTACGGAGAATCACAGCATTGAGGAGATTATTTACGATCCTAATAACAACTTTGATTCGCTGGATAAGGTGCTTGGTGAGGGCAAGGAATCTCCTGGACGTGTATATTATGGTTATGATGTTATGTTTGACAGCGACAATGGTGCAATTGAGTCTGTTGGCGGTAATACCACCAGCTTTAAGGTGAATTTCAACCTCTTTGATTTGGGTGAAGGTTTCCAGAATTTCTCCAATATCGAGATTGATATGTCAGAGGTTTCCATGTTTGATAATAAGGGAACTTCTACTGTTGGCGCTACCAGCGGTGATTTTGACGGACTTGGAACAGGTCGTCGTCTGGGCGATATGATTGGTGTGTCTGTTCAGAACAACGGTATGATTTACGCAAGTTATGACAATGGTATGACTAAGCTCCTTGGTCAGATTGCAACTGCAAGCTTTGCAAATGCGTCCGGTCTGGAAAGAGCGGGAGATAACCTGTATTCTGCGACGCTTAACTCCGGTGAGTTTGACGGAATCGGCGTGGATATTACTGCAAACGGCGGATATATGTCAACAGGTCAGTTGGAGATGAGTAATGTAGACTTGTCAGCAGAGTTTACGGAGATGATTACCACTCAGAGAGGTTTCCAGGCAAACAGCCGAATCATTACCGTATCTGACACATTGCTTGAAGAACTTACCAATCTGAAGAGATAAGAGTAGTTTGATGATTCATAAGGGGCGGAAAGTGCTTTTTTCCGTCCCTTAAATCCATATAGTGAGGGCATTTATATGATTGAAGTGACAAGGTTAAACGGAACAAAAATATTGGTAAATCCCCATTTGTTGGAAATTGTCGAGGAAACCCCCGATACTGTGCTCACTTTGACCACAGGTAAAAAAATAATTGTAAAAGAAAGTAGACAAGACATAAAAAATTTAGTAAAATTGTATCGAAAGGATATTCTTGCAGAATAATTTCGAAAATTGCGGAATGTTTGAGGTGATTTCTAGTGGATATAGCATCATTAGTTGGTCTGATATTCGGTTTTGCAATGATGATGTTCGGTATCATCAGTAGTGCGGGCATAACAGGTGTTGGAAGTTATTTGGATGCACCTTCGGCTCTGATTACGTTTGGTGGTGCGTTGGGTGCAACGCTTTGTTCCTTTTCCCTGCAGGACTTTATTGCAGGACTTAAGAGTTTTACATTGATTTTTAAAGTGCCGGCTATCAATACATCAGATATGATTAAAAAGATTATAGATTTGTCCAATGTAGCCCGTAAAGAGGGCCTTTTGTCATTGGAGGAGGCTGCGGCTGATTTGGATGAGCCTTTTCTTAAGAAAGGTATCTTGTTGATTGTGGACGGTACAGACCCGGATTTGGTGCGTGCCATCATGGAGACAGAGCTTGTCAGTGTTGAGGGGCGTCACAAGAATTTGATTGGCTTCTGGGATGTGCTTGGTTCCATGGGTCCTGCGTGGGGTATGATTGGTACGCTGATTGGTCTGGTAGACATGCTTAACAACATGTCTGATGCCAGTGCAATCGGTCCTGCGATGGCGGTGGCATTGATTACGACTTTGTATGGTTCCTTGCTTGCAAACTGGATTTGCATTCCGGTTTCTAATAAACTCAAGGCGGATAATGATGCCGAGATGATGCTTAAGGAGGTTATGATTGAAGGTCTGCTGTCTATTCAGGCCGGAGAAAACCCCCGTGTAATTGAAGAGAAATTAAAATCCTTCCTGGCGCCTAAGGACAGAGAAAATACTGAGGAAGTGGGAGGTGAGGAGTAAGTGGCAAAGAGAAAGGAAGAAACGCCCCCACCCGGGTCACCGGCATGGATGGCGACCTTCAGTGATTTGATGAACCTTTTGCTTTGTTTCTTCGTACTCCTTTTTTCCATGTCTACCATTGAAGAATCAAAGTGGCAGGAATTAGTTGCCTCCATGAACAGCTCGTTCAGCGTGTTTGACAACGGAGCTACGGCTATCGGTGATGGTATACTTATCAGTAACGGTGTGAGCCAGCTAAATGAGTTGGACAGGTACATCAACAGTACCGGTAAACTTTCTGATTCGGAGTCTCCGGAGGAGGAGTTGGAAGAGTTTGAAAATACCGGCGATATAGAGAAGTTACAGGAAACGTTGGAACAGGAAAAACTTCAGAGCAATGAAGCATTATCCGAGTTGATAGAGGAGGCCGTTGCAGAAGGCCAGCTTTCAGACCAGATTGAAGTAACCTTTACTTCCCAATATGTGCAGCTCACCATGAAGGGAGCGCTTTTGTTTGATTCCGGTAGCGATGAATTGAAAGAGGAATCCTGCGTGGTGCTTGATAAGGTTGGTGTCATATTGGAAAGATATGCAGAGGGTATTATTGAGATTGAAGGACATACAGATAATGTTCCGATTAATAGCAGTCGTTTTCCCAGTAATGAGGAGCTTTCCAGTGCCAGAGCGCTTACAGTATTTTATTATCTGACCGAGAATACATTGTTGGATGAAACGCGACTGAAGCATGCCGGCATGGGTGAACGCATTCCCATTGCAGATAATTCCACACCGGAGGGACGGAGTAAAAACCGACGGGTGGAAATCAGAATATATAATCCTTCCTAAGCGTGAGATGCGGTAGGGGTCGAATGGAGTTGAAATTATGAAGAAAAATATATTATCATTTGCTATACTTGCGTTGCTTATAGTCAATCTGGTGCTTACGGCGATATTGATGTTTAATGTGACAAGTACCAATAAGCAGGTATCGGATTTAGTGGGAAATGTTGCTACGGTAATGAATCTTGAGCTTACTGCTCCCGGCTCAGAAGGGAAAGTAGCGGTGTCTTTGGCAGATACAGAGGTTTATGCCATCGCCGGCTCCATGACGATGCCTCTTGCGCTTGAGACAGTTACTGAGGCAGACGGCAGCCAGAGCAGCAGACAAGGTTATCTGATTTGTAATGTATCCCTTTCCATGAATACTAAGCATGAGGACTATGAAACTTACGGTTCTGCTGAGGCGATGGCAGCCAAGGAAGAGCTGATAAAGGATGCAATTAATACGATTGTCAGCAAGCATACAGCTTCAGATCTTCAGTCAGAAGCGGGTATTGAGAAGCTGAAAGATGAGCTTTTGAAGGCGGTACAGGATTTGTACCAGAGCGATTTTATTTATAAGATTTCTATTAGTGAAGTGAAATACGGCTAAGAATCTGACGGTTTTTGAGGAATAAGACAAATAGTCGAAAGAGGAGGTGAGGACTTGTGGGCGAGGTTCTTTCGCAGAGTGAAATAGACAATCTGCTGGCGGCGCTTTCAACCGGTGAGATTGACGTTGATGAAATGCAAAATAGCGACGAGAAGCAGGTTAAGAACTATGATTTCAGCCGCCCGACCAAGTTCTCCAAAGAGCATCTAAGAACGCTTGAAATTATTTTTGAGCATTATGGCAGACTGGTATCAACCAATTTGCCTGCTTATCTTCGTAGGAATGTGCAAGTGACGGTTGCTAACTCTGAGGCGGTTACATTTAGTGAGTTTACAAATGCATTGTCTAATCCGGTTATTTTGGGCATTGTCAATTTTGCACCTTTAAATGGTACGATTATTGTGGATTTGGCTACCAATCTGGCATATGCCATGCTTGACAGAATGCTTGGTGGCGTGGGTGTGCCTCTCGAAAAAAACAGAGATTTTTCAGAGATAGAAATGTCAATTATACAAAAGGTCTTGGTAATGTTGACTCAGCTTTTGAGGGAGCCATGGAAGAATGTTGTAAATATCTCTCCCCTGCTTAGCAGAGTGGAGACCAATCCGCAGTTTGCGCAGATTATAGCGCCTAATGACATGATTGCTATTATTACATTGAATGTAAAAATTGGCGACGTGGAAGGCTTTTTGAATTTCTGTCTGCCTTTCTTTACCTTAGAGGATGTTATGGACAGATTGAATACCAAGTACTGGTTTGCGTCCATGCAGGAGAATCACGATGAGCATTATGAGGAGTATATCGAGTCGTTGATTCGAAAGGTGGATATTCCTATCAGGGCGGTTCTTGGTAAGAGTACAATCTCTGTGGGAGATTTTGCGAATCTTCAGGTGGGTGATTGCATCCGTCTGAATACAAAAGTTGAAAATGATATGGATATTTATGTAGGAAATATCAGAAAATTTACCGCTTTGCCCGGCGCAAACAAGGATGCTTATGCTGTCCGGATCACATCGGTAATCAGAGAGGAGGAGTAAAAGATGGATGGAATGCTTTCTCAGGACGAAATCAATGCCCTGCTAAGTGGCATGGATTTGTCGGGAGACCTTACGGCAGATTTGACAGATGAATCTGTCGATACAGGAGACATAGGCGTTTCGACATCCGGTTTGCCTTCGGGAGGATACTTCGAGGGCGCCGGCGCAACAGATGATGTTGCACTAACGGATGTAGAACGGGATGCCATTGGCGAAGTGGCCAACATCAGTATGGGTTCTTCTGCCACCACTTTATACTCGTTGGTTAACAGAAAAGTGAATATTACCACACCGGAGGTCCAGTTGGCTACATGGGACAGTCTTTTGTCCATGTACGAAAGACCTTGTGTATTTATTCAGATTAAATACACAATGGGTCTGGATGGTACCAATATTTTGGTGTTGAAGGAACATGATGTTAGAATTATCACTGATTTAATGATGGGCGGTGACGGTAATGTCACGGATGAAGAACCTTTGGGAGAGTTACACCTGAGTGCAATTTCCGAGGCGATGAACCAGATGATGGGTTCAGCGGCAACATCCCTGTCAACAATGCTTAGTTCGGTGATTGATATCAGTCCGCCAAGTTCCTCTTTGCTTGATTTGAACAAGATTACTGCAGCAGAGGAGATTGCACCTTTCTTGGGAGGAACCTTTGTAAAGATTTCTTTCCGCATGCAGATTGGAGATTTAGTAGACAGCACCATCATGCAGCTTTACCCCATTGATTTTGCCAAGAAACTGGTAGATACTTTTATCAGTAATCAGATGGGTGGAGCCCCTGAACCGGAACCTGCTCCTGAACCGGAACCTGCTCCGATGCCGGATATGAGCGGTATGACATCTCAGGGCAACATGGGATTTGGCATGGATATGAATATGGGTTCACCGATGTCCGGAATGCAGAACATGCAGGGCATGGGAATGCAAGGTATGAATATGCCAAATATGCAAGGTATGGGAATGCCGATGCAGGATATGAGCATGGGAATGCAGAACATGCAGAACATGCAGGGCATGGGAATGCAAGGTATGAATATGTCTAATATGCAGGGCATGGGAATGCCAATGCAAGGAATGCCCGGTATGGGAATGCCGATGCAGGGAATGCCGGCGCAAAATATAAATGTTCAACCGGCTCAGTTTCAGAATTTTGCAACGAACATGCCCGGAATGGCAGGTCAGGAAAATATCGGACTGATTATGGATGTCCCCTTGGAGGTTACTGTTGAACTGGGACGCACCAGCAAGTCCATTTCAGAGATTCTTGATTTTGCACCCGGTACAATTATTGAGCTTGATCGTATTGCAGGTGAACCGATAGATGTACTTGTAAACGGCAAGTTTGTAGCAAAAGGTGAGGTAGTTGTCATCGAAGAAAGTTTTGGTGTACGAGTTACTGAAATAATTAAATAAGGGCTGACAAAATTGTCGGATCCATGATATACTTATATCAAGTGTAATAACCAATGGAGGGAAAAACATGGCAAAGAATATTTTAATCTGTGACGATGCGGCATTTATGAGAATGATGATTAAGGACATTCTGACCAAGAATGGCTACAACGTTGCGGGAGAGGCTGAGAATGGTCTTAAAGCGGTTGAGAAATATAAGGAAGTGAATCCTGACCTTGTATTGATGGATATTACCATGCCCGAGATGGATGGTATTCAGGCACTTAAGGAAATCAAGAAGCTCGATGGCAGTGCGCTTGTAATTATGTGTTCTGCTATGGGACAGCAGGCGATGGTTATCGAATCCATTCAGGCGGGTGCAAAGGACTTTATCGTAAAGCCTTTCCAGGCGGATCGTGTAATTGAAGCAGTTAAGAAGGTTGTGGGATAATGACCATTCTTTTGTCGGCGGGAAGCTATGCGCAGCTTATTACTGTGCTGATAATGTTTGTGGCTGTTTTGGGCATCACCGCATGGGTTACCAAGTGGCTTGCAAATTATCAGAGAGTACAGAATGCAAATGCCAATATTGAAATTGTTGAAACTGTCCGTATAACAGCGAATAAGTACATACAGCTTGTGCGGGTTGGTGAGACGTTTATGGCCATTGCGGTGTGTAAGGACACAGTAACTATGCTTGGCGAGATTCCGGTTGAACAATTAAAGTTCTTAGATCCGACGCAGAGCAAAATTAATTTTAAAGAATTATTAGAGAAGACCATAAAAATGGATTCCAGTGACCAAAGCGAAACGAAGGATAGTGACGAATGAAACAGAGGCACCAAACTGGAAAACAAATAATGACAAAGCAAAAAGCCGTCAAAGGCTTTTTGCTTTTGATATGCCTGCTGGTTACGGTGGGCATATTGTGCATTCATAAGAAAATACCTACAGGGATAGTGGCATATGCGGCTGAAAGTGGCGGACTTACCGGTGATACCACGCAGTCTACGGTTATTAATCCGGCGGGTACGGCAGAGACTCCCGAGGAGTTAAATCAGTTAAATACCGTTAATACGGTGACATTGACTGTCAATGAAGATAACGGTAGTCTGAATGGTTCTCTTCGGATTTTGCTGACACTGACGCTTATTTCTATTGCGCCGATATTGATTATCATGATGACCTCTTTTACGAGAATCATCATTGTACTTCATTTTACCAGAGCGGCGCTTAACACACAGACGGCACCGCCCAATCAGATCCTTATCGGCTTGGCGCTTATTTTGACCTTCTTTATTATGGAGCCTACTATTAATGAGGTTAATGAGCAGGCTATCAAGCCGTTTAATGAGGGGACAATCACTCAGGATGAGGCCATAGAGCTTGCAATGGAGCCTTTAAGGGAGTTTATGTATCCTCAGACACAGCTTAAAGATGTGCAATTGTTTATGGATATTTCAGGACAGGAGTGGGACGGAAAACTTGAGTCTATTCCCAATTCCGTACTGATTCCGGCGTTTATGATCAGTGAGCTCAGAACGGCGTTCTGGATTGGATTTATGATATATATTCCGTTTATTGTGATTGATATGGTCGTGGCGTCCACCCTTATGAGTATGGGTATGATGATGTTGCCGCCGACTACAATATCCATGCCCTTTAAGATTTTGTTGTTTGTAATGGCTGACGGCTGGGCTTTGATTATCGGCCAGCTTGTTATGACCTTTTACTGATAGGAGGGGGATAAATGACAGTAGATGCAGTTGTAGAGATGGCTAACAATGCGCTGTTTTTGATTATTGAAGTCTCCCTTCCGGTTCTTTTGGTTTCTCTGATAGTGGGTCTTATTGTCAGTATTTTTCAGACTGTAACGTCCATTCAGGAGCAGACTTTGACTTTTGTACCAAAGATTGTCTGTGTATTTCTGGCACTGGCAATCGTGGGGGGCTGGATGATGACCAAAATGGTGGAGTTTACCACGCAGTTGTGGGGGGACTTTAGCCTTTATATTCACAGGTAACAGACTAAAAAGGAACGAAATCCATGATAGATTTATCCTTTTCTATGTATGATTTAGAATATTTTCTACTAATTCTGGTGCGGGTATCCTGTTTCATTTTCATTGCTCCGTTTTTTAGTATGAGAAATACCCCTGCAAGGGTAAGAGTGGCACTGAGTGTTTTTGTTGCACTGCTTTTGTATGAAGCGGTGACACCGACAGAGGCGCTTGTATATGAGACAGAGATTGATTATGCCATTCTGGTAATGAAAGAAGCCATCGCCGGTTTGTTGATTGGTTTTGGGGCAAATATCTGCATGTCTATATTGAACTTTGCAGGCTCTGTGGTTGATATGGAGACGGGTCTTTCCATGGCACAGCTGATGGACCCGAACAGTTATGAGCAGACAAGCCTTACGGGTGTGTTTTACCAATACATATATACGATGATGTTGATTGCAACGGGAATGTACCGGTATCTTCTTGGTGCGTTGGCAGATACCTTTATACTGATTCCTATTGGTGGAGCAGTATTTCGAAGGGAAGCTCTTTTAGAGACCATCATCAAATTTTTAAGTGACTATATTGTTATTGGTTTTCGGATTGTGCTCCCGATTTTTTGCGTGATATTGTTGTTGAATGCAATATTGGGTGTACTTGCCAAGGTTTCACCTCAGATGAACATGTTTGCGGTAGGTATTCAACTTAAGATTCTGGTGGGACTTGCGGTGATGTTTCTGACGGTACAGATGATGCCCGGAGCGGCGGATTTTATTTTCACCCAGATGAAGACGGTAATAACGTCCTTTGTGGAGGCGATACGCCCCTAGGAGATAAAATATGTTGATGGAATACAATCTGCAATTCTTTGCGGATGGCCAGGGTGGCGAGAAAACAGAACCCGCTACCGAGAAAAAGTTAAGCGACGCCCGCAAAGAAGGGCAGGTTGCCAAGAGTAGAGAGATCGCAAATGGTCTTGGACTTTTGGCGCTGTTTCTTGTATTAAAGTTTTGGATTGGAACTTTATCGCAGCAACTTTTGGATATTTTTAAAGTTTTTTATGGCAAAATCAGTGAGACAGTGGTATTTTGGCGCGGTTATATGCCCGGTGGAGATACCAACCTTTTGTTTCGTGAGATGTTGCTTCGAATTATCATTATTTTGGCGCCGATTATGCTTATCGGTATGATTGTTGCTTTTTTGAGCGATGTGGCACAGGTGGGATGGTTGCCTACAAGCAAGCCGATGATGCCAAAATTTAGCAAAATGGATCCAATTGCAGGTTTTAAGCGGATTTTTTCGGTCAATTCACTGGTTGAACTGATAAAATCCATTGCTAAGATTGGCCTGATTGTTTATATATGTTATAATTATTTGAAGGACAAGTGGGAGCTATTGTTCTTGCTTTACGACATGCCGCTTTTGCAGGCTCTGCAGTTGGTGGCCGGTGTTGTAACGGATCTTGGAATTCGTGTGGCTGCAGTTTATATGGTTATTGCGGCGGCGGACCTCATCTATCAGAAGGTGAAGTTTTCTATGGATATGCGTATGACCAAGCAGGAAATCAAAGATGAGTACAAACAGCAGGAAGGTGATCCTCAGATTAAGGGAAGAATCCGTCAAAGGATGCGAGAGGCATCTCAGCGTCGTATGATGCAGGATTTACCCAGAGCAGATGTGGTTATCACCAACCCTACCCATTATGCAGTGGCGATTAAATATGATCCGGAGATTGCAGATGCTCCTATTGTACTTGCAAAGGGTGAAGATTATCTGGCAGCCCGAATCAAAGAGATTGCAAAAGAAAACAAGATTGAAATTGTCGAAAACAAGCCCCTGGCCCGTATGCTCTATGCCAATGTGGATGTGGGACAGGCTGTTCCGCCGGAGTTGTATCAGGCAGTGGCGGAGGTGCTTGCATTTGTATATCATTTGCAGGGAAAGGTTTAATAACGGACTGTGAATCTGCCTGTTAGAGTGACAAGATAAAATACAAAAGGAGAGGAGGGCACACGAAATGAATACCAGATTGCAAAAAGCAGATGCCATTGTGTCAATTTATATTCTAATTGCATTTATTATGCTGATTGTGCCTCTTCCTTCATGGCTTTTGGATGTTTTTATGGCGTTTAATATTGCCATTTCTTTTACTATTTTGTTTGTCTGTATGTTTGCCAAGGAAGTGCTGGATTTATCTTATTTTCCTACAATCCTGCTCTTCACGACCATTTTTAGAATTGCCATGAATGTTTCTTCTACGAGACTGATTCTGGTTACCGGTAACTCCGGAAATGTGGTAAAAACTTTCGGTGAATTCGTAGGTGGCGGTGATTTGATTGTAGGTGCCATCATTTTCATTATTTTGATTTTAATCCAGTTTCTCGTAATCAACAAAGGTTCTGAGCGTGTGGCTGAAGTAACGGCAAGATTTACTCTGGATGCAATGCCCGGTAAGCAGATGGCGATTGATGCGGACTTAAATACAGGTGCCATTGATGATAAGGAAGCAAAGTTAAGACGTGACAAAATCCAGCAGGAAGCAAGCTTCTTTGGTTCCATGGATGGTGCCGTGAAATATGTAAAAGGAGATGCGGTTGCAGGTCTTTTGCTTACAGCCATCAATCTGATTGGCGGTATCGCCATGGGTATGTTAAGAAGCGGACAGGAGATTGGTGTTGCGCTGGATACCTATGGTATTCTCACTATCGGTGACGGTCTGGTAAGCCAGATTCCGTCACTGCTTACATCACTTTCAACCGGTATTCTGGTAACCAAGGGAAGTAAGGAAGCAGATTTTGGACCGGCTATAATAAAGCAGTTGTTTGGCGTACCCAAGGTAATGTATCTTGTGGGTGCGACTTTGGCATTTTTAGGTTTGACTACAGAGCTTAATACCATTCTTTTTGTGGGAATGGGTATGTTGTTTGTAGTGGGAGGACGAATGATTGCAGGCTCCTTGGAAACGGCTGCAATTGAGCAGGCGGTGGATACGGAAGAAGCTGCAGCGGAAGAAATCCGCCAGCCGGAGAATGTGAACAGCCTCCTTCAGGTGGATCCCATCGAGCTGGAATTCGGTTATGGTATTATTCCTTTAGCAGATGTGAACCAGGGAGGAGATTTGCTGGACCGGGTTGTTATGATTCGAAGACAGATTGCGTTGGAGCTTGGTACGGTTGTGCCTATCATCCGATTGCGAGACAATATTCAGTTAAATCCCAACCAGTATATTATTAAGATTAAGGGTATACAGGTCAGTGAAGGAGAAATCCTGTTTGACCACTACATGGCGATGAATCCCGGTTATGTGGAAGAGGAGATTACAGGTATTCCTACCTTTGAGCCGTCCTTCCATCTGCCGGCTATTTGGATTACGGAAGGTCAGAGAGAGCGTGCAGAGAGTCTGGGTTATACCGTTGTAGACCCGCCATCTATTATTGCTACGCATCTCACGGAGATTATCCGTCAGTATATTGCTGAGCTTCTTACCCGTCAGGATGTACATAATCTTATCAACAATGTCAAGGAAACCAATCCTTCTTTGGTGGAGGAGCTGGTTCCCAAGCTTTTGGGACTGGGCGAAATACAGAAGGTTTTGCAGAACCTGTTAAAAGAGGGTATTTCTATCAGAGATTTGCTCAGCATTATGGAGACTTTGGCGGATTATGCGCCTACAACCAGAGATACGGATATTTTGACGGAGTATGTGCGCCAGAGTTTGAAGAGAGCAATTTCTACCAAGTTTTTCCTGTCCCATGAAGCCACCAGTGTGGTAACGTTGGACCCCAAGGTAGAGCAGGAAATCATGGGAAGTGTCAAACAGACCGAGAGTGGAGCATTCTTAAATCTTGACCCTGCAAGAGCCAGAGCAATCATTGACTCTGTGGGAGCGGAAGTGCGTAAACTTGAAAATCTGGGCAAGGCGCCCATTATTATTACATCGCCTATTGTGCGAATTTACTTTAAACGTTTGACAGAGGAATATTATAGGGATTTGGTTGTGGTGTCCTATAATGAAGTAGAATCAAACGTCGAATTACAGTCAGTTGGGATGGTGACGGCATAAATGGTTATTAAGAAATTTATTGGAAAGACAGAGAGTGAAGCTGTGGAAGCGGCCAAGAAAGAACTGGGCGATACTGTTGTGATTATGAATGTCAGACAAATAAAGCCCAAAGGCCTTTTGGCAATATTTAAAGCAAAGCAGGTAGAGGTGACGGTGGCTTTGGAGGAAGAACCGTCAGGGCCGCCCAAAAGAGAGGCGGTATCCGGTGAGAAAGCGCCCCAAGGAACGTCTGTTTCACCGTCTGCACCTCCAAGCGGCGCAGGTGTTATTTCCGGTCAGAGTAGTATAGAAAAGAAGCTTGATAGTCTGCAGACTCTTTTGGAAAGTCAGTTAAAGCAGAATGAAAATGCGGAGAAACCCGCAGAGAAAGAAGAGAGTGCGGTTTTGACTGAAAAACAGTCTGTTAGTGAAGCGGAGGAAGAAAAACCTGCTGACAGCGAGCAGGAGAAGTTTATTCGACTGCTCTACAATACCATGATTGAAAATGAGGTCGCAGAGAAATATGTTAATCAGATTTTAGAGGATGTTGACAAGAATCGAAAGCCCAATATGCCTTTTGATTATCTGCTGGCCAATATTTATCAGAAGATTATTTTGAAGTTTGGTAAGTCTGAAGGAATTTTGCCGGCAGAGAAGGGACCGAGAGTTGTATTGTTTATCGGACCAACCGGTGTGGGCAAAACAACCACAATTGCGAAGCTTGCAAGTATTTTTTCAATGGAGCAGAAGAAAAAGATTGCACTTCTTACGGCTGATACCTATCGAATTGCGGCGACAGAACAGCTTCGTACATATGCACAGATTCTGGAGGTGCCGTTCAGGGTGGTTTACACGGCAGAGGAAACCAAGGATGCTGTGGAATCCTTTAACGATTATGATTATATTTTTGTAGATACGGCAGGACATTCTCATCGTAATGCAGAACTTCTGGCTAATATGAAAATGCATCTGGATGCGGTTGCAGGGATTGCCCAAATGCAGGTGTTTCTCGTTTTGAGTGCGACTACAAAGTATAAGGATTTACTGAAAATAGTAGACAATTATAAAGAAGTTACAAACTATCAGCTTATTTTTACCAAGTTAGACGAAACCACAACGGTAGGTAATCTTTTGAACGTAAAGCTGCATGCGGATACGCCGATTGCATACATAACCTGTGGACAAAATGTACCTCAGGATATAGAGCAGTTTAATCCTCAAAAGACGGTAAAACAGCTCTTAGGTGGCAAGGCTTAACATTGTTATATCGCAGCATGTGTAAGTCGATTAAGGAGATTGTTACATGGACCAGGCAGAACAGTTACGAATAATAAAAGCGAATATGCAGACCCGGCCCTTGGCAAGAGTGATTACAGTTACCAGTGGAAAGGGCGGTGTCGGTAAATCCAATACATCTATTAATCTGGCTATTCAGTTTCGCAAAATGGGTAAGCGGGTTATTATTCTGGATGCCGATTTTGGTCTGGCAAACATTGAAATTATGTTTGGAGCAGTACCCAAACACAATCTTTGTGATTTGATTTATCAGGGTAAAAATATCAGAGATATCATCACATGGGGCCCTATGGAGGTCGGTTTTATTTCCGGCGGTTCCGGGATTGTGGGAATGTCCAATTTAAGCAGAGATTATCTTAGCTATATTATCAACAATCTTGCGGAGTTGGATGCTATTGCGGATGTTATCATCATTGATACCGGAGCGGGTATTTCGGATGCAGTGTTAGAGTTTTTGGTGGCCAGTGGAGAAATTCTACTGGTAACTACGCCGGAACCTACTTCTATCACGGATTCCTATTCCCTGTTAAAAGCGTTATATCGTCATCCAAGATTCAGAGAGAATGACACAAAGGTTAAAATGCTTGCTAATCGTGTTGAAAAAGAGGCTGACGGACAGATTTTGTTTAACAAACTTAATTCGGTAGTGACAAGATATTTAAAAATTCCCATGACTTATCTGGGATGCATTCCACAGGATTCTCAGTTGTCCAGAGCGGTTATGCAACAGTCACCGGTATCTTTACAAAATCCGGCAGCCAAATCATCATTAGCATTTGAGAGAATTGCATGTAAGCTCTTGGACAAGGAAGAAGAATTCAGACAGCCCAAAAGAGGAATGGCGGCTTTCTTTTCACATATGATATCAAAAATGTAAGAAAGGATAAAGGTCGATGCTTTCAAATATTATTTCGTTAGGCGACAGAATTGAACTGCAGGAAATGGAACGCAGTATTGCGTCAACACCTGACCAGCAGAAAAAAGTATATAACAGTACTGTATATGATATCCTTTCAGAGGATGTTTTGGAAATTACTATGCCTATGGAGCAGACGAAGTTAGTTCTTCTGCCGGTGGATGGCGAGTTTGACATGATTTTTTATGGAGCGACAGGTCTGTATCAATGTTTTGCACGTATTGTGGACAGATACAGGAGCAATAATGTATACCTTTTGAAGGTGGAACTTACCAGTAATCTGAGAAAGTACCAAAGAAGAGAGTTTTATCGTTTTGCATGTGCGCTTGAATTGAGTGCAAGAAGTCTGGAAGCGGAGGAGCTTCAGGCAATTGAAGAGAACAGACCCTGTCTTTTGCAAACGGATTTACCATTGCGTCGCAGTGTGATTGTAGATATCAGTGGTGGCGGTCTTCGCTTTATGTCAGTTCAGAAATATGACCCCGGTAGTTTTATTTATTGTAGTTATAATCTTGTGCGGGACGGGCAGAGGAAGAAATATGAGATAATCGGTAAAGTTTTGGCTGTCAATGAGCTTTTAAACAGACCGGGGACCTATGAACACAGAGTGCAGTATCATGATATGGATGTGAATGTGCGGGAAGAAATTATACGTTTCATTTTTGAGGAAGAACGTAGGAACCGCAAAAAGGACAGATTGTCCTAAAATTGTGCATTTAGCACAATAGAATCGGAGGATTTAATTGGAATATGGAAATTAATACAAAAAAAATTCCCGATAACGGTAATTATGCACCTATGAGTAGAGGCGTGTGTGATATAATAAAGCCAGTGAAAGCGGGTTCTGCAATTGTTGCTATTGCAAGTTCCACAGGAGGACCCCATGCACTACATTCGGTAATCCCGCAGTTGCCTGCAAATCTGGCTGCGCCGGTGCTTTTGGTACAGCATATGCCAAAGGGGTTCACCAAATCACTTGCGGAACGCATGGACGAATTAAGCGGTCTGCATGTGAAGGAGGCGGTGGACGGTGAGGAACTGCAAAAAGGGACAGTTTATATTGCCAAAGGTGGTGTACATATGACAGTACAGCACAGCAGTATTGGGCGATATATTATCCGATATACCGATGAACCCATGAGAGACGGAGTAAAGCCTAATGCCAATTATATGTTTGAATCTCTTTCGGGTGCTGAATTCGGTCGGGTAGTGTGTGTGGTTTTGACCGGCATGGGAGCGGATGGCACAGAGGGAATCGCTGCTTTAAAGAAGACAGACAATACCTATGTGATTACTCAGGACGAAGAGACCTGTACGGTGTATGGTATGCCGGGGAGTGTGGCTAAGGCAGGACTTTCGGATGCAATACTTCCGTTGGATGATATCGCCAGAGAGATTGTCAGACATGTAGGTGTGATGTAGTCAGTAAAACAATCAGATATAGCCGGTTTCGGCAGAACGGAGGAGAGTATGGACGTTAGTCAATATCTTGAAATTTTCCTGGATGAGACCAAGGAGCATTTACAAAATCTGAACACACAGATCTTAAATCTGGAGGCAGATACGGAAAACATGGACACTGTCAATGAGATTTTCCGTGCGGCTCATTCCTTAAAGGGTATGGCCGGTACCATGGGATACAAACGCATGCAGAATCTGACCCATGATATGGAGAATGTATTTTCTGAGGTTAGAAACGGTAATATCAAGGTTCAGCCTGAGATGGTAGATGTGCTGTTTCAGTGTCTTGATGCACTGGAGGAGTATACTGACAATATTCAGCAGACAGCAGATGAGGGCACGAATGAAAATGAGCCTTTAATTAAAATGCTTAATGATATTATGAATAATGGCAAAGTTCAGACTGCACAAACTGCTGAAACGAAAGAGGAAGAGCCTGCTTTAAATGCTGACGGAAGCAGTGACAAGAAGTGGAATGATATTGCACTTGATGACTCCCAGATTCATGTGATTATGGAAGCCGAAAAGAAAGGTGTACATGCTTACGGCCTGACAGTTACAGTACAGGAAAATTGTATTTTGAAGGCCGCAAGAGCTTTCCTTGTGTTTAAGGCTTTGGAGGAAAAAGGAGAAATTATTGTATCCAATCCGACAACTCAGGATGTGGAGGATGAGAAGTTTGACAAGGATTTCACACTGATTGTTTTGTCCGAGAGCTCATTGGAAGAATTAATTAAAGTGTCTGCCGGTGTATCGGAAATTGCAGAAGTTATCGGTGCGCCTCTTGCTCTTGAAGAGACTAAGAATTATCGTCCTATTGAGGAGCCTGAACCCGAAAAGGCTCAGGAGAGTGTAGAGGAGACTAATACTCCTGCTGTTGTGACTGAGAATAAGGCACAGCCTGCAGCGGCTCCCAAGAATAATAATGACAAGAAGCCTGTTTCCAGTAAACCCGTTGTAAACCGTACGGTTCGTGTGGATATTGAGAAACTGGATGTTTTAATGAATCTGGTAAGTGAGCTGATTATTGCAAAGAACTCGCTGGTGTCTGTCAGTGGTCAGGAGCGCAGTAAGAATGCCGGATTTAATGAGCAGATTGAATATCTTGAAGGTGTTACCACCAATCTTCACGAGTCTGTTATGAAGGTTCGAATGGTTCCCATCGAGAGTGTTGTGAATAAATTTCCTCGAATGATTCGTGATTTGTCCAAGACGCTCAACAAGAAGATGGAGCTTTATATGTCCGGTGAGGAGACAGAGCTTGATCGTACTGTGGTAGACGAGATTGGAGATCCTTTGATGCATCTTTTGAGAAACTCTGCAGATCATGGTCTGGAAAGTGCAGAGGTTCGTGCGCAGCGAGGTAAGCCTGCAGTAGGTTCCATTTTCCTGGATGCATATCAGGACGGTAACAACGTCGTAATTGAAGTAAGAGATGACGGTAACGGTATTGATACCGAAGCTGTTAAGAATAAGGCTCTTGAACGTGGCGTAATTACTCCGGATCAGGCAGCCGGTATGAGTGAGAAGGAAATCATTGATTTGCTGTTTTTGCCCAGCTTCTCCACCGCAAAACAGGTTACAGATGTTTCCGGCAGAGGCGTGGGACTGGATGTAGTTCGTTCCAAGATTGAATCTCTTTCCGGTGAGATTGAGGTGAAATCCGTGCTTGGAGAAGGTAGTACGTGGACTATCAGACTTCCTCTTACCCTTGCAATTATTCAGGCACTTATGGTTGTTGTGGGCAACGAAAAGTATGCGATTTCCCTTGGTTCCATTCAGGCCATTGAGGACATTTTGCCCAGTGACATAAAGCTGGTTGAGAACAAGGAAGTGATTAATCTTCGAGGCAATGTTATTCCTTTGATTCGTATGAATGAGGTTCTTGATATTGAGAGCAGCAATGATCAGAACGAGAGTTTGATTGTTGTAATTGTGAAGAAGGGCGATAAGACTGCGGGTCTTGTTGTTGATGAATTGTTAGGTCAGCAGGAAATCGTAATTAAGTCCCTTGGTGCATATATCAAGCAGTGTAAATTTATCAGCGGCGCAACGATTCTGGGAGATGGAGAAGTGGCTCTTATCCTGGATACCAATGCTTTACTGTAAGGAAGGGGGACATGCATATGGATCAGTTGAGTGTAAATAAAGAGATGTTAGGTTTTCCCAGAGAAGGAAAGCCTGTAGTAGAGAATTATCAGTATATTGTGATTCGTCTCGGAGAAGAGCAGTATGGTATTGATATCCGCTATGTGGAGAATATTGTGAGAATGCAGAACATTACCCGTGTTCCCAAGGTTCCTGCGTATTTAAAGGGCGTTATCAATTTGCGTGGTGAGGTTATCCCTGTAGTAAGTATCCGATTAAAGATGGGATTATCCGAGAGCGAGGCTACCAGAACGACAAGAATCATTATTCTTAAGACGGAAATTGCAGGAAATCTCGGTATTGTTGTAGATGAAGTGCGCGAAGTTGTTACCTTGAGTGAGGAAAATATTGAGCGTGTCACAAGAGAAGCAGGAGAAGGCAAGGCGAGATTTATTAATGGAATTGGTAAGCACGGAGATGAACTTATTTCTTTGCTTGAACTGAATTCTATTACATTGGATGAAAATGCTTAAAGGAGATATTATATGGGCGATATCAGTCTGGAACGAGTATCAGAAACCTATATGGATGTGTTAAAAGAGCTGGGCAATATTGGTGCGGGTAATGCTATGACAGCACTATCCCAGATGCTTGGCTGTAAAGTGGATATGAGAGTTCCTCAGATTAAACTGTTGGAGTTTAAAGATGTTGGGGCATTGATGGGCGGCGAAGAACAGCTTATGGTAGGTGTTTTTCTCGGCGTGGAAGGTGATATTACCGGAAGTATGATGTTTTTGGTGGAAAAGAACAGTGCCAAGCATCTGATTAATAAAATCATGATGGGCATGGCCCCGGAGGGGGACGATTTCAGTGAGATGGAGCTTTCCGCCATGAAAGAAGTTGGTAATATCATCACGGGAGCATATTTGAACTCTTTGTCGGTATTGACGAACTTGAAAATTTATCCTACGCCGCCGGAACTTGCTGTTGATATGGCAGGAGCAATATTGAGCGTGCCGGCTATTCAGTTTGGTACTGTTGGTGATAATATTCTTCTGATTCAGTCCCAGTTCTTTGATGAGGTAGAGATTGACGGTTACTTCATTTTGATTCCCGATCTTGAATCCTATGCAAAGATTTTGGGCTCTTTGGGTATGCCACTGTAAATTAGCGATAAGGTGATATGTGATGAGTGAAATCATAAAAGTAGGAATGGCAGATTTGAAGACCTGTGTCAGCCCTGACGGATTAACCACTTTGGGGCTTGGTTCCTGTATCGGAATTGCTATATGGGATTCCGCTACAGGAATAGGAGGTCTTGCGCATATTATGCTGCCTGACAGTACGGCCATTCGTAATAGCGGTCAAAATATTGCAAAATTTGCAGATACCGGTATTGCTGAATTGGTTCGACAGATGGAAGCTAAAGGTGCTAAGAGAATGCGCATGAAGGCAAAGCTTGCAGGTGGAGCTACCATGTTTACAGCTACATGCAAGTCTGATATGGTTCAGGTCGGGCTTCGAAATGCGGAAGCATCTGCACGTAAATTAAAAGAATTGGGAATTCCCGTTGTAGCGCAGGATGTAGGCGCTAATTATGGTCGGACGGTTGTATTTTATCCTGAGACCGGCATGTATCATATTCGTGCCGTAGGAAGGCCGGAACATATAATCTAGTTGAGGTTTGTTATGTATAGAAGATATATACCTTTGATATTAATGTTAACAACCGGCGCAGTGACTTGTATTGTTTCAATTGTTCGAGAATATACGTTATTTAAACAGCTTTTGTTGTTGCTGATTGTTCTTGTGGTTTTTTATTTCATAGGCAGTTTGTTAAAATGGATGTTAGATTATTTCGATACACAAAATGAAAGACGATCCAAAGAACAGGGTGAGGTTATTGAGAAAAACGTTGATATAGATGCAGAGAGCAGTGATACAAACAAGGAAGAGTAATAAATCATACAAATGACGAGTAAAGGAGGTGGCGGACCAATGGATGAAGCAGGAAAGAAGAAGCTTTTGGAAGAATATTCCAAAACACAGACCCCTGAACTGCGTGAAAAAATCATATTGGAATACGCACCTTTGGTAAAGGTTGTGGCCGGTCGTCTGAGTATGTATCTGGGTTATAACGTAGAGTATGAAGATTTAGTCAGTTATGGTATATTTGGCTTGATTGATGCAATTGACAAATTTGACTACATGAAAGAAGTAAAGTTTGAGACTTATGCCAGCCTCCGCATCAGAGGTTCGATTTTAGATCAGATTCGTAAGATGGATTGGATTCCCCGGACAATTCGTCAAAAACAGAAGAAAATTGAATCTGTTATCAGAGAGATTGAGCAGGAGACGGGACATGCCGCCAGTGATGAGGAAATTGCCAAGGCGCTGGGGATTACGGATGATGAATATCTTGAATGGCAGTCTCAGATGAAGATTACCGGACTGGTATCACTAAACGAGTATATGGAGCAGGGAAGTGATGTGTCTCAGGATTACAACAGACATACCACCTCCCATTTTGAGAGCCCTGAAGAACGTATTGAAAAGACAGAGCTTACACAGGTGTTGGGAGAGGCGCTAGAGCTTTTGACGGAAAAGGAACAAAAAGTGATTACTCTCTATTACTACGAGGAATTGACGCTGAAGGAGATCAGTAACATTTTGGAGGTGTCAGAATCGAGAATTTCTCAGCTTCATACCAGAGCTCTTCAGAAAATGAAGGCGAAAATGGGAAATTATATGGGAGTATTTTCCGGCTAATTACCTTTAAAAGGGTCACAGAGGAGGCCAAGCATGCAGAACGGATATTTTAAACTGGTAAATGCAGTAGGGGGCGGATTTGGGATTAAGTTTTTCCCGCCGGTTGATGATGGGGAAGCAGTACACATTGGCGAACTGGTTTCCTGGCTTGATTCGCAAAAAATTTCTTATGATCTTTCTGCATTGAGACAGTTTCTTGAGTCCGGCAAGGAAATTACCTGTACATTGGGCAGGGGAGAGTGTCCGATTATAAATGAAACGTACAAGCTTGAAATCAGTGAGGATCAGATGCTCGCAACTGTGCGTTTTTATCCGCCTTCTGATGGTGGAAGCCGCATGACAATAAATGAGTTTTTATCAGATTTGCGTTATAAGAAAATAGTTTCCGGCATTCAGATGCAGGAGGTGCAGGAACATTTTCAGTCTGATGGAATTTACTGCACAGAGCTTTTGGTAGCTAAGGGAAAACCTGCCCGGAATGGCAAGGATGCAGAGATAGAATATTTGTTTAATACGGATTTACGTGTACGTCCTACTGTGAATGAGGACGGTAGCGTGGATTATTTTAATTTGAACGTTATTAACCATTGTCACGCAGGAGATGTGCTTGCACGCATTATTCCGGAGGATGAGGGTGAATATGGAATGGATATCATGGGTACAAGGATTAAACCCCGTGATGTGAAACGAGCTGCATTGAAATTCAGTAATCATGTGGAGCTTTCTGAGGATAAAATGTCCATTTCCTCTATGGTAGACGGCCATGTAATGTTGGTTGAGGATAAGGTTTTTGTTTCCAATGTTTATGAAGTGGAAAATGTAGATATTTCTACCGGTAATATTGAGTTTAACGGCAGTGTGCAGGTAAACGGTAATGTTGCATCTAATTTTACGGTTCGGGCCAGTGGTAATGTCATTATTTCCGGTGTTGTGGAAGGCGCACATATTTATGCGGGAGGTAATATCATCATTGCACGAGGCATGAACGGCATGTCTAAAGGTGTGTTGGAAGCGGGAGGCAATATTGTTGCGAAATTTATAGAGAGTGCCACGGTTTGTGCCAAGAATGGCTATGTAAATGCCGGTTCTATTTTGCACAGCGATGTGACAGCGGGCGATGAGGTTGTCGTGGAAGGCAAAAAGGGCTTCCTTACAGGTGGCCATGTGCGTGCAGCAAACAAGATTAGTGTAAAAACTTTAGGAGCGGAGATGGGAGCTCCTACGGTAGTAGAGGTTGGTGTTAATCCTGCATTAAAGGCAGAATATACCGAACTTCAAAAAGAAGTAATGGATTTAATGAAGGCAATTAAGGATGCACAACCGATTCTTGTGAACTTCGCAGAGAAGCGGTCCAAAGGGGCGAAATTTACCCCGGAGCAGCTTAATTATATTAAGCAGGTTGCCAAGAATATGGAAGCTAACAAGCAGAATCTTATTCTGAAAAACAACAAACTTCAAAGTTTTCAGGATATTTTCAATAATCAACGCAGAGCCTATGTTGAAGTTACCGGAGAGGTTTATCCCGGCACGACCATTGTGATCGGTGATGTTTCCATGACTGTACAGAGCAGTTACAAATATTGTCGATTTGTGCGTGAGCAGGGAGAGGTCAGAATGGGTCCTTTGTAGGAGGGTGAGTATGGCATTTGGTTCTATTGAACTTACGACAATCAGCCGGGCTCAGGATTATACCACGATCAAGCATAACGAAGATACAAAAGGCTTTGTGGATCAGACTAATCTAGGCCAGCAGGCCAATAGAACGGCCGAACAACGTGCTACCACTGTGGTAAATCGTCAGGATCCGGAGTGGCAAAATAAGCGTCAGGATGCCCGGGAAAAAGGGGCTAATGAATATTTTGGGGATGGCGGACGTAAGCGCGATAAGAAAAAAGAAGAGACTGACCGTGTAGTGATAAAAGGACACGGTAGCTTTGATATGAAAATCTAAGGAGACAAAAATGGGTGTTTTAGAGGTAGTACTGCTCCTTGCGGGGGCTGTTCTTGCGGTGCTTAGCTTTGTGCTTCCTGCTGTAAAGGAAGATGTGCCCAAGGAGACGAAAGTACTGGCAAAAGAAGAAATTAAATTCATGGTTGATAAGGAAATGAACGAGATCAGACAGCATGTAGATGATGTTGTGGATGAGGCCGTGGGATATGCAGTAGAGAAGACCGAGCGCTCCTTGGAGCGGTTAACTAATGAGAAAATTATGGCAGTGAATGAATATTCAGACACTGTTTTGCAGGAAATTCATAAGAATCATGAAGAGGCAATGTTTCTGTATGATATGTTGAATGCCAAGCATGACAATTTGAAAAGCACTATGTCTGAGGTGACGAAGACAGTGCAGGAGGCGCAGGAGACCAAGAGAGAGGCTGAGGCGGTAGTGCAGTCCTTTCAACAGTTAGAGGTACCGACGATAGATGTGGTCAGTGTAAAGGAACCGGAATTTAAATCGTTGAAGGCCGAGGTTTCAAAACAGGATGTAGAAGAACCCATAAAAGCCGTTAAAGAGTGGGATTTTCTTGCAGATGCATCCGGCGTGGGTATGAACAATAATGAACAGATTCTGGCATTGCACAAGAAAGGTAAATCCACGGTAGCCATTGCAAAGGAATTGGGATTGGGTGTAGGCGAAGTGAAGCTTGTGATTGATTTGCATAAGAATCTGTAAGAAGTATCGATATGAGGATATTATGAAACTAAAGTATTATTTACGAGGATTGGCGGTGGGGGTAATTTTGACCACCATCATTTTGTCAATTGCCAATGCAGGGAATAAACCCCTGACAGATACACAGATACGCAAGCGGGCGCTGGAACTTGGAATGGTAGAAGGTGATTCTGTTAAGCTTTCTGATGTGGCAGAATCAAGTGAGACAACAGGCAGTACAGAGTCATCTCCGGAGCAGATTGTCTCAAGCGAACAGGAAATATCGGGTACATCTGATGGCACAGGCAGTTTTGGCATGTCTCCGGCATCTGTAGAAACAACAGACTCCGCAGAAACCATGGAATCTACGGAGATTATTGAATCAACAGAGCCCATAACCTTCACGATTAAGAGTGGGGACAGTTCCTATACAGTGAGTAAAGCTCTTGCGTCAGCCGGACTTGTGGAGGATGCAGTGGAGTTTGATAATTATCTTTGTGATAATGGTTATTCCCGCACAATTCGTACCGGAACCTATAAAATTCTTCCGGGAGCGACATACGAGGAGATTGCTAAGGAAATTGCACGCTAAATATGGATGAAAAAACAGGTTGGTCTATGCATGGCTGAACTGTTGCAAAAAAATGTCAGAAACCCCTTGCAATAAGGGGTTTCTTGTGTTATACTGTGCTAGTTGTGACTAAAAAACACGCATTCCGATTCGATGATGGTGTTTCAATCAGATTCCTGAGTGAAATCGTCCTCGGAGCTAACCGGAGTTTAACGCACTTCGGCAGAAAAGGAATTGCGGAAGATTCTAACCAAACGGAGGTAAAGACATGAGCGTTATTTCTATGAAACAGTTACTTGAAGCAGGTGTTCATTTCGGACATCAGACCAGAAGATGGAACCCTAAGATGGCTCCTTACATCTTCACCGAGAGAAACGGTATCCACATCATTGACTTAGAGAAGTCTGTAGGCAAGGTTGATGAAGCTTACAATGCAATTTCTGAAATTGCATCACAGGGCGGCACCATTCTTTTCGTAGGTACCAAGAAGCAGGCCCAGGACGCTGTTAAGACAGAAGCTGAGAGATGCGGTATGTACTACGTAAACGAAAGATGGTTGGGTGGTATGCTTACC
>JAZQLH010000015.1:0-18570 GCA_045542555.1 Acetatifactor sp. | reverse complement strand
ATAGCGGAAAGAGAGTCAGCTACGATGGACAGACCTGCAACACCGGTAGCGAAGTATCTCTTAACATCTCTGTCATGAAGAGCCATCTCTGCTCTCTCATAGCAGTACTTATCATGCATATAGTGAATGATGTTCAGAGTGTTTACATAAACATCTGCCTGCCACTCCATCATATCCATGAACTTAGCATAAACATCATCGTAATCAAGAACGTCACCCTCTACAGGACGATACTTAGGACCAACCTGCTTCTTGGTAACCTCATCGATACCACCGTTCAAAGCGTACAGCAGACACTTAGCAAGGTTTGCACGTGCACCGAAGAACTGCATCTCCTTACCGATAACCATGGAGGATACACAACATGCGATACCGTAGTCATCACCGTGGGTAACTCTCATCAAATCATCATTCTCGTACTGGATGGAAGAAGTCTCGATGGACATCTTTGCACAGTATTTCTTGAAGTTCTCAGGGAGTCTGGTAGACCAAAGTACAGTCAGGTTAGGCTCGGGAGAAGCACCAAGGTTGGTCAGGGTGTGCAGATAACGGAAAGTAGTCTTGGTAACAAGAGGTCTGCCGTCTACACCAACACCACCGAGGGACTCGGTAACCCAAACGGGATCGCCTGCGAAAATCTGGTTGTACTCGGGAGTACGAGCGAACTTAATCAGACGCAGCTTCATGATGAAGTGGTCAACAAACTCCTGAATCTCCTGCTCAGTGAAGGTACCGTTCTTAAGGTCTCTCTCAGCGTAGCAGTCAATGAAGGTGGAAGTACGTCCAAGGGACATAGCAGCACCGTTCTGCTCCTTAACTGCACACAGATAACCAAAGTAGGTCCACTGAATTGCTTCCTTAACGTTAGAAGCGGGCTTGGAAATATCGCAACCATAGGAAGCTGCCATTTCCTTCATGAGCTTCAGAGCAACCATCTGCTCGGAAAGCTCCTCACGAAGACGAATAACGTCATCGGTCATAACACGTCCGGTAGAATCCTTCTGTGCCTGCTTATCCTCGATCAATCTGTCAATACCGTACAGAGCAACACGTCTGTAGTCACCGATGATACGTCCACGACCGTAAGCGTCGGGAAGACCGGTAATGATATGGGAAGAACGACAAGCTCTCATCTCTGCGTTGTAAGCATCGAAACAACCTGCGTTGTGAGTCTTTCTGTGAGTAGAGAAGAACTCGGAAATCTCAGGATCTACCTCGTAGCCGTTGTCGGAGCAAGCCTTCTCTGCCATACGGATACCACCATAAGGCTGAAGGGAACGCTTGAAAGGCTTATCAGTCTGGAAACCTACGATAGTCTCCTTAGACTTGTCCAAGTAGCCGGGGCCATGGGAAGTAATAGTAGAAACAACTTTGGTGTCCATATCAAGAACGCCGCCTGCTTCTCTCTCCTGCTTCATCAGGTCAAGAACCTGTGCCCACAAATCCTTTGTGTTCTGGGTAGCCTCAGCCAAAAAGCTCTCATCACCATCGTAGGGATGATAGTTTCTCTGGATAAAGTCGCGAACATTCACTTCTTTGTCCCATTTGCCAGCTACAAAATCTGTCCATTCTGGTCTCATTTTGAAATGCCTCCTATGTTTTTATTTGATTATTTTAAAGTAACCGAAGTTACTCTTAATCCTTGCTATCATTATAAGAAAAACGCAGGATTCCGTCAAGGCGGATAGTGTACTTTTTGGGGTACAAAAAGCCTTGTACGAAGAAAAAGACATTGCAAGAATAGCTTGTCAGATTTGGGGGAAAGTATTATACTAAAATAGTGTTAATTGTAAAATGAAAGGAGAAAATTATGACCGGAATTACGAAGGAAATGACAATTGGTGAAATTCTGCGTGCAAATCCCAATGTTGCACCTGTATTGCTTGAGGCAGGCATGCATTGCCTTGGATGCCCTTCCGCACAGGGAGAGTCTTTGGAGGAGGCTGCAATGGTTCACGGCCTGGATATTGATGCATTGATGGCTGCAATTGAGGCAGTATAAACCGATATACGCAACAGGTTAAAAAAGAAGCGTCACACAACTGTGTGACGCCTTTTTTGATTCCTTATTAGTTTGTAAAGGTTTTGGTATAAGAAGGAGTGGACTCGCCGGGATTATAAATCTCAATGCGAACGGAGATGGAACTCTCAGGAACACCACTCAAGTCAGCAAGATCGGGAATGATGCTAATATATTCTTCCTTCTCTGCTTCGAAAGACTCATCGAAGAATGCTTTATAAGTAGCATCCATCTCGTCGCTCTCGCCAAACATTTTCTCCTCAAGTTTAACGGAGTAGATGAGAGTATTTTCTTCAACAACCATAGCGAGCTCATCGCCATCTTCCTCGGCATTCTCAATTCCTGCATTGATGAATGTGCGAAGTGCGGGGTTGTCATCATACCATTCCTCAACGGTGCTGTAACTCTTCTTGCCGCCGCAAGCGGTCAGAAGCATCATGGAAAGTGCTAAAACAAATGCAAAAACTCTTACGTGCTTTTTCATATTGCCCTCCTCTTTGGACTATAAATGGATTTTTAATTACAATGCCAAATTATAACGGAAGAGAAAATAATTGTCAATCCTATATTGCTAAGAGCTGTAATGCATTCTCGCAAACCAGTGCTTCGTAGTGCTCTTCGAGAAATGTGCGGCCGGCAGGAAGCGTCCGTTGCAGGCTTCCATACTCGGAAATCATGTTGCTGGTGCGGTCAAAGTCCTCCCTTGTGGAATCGCCCTGAGTCAGCACCAAAAGATATTTGTCTGTGCGGTCATCTTTATAAAGTGTGCTCTGTCCATGGAAAGTTGCACCCGTAACTTTAGCGGCAGCCATTACCTGATGAAGGGAGTCCATGCTGAATATTCGCGTGCGAAGCTTCTCAGAAGAAGTGACTTTGGTTTCGGAAGAAACAGAGGACTCGGGGGCGACAGAAGGTTCAGGTGTTGTCTCTTGAAGCTTGCGGAACAAGTCAAGAACCTCCTGTGTGTCATCGCTATCATATTCTTCGTCATCCTCATCATCGTCATCGTCTTGTGTGACATGGGGAGCAAATCTTGAGAATCGGGTATCTAATTCCTCGGGATCATCGACTTTGGTAATGATGAGCACAATACACTCAGCATTCAGCGGAATGGCTTCAATCATCAAAGGAATATCTTCTGCCTCAAATCCAAATTCAAAATTGGCCTGTTGCATCATGTCGCGAAAAAGTCGTTTCGCTTTTTCGGTGCCATAGGCAAGTTCACTTATTTTTAATTCACGACTGGCCAGGTCTTCTCTGGTCAGAGTACAACGAATTTGATTTTCATTTACTTTTTCTATTTTCATAATGACCCTCCTTTCTGCATGCGGGATGCGGATGAATGGTTCAGGTTATTTGCATTCTAAACGCTCATTGGCGTTTCGTCAATAGAAGTACAAAACTGTTTAAAAAAATTTAAGAATATTAAATCTTTAAAAAACACTTGCCAAAACAAAGGTAACCAAATATAATTATATTCACAGATGCCTCCGGCAATCCGGTGCGGAGAGGAGGCGGCAGTTTTTTCTTCTTTTAGTTGACCTATTATCTTCTATACTTATTATATCACATTGTATCTTGGAAGTGCATCATTTTTTGCATTGGGTATAATGTTGTCTTACAGGTGCATCCGCGCTTGTCCGATAGGTTTTTCATAGTATCTCAACTATAATTTTCACAAATATAATTCATTTTAAACAGTTTTATTTTTGTTGTGGGTGATTTTGTAGCTGATTTCACCGGCAACACCATTATAATATGCACTGCCGGGGCATTTGTATTAGTATATCACAATTTCTTTTTGGTCTAAGATGTAAAAAGAGGAATCGGGGAGCTGTTGATTAGGGAAGAGGTTATCTTTATCACAGTTTGCTGACAGCCTGATTATCTCTAAAAAAATCTTAATTTGTCAAAAATGGTAATGACGATGTGGCGTTCATGTGTTAGAATGTAACTGTCTGTTTGGCAGTTGCATTCTGCACAGGGACAAAATTAACAGAAAGAAGAAAGACAATGAAAAAGAAAGTTTTAGTATTTTTTATTACGCTCCTCTTAATCGGAATTATACTGGCTGTGGTGGTTGGCAAACCGCTCCTGGACAAGTATTCTTACAGTGAGGAACAGATGGATTTGGGAGAATATTTCGGAGTGTCCGGTGAGATGGCGGCTATCATTCTTCAGGATGAAATGGTAGAAGAACAGGCACTGATAAGAGACGATAAATGCTATTTTACGCTGGATACCGTTCATAAATACATGAATGAAATCTTTTATGTGGACAGGGCAGAGAATCTGTTGCTTTATACAGATGCAATAGAGACTACAAGCACTGTTATAGAAGGGAATGACGGAACCTACCGGAATTTGCAGGATACTATGAATATGGGATATCCCATATGTCTGGTGGAAGGGGATACCATTTATATAGCTGCGGATTATGTGAAATTGTTTACCAACTATTCCTATGATATGTATGACAAGCATGTGCAGGTTTATACCCAGTGGGGTGAGCGCATGATTGCAGAGATAAAAAAGGATACTGCTGTTCGTGAAAAGGGCGGTATTAAGAGTTCTATTCTTCGGGACGTGGCCAAGGGTGAGACTGTAGAGATTTTGGAGCAGATGGATACATGGAGTAAGGTAAAGACTTCGGATTCCTTCATCGGATACGTGGAAAATAAGAGACTGTCAGAGCCTTCCACAGAGAAAGAGACACCGGTGACGGATTATGTGGCTCCTGAATATACGAGCCTCTTATTGGATGGAAAGGTTAATCTTGGTTTCCATTCCATAGGTGCAACGATTGGAAACACTACTCTTTATGAGATGGTATCCGGTTCAAAGGGAATGAATGTCATTGCACCCACGTGGTTTAGTCTGTGTGATGAGTTTGGTAACTTCAGAAGCTTTGGAGAGAAATCTTATGTAGATTCGGCGCATTCTGTGGGATTGCAGGTCTGGGGTGTGCTTGATAACTTTAACTATCGGAATGAGACCGGCAATGAGGTGGATGAATATGTTGTTTTGTCTTCCACTGAGAAGCGACAGAAACTGGTGCGCGGTATCACGGATGCAGCTATCAATTTGGGACTTGACGGTATTAACATCGATTTTGAACAGGTATCATCAGAGAGCGGCGTACATTATGTACAATTTTTGCGTGAGTTGTCTGTTTTGTGCCGGGAGAATGGCTTGGTATTGTCTGTGGACAATTATGTACCTTTTCATTTTAATGAACACTATCGACTGGATGTTCAGGGAGAGGTTGCCGATTATGTGATTATCATGGGATATGATGAGCACTGGCATGGAAGCGATGAAGTGGGTAGTGTGGCAAGTATTGATTATGTGACCAACGGTATTACCAAGACGGCAGAACAGGTTCCTTCTGAGAAGATTATCAATGCATTGCCCTTCTATACAATTGTGTGGTGTACCAACGGTGCAGATGTATCCGATGAATATCTGACCATGAACAATACAGATGCATTCCTGAAACAGGTGGGTGTAGAGCCTGTGTGGGACGAAACAACATGTCAGAACTATTTAGAATGGCAGAGTGGCAGTGGTTTGAAACAGGTATGGCTTGAAGATGCGGATTCTATTCGCGTGAAACTGAATGTGATGAGTGCTAACAATATAGGCGGTGTAGCAGTCTGGAGACTGGGTTACGGAACACCGATTGCGTGGGAATTGATTAATGCATATAGTACATCATAACTAAAACTAAAAAAGGCGGGTCGCTTATGAAGCGGCTCGCCTTCGTTGTGTGATCATTTTGAATTACTGAATTTTTCTGGTCATGAATAAGCTTCCTGCATAGCATGCTACGGAGATTACGAACAACCATACACCTACATTGCTCTCACCGGTCTTGGGTACGTCATCATACTCGTTGGAGGAAGATGTGCTTCCCTGAGTAGATGCAACAGAACCTGCGGGAGTAGGTACGCTGGAAGCCGGTACTTCGGGAGCGGAGTAAGCATTTGTGTTGGGGTCGTTGCTGTAATGATAGGTTGCAGTCATCAGGCCGCTTGCAAAATCATGATGGAAGGTGCCTGCAAGGAAGTTGTAGTACTCCTTGAAAACGCCGCCTTCATTTGCAAGAGAAGCATAAGTTACGGTACCGCCTACAGTAACGTTGGATTCTACCTCGTTAGACTGAGTTGAAATCAGATGAAGGTTGCGAACGTTGCTGTGAAAGGTACAGCTGGCATTGTCGTATACATAAGCATCGGTAATGTTGCCTGTAACTGCAGCATAGCTGTCGCCAAATACATAACACTCGTCAATACCGTTTGCTTTAACAACTGCGTGAGCACGATTTACGGTCAGGTTGCTGAGGCGTGCGTTAACGTGAATTTCCTCGGAACCGGTTTCGTCTTCTTCGTTAGAGAGGACAATTAAGATGTCACCATCCTTGACTTTCTCGTCGCCTTCATTCAAATAATAGAGCTCTCTGCCTTCATAGTCATTTTTCCACTCATGTACCTGCATACGCCACTCATTTTTGCTGTCATCATATTTTACATAGAAAGTGGTGGGATTGGCAGCTTCTGCTTTCAG
The DNA here is from genome assembly GCA_045542555.1 of Acetatifactor sp. GTDB lineage: Bacteria > Bacillota > Clostridia > Lachnospirales > Lachnospiraceae > Acetatifactor. The sequence goes on along the minus strand of JAZQLH010000015.1, from coordinate 11,984 downwards.
TGCGTTTGCGCCGGGAGCAATGGCCAGAATAGCGGCTGCTGCCAGCAGAGAAACAAATTTCTTAAATTTCTTCATAATAGGAACCTCCTGAATTAATTGGTTTTGTCTTGTCCCTGTGTGGTGGACTGCTCTCTGAAAGGAGCATAAGCGTCACCAGGTTCAATTTCCTTGGCCACTACCACAAATCTTCCGTTCTCTACATGGTAAGTACAGGTAGAAAGTGTGATAAAGTGGTCTCCAAACTGAGCAGTAACGCCGGTGTCATACAAGGACAAAGCTTTTATGTTGTTATAAAAGTCATCAAACTCTGCCTGCGTATCTGCCTGGAAGAATTTGTAGAACTTAAACACCTGATCTTTTTTGCGGTATACCTGAGAGCGGAATACGGCAACCACCTCATAATGACGTTCGCGTTCTTCGGTATATAGGGTAATGATATTATGTTCTTGGCAATATTTAGAGTTCTCGTAGTCTGTCAGTGTGCCAAACATGGCGCCGGAACGCATATTATGTCCATGAATAATCAAGTTGGTGGTCAGCGGATTAAGAGAACTGTCCGTGTCAAGAATGAGACTTCCGTTTTTGTCTTCACCGCCTTTAAAATTCTTGTAAAGGTAGTAATTTTCATCTCCGGGGGTCCACATAACAGGATAGTCGATAACGGTTCCTTCAATCTTAAGCCAACCTGCCATATGGTCGTTTGCCAAGAAACTGTCCATATAAGGATTGGTTACAAGAATCGGCGCTTCGGATTCTGATTCCTCGACAGAGGCGATTTCGGCTTCTGTGTCGCCAGAACTTACATCTTCTTCTAACTCTGAATTCTCGATTGTTTCAGTTGAGGTCTGGCTTTCCTGTGCTCTGCTTTCAGCCTGCACCTGCATGCTTTCGAGAAGTACTTTGGATTCCTGTGAGGCCCGATGTTGTCTGGCAAGTATTACAATGCCGACTACGAAGGCGACAGAACCTACGACCACTAATAATATTGCTATTTTGGATTTTAGGCTATTCATGTCCCTATTATACGCCAGTTAAAAGGGAGAATGCAATAGTTTTAGAAATAATTTGTCAGGAATATTATATGTAGAATGACAAATTGAAGGGCAAAATTCTTATGAAGAATCAACATTTTTTTACAATTTTTGCAGTGGTTCTGTTATTTGCAGTAGTTTTGTTTGCCGGCAGGGAGCAACTTAACCCTGCAACCGGAGGCAGTGTAGCAGTAACAGATTCTGCGAAGTGCGTGGTGCTTGATGCGGGACATGGCGGTATCGATCCCGGCAAAATAGGGGTAAACAATGCGTTAGAAAAGGACATCAATCTTCAAATTACGCTTTTGGTCAAGGAGTATTTAGAGGCGCAGGATGTGCAGGTTATTATGACCAGAGAGACTGACGAAGGGTTGTATGATGAAAACGCATCCAATAAAAAGGTACAGGATATGAAGAGGCGAATTGAAATAATTGAGCAGGCAAAACCCGATTTAACGGTAAGCATTCATCAGAACAGTTATCCGGAGGAGTATGTTAAGGGCGCACAGGTTTTTTATTATACAGGTAGTGCAGAGGGGGAAAAAATTGCTGAACTTTTGCAGAAGAGTATGGTAAAACGACTTGACCCGGACAATCACAGGCAGGTGAAGGCGAATGACAGTTATTATCTTTTGAAAAAGACGTCAACTCCGATTGCTATTGTGGAGTGCGGTTTTCTGTCTAATTGGGAGGAGTCAGGAAAACTTTGTGACGAGAGTTATCAGGAAAAGGTGGCATGGGCTATTCATATTGGAATTATGCAATATTTAAACAGCGAGGATTAAAGCCTTTCCCTTTTTGATTAGATGTGTTATAATATCATGGGAATAAAGGATTTTAAAAGGTACCATAGGAATTAAAAGGTAAAATGAAAAAGACAGAATTGATTCAAATAACCGAGCGGGATGTGGATGTGCTTGAAAGAGCAGGCCAAATTATCCGTGAAGGAGGTTTGGTAGCCTTCCCCACGGAGACGGTTTATGGATTGGGCGGAGATGCGCTGAATCCGGAGTCTTCCCGTAAAATTTATGAAGCAAAAGGCAGACCTTCCGACAATCCGTTGATTATTCATATTACAGATATGGATGATTTGCCTAGGATTGCAGCGCAGATTCCGAATGAGGCACGGAAGCTTGCACAGGCTTTCTGGCCGGGGCCGCTCACCATGATTTTGCATAAGACGGACGCTGTACCTTATGAAACCACAGGTGGTCTTGATACGGTGGCGGTGAGAATGCCGTCTCATCCGGTTGCCATGGAGTTTATACGCTGTAGCGGAGGGTATGTAGCTGCACCGAGTGCCAATACTTCCGGGAAGCCCAGTCCTACGTTAGCGACCTATGTTGCAGAGGATATGGATGGCAGGATTGATATGATTCTGGATGGCGGTGAAGTCGGAATCGGATTGGAATCCACCATTGTAGACGTGACTGTGACACCACCTCAGATTTTGCGTCCCGGATATATTACCAAGGATATGCTGGAGCAGGTGCTGGGGCCGGTTTCGACAGATGTTACAATAATGCACTCCAAGGAGGACTGCGGGCAGGCGCCCAAGGCCCCCGGAATGAAATACAGACATTATGCTCCGACTGGCGAGCTTGTGATTGTACAGGGGGATCCGGATGAGGTGACTGCGTATATTAATAGACAGGCTGCCACGGACAGAGGGACCGGTGAAAAAGTAGGTGTCATTGCTACTTTGGAGCAGGAAGCATATTATCAGGCAGATGTGATAAAAAGTGTGGGAAGCAGGGCAGATGAAGAATCCATTGCCCACAGGCTATATGCAATTTTACGTGAATTTGATGACGAAAAGGTGACGAAGATTTATTCGGAGGCTTTTTCGGCGGAGGGCTTGGGACAAGCCATTATGAACCGGTTGTTAAAGGCGGCCGGACACAATGTAATTGATTTAAATGGAGGATATGAAAATGATAGCAATCGGTAGTGACCACGGTGGATACGATTTGAAGGAAAAGGTGATTCGTCATCTGGAGGCAAAAGGGATTGAATGTAAGGATGTAGGATGTCCTGATAAATCCAGTTGTGATTATCCTTTGTTTGGAAGAGAAGCTGCAAAGGCAGTGGCATCAGGTGAGTGTGAGAAGGGTATAGTTATCTGTACTACAGGAATCGGTATCAGTATTTCTGCCAACAAAGTAAAGGGTGTGCGCTGTGCATTGTGTGCAGATGTTCTTTCTGCCAAAATGACCCGTCTTCACAATGACGCCAATATGCTGGCTATGGGAGCCGGTATTGTAGGAGAAAATCTTGCGCTGGAGATTGTTGATACATTCTTAGGTACTGAATTTTCCGGTGAGGAGAGACACAGCAGAAGAATTGCATTGATTGAGGAGTAACCTATGACGACGAAAAGGACAGATTATATCAGCTGGGATGAATATTTTATGGGAGTTGCCCATCTGTCGGGCATGCGTTCCAAGGATCCCAATACGCAGGTGGGAGCCTGTATTGTAAGTCAGGAGAATAAGATTTTATCCATGGGCTACAACGGGTTTCCGAGGGGCTGTTCCGATGATGATTTTCCGTGGGAACGAGAGGGTGATATGCTGTCCACTAAATATGCCTTTGTAACACATAGTGAGCTCAATGCCATTTTGAATTACAGAGGCGGTTCATTGGAAGGAACTAAATTATATGTGTCGCTGTTTCCCTGTAATGAGTGTGCCAAAGCAATCATTCAGGCAGGAATCAAAACAGTGGTTTACGCAAGCGATAAATATAAAGGAACACCGGCCAATATGGCTTCTAAGCGTATGTTCAAAGCAGCAGGTGTAAAATGTGTTGCATATAAACAGACCGGACGAAGGATAGAAATTGAGGTGTAAAATGTTAAGACACATGAAGATAACAGCGATGATTTTAGCTGTTTCTCTGATTGCCATGCTGTTTGCGGGAGGTGCGGAGGCGCCGCTTGCCAAGGTTATGGCATCCAGCATTCAGGAACAATTGAATCAGGCCCAGCAGGAGAAGAATGAACTGGAGGGCAAAAAGGATGAACTTCAGGATAACATTGAGGACATGAAGGGTGAAAAAAATACGCTTCAGGGTGAGTTGAATCAATTGAACACCCAACTGACGGAAATCAGTGCGCATCTGGAGGAATTGGAAGGAAAAATTGCGGACAAGGAGCAGGAGATTACAGAGACTCAGGCGGCTTTGGAGACTGCAAAACAGACCGAGGCAAAGCAGTATGAAGACATGGTCATTCGTGTCAGAAGGATGTATGTGAATAATGATACCAGTAATCTGAACACGATGATAAACAGTGTGTTTGATCAGGGCAGTTTTTCTGATATGCTCAACACTGCAGATAATTATGAAAAGATTGCCAGCTATGACAAGATGAAGCTGGACGAGTTTAAGGACAACCGCGCTCTGATTGAGGAGCAGGAAGCCCTTCTTCAACAGGAAAAGATAGAACTGGATGGATTGAAGCTGGAAGCAGAGACGGAAAAGAGTAAGGTGTCCGGGCTGGTAAGCTCTACATCCAATTCCATTGCAAATTATGCAGACCAGATTGAAGAAGCGGAAGCGCAGGCCAAGGCTTATGAAGATGAAATTAAGAAAAAAGAAGAAGACGTGGCCTATTTGAAACAGAAGCTTGCCGAGGAGATGGCTATGTCTCAGGCGGCAGCCAATGGCGAATGGAGAGATATTTCAGAGGTAACGTTTGCAGAAGGCGACAGATATCTTCTTGCAAATCTTATTTACTGCGAAGCGGGCGGTGAGCCTTATGAGGGTCAGGTTGCAGTTGGAGCAGTGGTTATTAATCGTGTACTCAGCAATAAGTTTCCGGACAGTGTGGTGGGGGTTATTTATCAGAAGAGACAGTTTTCCCCCGTGGCCAGCGGCAGACTGGAGTTGGCGCTGGCAGCCAACAAGGCAACGCCGAGATGCTATCAGGCAGCAGATGAGGCTATGTCGGGTGTGACCAACGTGGGAAATTGTGTATTTTTCAGAACTCCTATCGAGGGACTGGAAGGAATTAATATCGGTGGACACGTATTTTACTAGGATAGAAATGTAAAAGCGGGCAGCATTAGCTGTCCGCTTTTTTACAGATTTCGGTCGTTTAAGATGGATTGCAGGCGGTCAAATTTATCGCGGTCTATCATGGTAAGCAGGTAATTAAGCTGACGCAGGCCGGCGGTCAGTTGCGCTTGGGTTATCAGGCCTTTTTCCAGTGCCTCGGCAAGCTCATCCAAATCCATTACTTTTACCCTGCCGTCGGGGTGAATTACCACATCTGCCAGCAAATCGACAACGGTAAGGATGTTTTCGGTTTCATTATATTCAAAATTCACAATGTCGCAATACCAGTACAGAAGCGTGCCATCAGGACGGTAAAATTTGCTGACTTTAAGCCCTTCCTTTAACAGGTAACAGGAAGAACCATGATCAAAGGTGGTCTTAGGGTTGAGTGTTTTCCAGGTAGTGAGTATAAAATCCTCATTTTGTTCCACAATGATATCATTCTTAAGAGGAATGCACTCGGCGGGAATGTAGCGTTTACGGTAAAGCTGCAACTGTTTGTTGTTTGTCATGGGGCACCCTCCTTAAAGCTGAAATTATCTTATGTAAAAATACTAACTCCCATATATCGGCAAGTCAATGAAAAATTTGGTTTCATGTAGACATTTGGCACAAAAATGGGTATAATTTATAGTGTTGGATTTTATCATGCGGAATGTGAGGAGACAGATGGGAAGGAAACGCAAACGTAATGCCCAATATGATAAAAGTGTTTATCAGTCTCTGGTTTTGATTTCGCAGTTTGGCATTAATATGCTGGTGCCAATCGGTATGATGTCTGCACTTGGCATCTGGCTGGATAGCAGATACCAGACCTCTTTTTGGACAATTTTACTTTTCGTTGCAGGGGCTATTGCCGGCGGACAGAATGTTTACCGTATGGCAAAGAAGGTATATGAGAAGGATAAAAAGGAGACCCGGAATGCTGAAAAAAATGAATAGAACGCTTCTGGAGGTGCAGACGGCCATTCTGTTTTGGATGCTAGTTGCTTTGATAGTCGGACTGTTATTGCCTTTGGAAAGTTGGTCTGTAAGTAAAGCGGATTGGTGTCTGGGAATTGTTGCGGCAGCGGCCTTTGCCATGGTTTCCATGTTGCACATGCAAAGATGTTTGGAACGAGGTCTTGACCTTGATGAGAAAAATGCTACAAAAGTGATTACTGCGGGATATTTTATAAGGTTTATTACCTTCGCAGTGGTTGTAATCATAACAACGGTAGCGAAAGTTTTGAATCCCTTGATTTTGTGTCTGGGATATTTATTGATTTTGAAAGTAGCGGTTTACTCACAACCGTTTACCCATAAGCTCTACAACAAATTATTCCATGAGACGGATCCTATCCCGGAGCCGATTGTGGAAAAAGATGAGGTTACAGATAAGCCTTAAAAATACTAAAAGGGAGGTGAGAGTATGGTTCATGGCGTATTGTTATCCGGCGGTTCCGAGGTGGATGTTATGGTGCATGGACTGGTGCCTTATAATTTCTTCGGCCATGAGGTTTGGATAACAACGACACATGTCAGCCTGCTGTTGGTGGTCGTGATTTTATGCGTATTTTCCATAGCGGCGGGACGAGCCATGAAAAAGGGCACGGAGGTGCGCGGCACAGGTGTGCCGGGTGGTTTTCAGAATGTAGTAGAACTTATCGTTGAAATGCTGGATGGTATGACAAAGTCTACCATGGGTAAAAATGCTACCAAGTTCCGCAATTACATCGGAACGGTATTTATTTTTATTCTGTTCAGTAATTTCTCGGGTCTGTTAGGTTTGAGACCTCCCACTGCTGATTACGGTGTTACTTTTCCACTGGGTGTTATGACATTTCTCATTGTGCGCTTTAATGAGTTTAAACACCATTCAATCAAAGATATCTGGGCGGATAAGTGTTCCCCGTTACCACCGTGGCTGCCGATATGGCTACCTATTAATCTGATAGGTGATTTTGCAGTACCCATATCCTTGTCATTGCGTTTGTTCGCAAATATTTTGTCAGGAACAATTATGATGGCACTGGTTTATGGCCTGTTGGGTGTAATTGCAACTGCATGGCCCGCAGCACTGCATGTTTACTTTGATTTGTTCTCAGGAGCAATTCAGACGTATGTATTCTGTATGTTGACAATGACTTACATCAGCAATGCAATTGGTGATGAGGCCTAAAAATTATAAAAGTCTAGGAGGAAAATAAAATGGGATTTGATGAAAACTTTATCTTAGGATGTTCTGCAATTGGTGCAGGTTTGGCGGTTATTGCCGGTATTGGACCCGGTGTCGGCCAGGGTATTGCAGCAGGTCATGCTGCAGCAGCAGTGGGACGTAACCCCGGTGCGAAGTCTGAGATTACTTCTACAATGTTGCTTGGTCAGGCTGTAGCAGAGACCACCGGTCTGTACGGTTTGTTGATTGCGATTCTGTTATTGTTTGTTAAGCCTCTGTTACCATAAGACACGGTATCTAAATTACCGGAAAGGAGGCAGAAATGATACTATTAACCGCAGGAGAGACCTATGAGAGAATGTTCGGTATTGACTGGCAGCTGTTGGCCGATTCAACACTGACTCTTATAGCTGTTTTCGTACTGTTAGCCGTAATGAGCTACTTCCTGTTCAATCCCGCCCGCAAGATGTTAAATGACCGTCAGGCCAAGATTCAGGGCGAGTTAGCTGATGCAGCGTCGAATATGGAAGAGGCCAAGCGCTTGCGCGAGGAGTACGAGGCAAAGCTTCGTGACGTCGATAAGGAAGTGGAGAGCATTTTAAGTGACGCCCGCAAAAGAGCATTGGCAAATGAAAACCAGATTGTTGCGCAGGCCAAGGAAGAAGCAGCTCGCATTATGGAGAGAGCCCGCACAGAAGCTGAACTTGAGAAACAGAAGGTGTCTGATGAGGTGAAGAAGGAGATTATCTCCGTGGCTTCCCTGATGGCAGGTAAGGTTGTGGCTGCATCTATCGACACCAATGTTCAGAACCAGTTAATCAACGAGACTCTGAAGGAAATGGGTAAGGATACATGGCTAAATTAGTTTCTAAGACATACGGAGAAGCGTTGTTTGAACTCGCCATGGAAGCTGGCCCTGCCAAAGCAGATGAGATGCTTTCGCAGGTACAGCAAATCAGCAGGATTTTGAAGGGTAACCCGGAGTTTGACAAGCTGATGATGCATCCCGGCATCCCTAAACAGGAAAAAGTTGAGGCCATGAAAAATGTTTTCAAGGGAAGAGTAAGTGACGAACTTACCGGCCTTTTGGAGATAGTGATTCAGAAAGAAAGATATGGGCAGTTGCAGGAGATTTTCAATTACTTCATTTTCAGAATGAAGGAGGCAAAGGGAATCGGAGTTGCTCATATCACCTCAGCAGTTCCTCTGAACAAGGAGCAACAGGCGGCTACAGTGGCGAAGCTTTTGGAGACAACCAAATATCGGAGCATCGAGGCTGATTTCAAGGTAGATGAGTCCCTGATAGGCGGTATGATTATCCGTATAAATGACAGAGTTGTGGACAGCAGTGTCCGCTCGAAATTAAATGATTTGACAAGACAATTATTACAAATCCAGCTGGGTTAGGCTGGAGGAAAGGTGTTACAGAACATGAATTTGAAACCGGAAGAAATTAGCTCGGTAATTAAAGAGCAGATTCAAAGATACGCTTCCACTCTGGACGTGTCTGATGTGGGAACGGTTATTCAGGTTGCTGACGGTATTGCCCGCGTACATGGTCTGGAAAATGCCATGCAGGGAGAACTTTTGGAGTTCCCCGGTGAGATTTACGGCATGGTGCTGAACCTGGAGGAGGACAATGTAGGTGCGGTTCTTCTGGGTAATGCCCGCAATATCAACGAGGGTGACATTGTTAAAACTACAGGACGTGTAGTTGAGGTTCCCGTAGGTGATGCTCTGCTTGGCCGTGTTGTTAATGCGCTGGGACAGCCTATTGATGGCAAGGGGCCTGTGCAGACGGACAAGTTCCGCCAAATTGAGCGTGTTGCAAGTGGTGTTATTACCAGAAAGAGTGTAGATACGCCTTTGCAGACCGGAATCAAGGCAATTGATGCCATGGTTCCCATCGGAAGAGGTCAGCGTGAGCTTATCATTGGTGACCGTCAGACCGGTAAGACGGCTATTGCTATTGACACCATCATCAATCAGAAGGGTCAGAATGTAAAGTGTGTTTACGTGGCTATCGGTCAGAAGGCTTCTACCGTTGCCAATATTGTAAAAACGTTGGAGGAGTTCGGTGCAATGAGCTATACCACTGTTGTGGTATCCACTGCGAGTGACTTAGCTCCTCTGCAGTATATTGCTCCCTACTCCGGCTGTGCAATCGGCGAGGAGTGGATGGAGAATGGAGAGGATGTACTGGTTATCTATGATGACTTAAGTAAGCATGCAACTGCTTATCGTACACTTTCTTTGTTGCTTCGTCGTCCCCCCGGACGTGAGGCGTATCCCGGTGATGTATTCTATCTGCACTCCAGACTTTTAGAGCGTGCAGCAAGAATGAATGAAGAGTACGGCGGAGGTTCACTTACCGCACTACCTATCATCGAGACCCAGGCAGGCGATGTATCAGCATACATTCCTACTAACGTTATTTCTATTACAGATGGTCAGATTTATCTGGAGACTGAAATGTTTAACGCAGGTTTCCGTCCTGCTGTAAATGCAGGTCTTTCCGTATCACGAGTAGGTGGTTCTGCACAGATTAAGGCGATGAAGAAGATTGCTGCGCCCATCCGTACAGAGCTGGCACAGTACAGAGAGCTTGCTTCCTTTGCGCAGTTTGGTTCCGAGCTGGATGCAGATACCAAGGAAAAGCTGGCACAGGGTGAGCGTATTAAGGAAGTCCTTAAGCAGCCTCAGTACAAGCCCATGCCCGTACAGTATCAGGTTATCATTATTTTTGCGGTAACCCGTAAGTATCTGTTGGATGTAGCTGTTGAAGACATTACCAGATTTGAGACAGAATTTTTTGAGTTCCTTGATACGAAGTATCCTGAAGTGCCCGGCAATATTGCGTCAGAGAAGGTTATCTCCGATGAGACAGAGGCGCTTTTAATCAAGGCAATCGAAGAGTTTAAGCAGGGATTCAATAAATAATCCCGTTGCCGCAAAGCAGCAGATAGGAGTAATTTATGGCATCAATGCGTGATATAAAGCGCCGGAAAATCAGTATACAGGGCACTCAGCAGATTACGAAGGCTATGAAACTGGTATCCACGGTAAAATTGCAGCGTGCCAAAGCAAACGCAGAGAAGTCGAAGGTGTATTTTGACTGTATGTATCAGACGGTTAACAGCATTTTGGCTCGCGTAGGACACTTGGAGCACAAATATTTGATAGCCGGAGAGTCCAAGAGAAAGGCTGTGATTGTGATTACCTCCAATCGTGGTCTGGCAGGCGGTTACAATTCAAATGTAACAAAATTGCTTACCAGACATGAGAGTTTTGAGAAGGAAGATTTGGATATTTACGCTGTTGGTAATAAGGGACGTGACACCCTGACCCGAAACGGATATACCATCAAAGAAAATCTTCCGGAGGTTATCGACAATCCTTCTTATGCGGATGCGATGGGGTTGTCTGAAAGACTTTTGAAATCCTTTGCAAATGGAGAAATTGGCGAGATTTATCTGGCCTATACTTCCTTTAAAAATACGGTCAGTCATGAACCTAAACTGATTAAACTGCTCCCTGTTGATCCCATAGAGAAGGAAAGTAGCAATAAAGCAGAGGCGGTCATGGATTTTGAACCGGAGGATACGGAAGCTTTGGACATGATTATACCTAAGTACATCACCAGTCTTATCTACGGTGCAATGATGGAGGCTGTGGCTAGTGAGAATGGTGCGCGTATGCAGGCGATGGACAATGCAACCAGCAATGCCGAGGAAATGATAAGTGATTTGGCGCTGAAGTATAACAGAGCAAGACAGGGCTCCATTACACAGGAGCTTACAGAGATTATTGCAGGTGCAGAAGCACTTGGGTAGGGACTTGGGATTTCCTCAAGTGAGCCCCTTGTATTCAGTGGGGCGCCGCATATCTTTATAGTGACGCTGCCTGCACATATTATTCTCAAAAGGGAGCGCTTTCGCTCGGACAAAAACGTAGCGGATACTAAGCTCGTGTCGGAATTGTATTCCGCCCCAAGCAAGTACCGACGTTTTTGTACGTCCCTTTGTGAAAACAATATGTGCACGCAGCTGACTATCAACACATGGCGGCGCCACAGAAAATGCAAGCGACTCACATAAGAAAAACAACACCCTTCCCAACTGCTCTGCACTGCTGGCAGACACACCACGAAGTGGTGTGGATGACCGGCACATGTATGTAGATATTTTTTAATTGCCTTTGGAACTGTGTTAATCAGGGAGAGACGGATATATCCTTCTAAGCGGACCTTGAAAAACGCCGGCACTTAGCGAAGGCGTAGCCTGAGGTTAGTGTCCGCTGCGTTTTTCACGGAGTGAGAACGTTCCGCGTGAAGAATATATTCGTCAGCTCCCGTGACTGGCACAGGTTCAAAGGGACAGTAAATATGCACAGAGATGTGCAGGAAAGAGGTTTAAAATGGCAGGAGAGAATAGAGGTAAAGTCACTCAGGTCATCGGTGCGGTACTTGACGTACGTTTCGATGAAGGAAAACTTCCTGAGATTAATGAGGCTATTCGGATTCCTAACGGTAAAGGTAATGAGCTGACCGTAGAGGTTTCCCAGCATCTGGGTGATGATACTGTAAGATGTATCGCCATGGGTCCCACAGACGGTCTGGTAAGAGGCATGGAGGCAATTGCTACCGGTGCTCCTATTTCCGTACCCGTAGGTGAGAATACATTGGGAAGAATTTTCAATGTATTGGGACAGCCCATTGACAATAAGCCCGCTCCCGA
>JAZQLH010000014.1:0-54845 GCA_045542555.1 Acetatifactor sp. | reverse complement strand
GCAGACGGAGAGCTTCTTCGTGTTATCAGTGTTGAAAAAGAATACCTGGACGAGCCTGTTACCGTCTACAACTTCGAGGTAGAGGACTGGCATACATATTATGTTTCTGAGGAAGAAGTTTTAGTGCATAATATGTGTGCGTTGGCGAGTGGCAGCGGGAGTAAGAGTGGTAGAAACACAGAGATCCCTTGGTCATCTGGCACTGTTTCGGATGCAGCCAAGCAATTAGAATCTGGAGCTAGATCGGTAACTGTAAAGAATCGTTCTCAAGCAGAAGAATTGTTTTTGGGATTGTATCAAGGAGAGGGCTATGTTAATGTGACAGGCATGGATGCAATGGATGCAAAAAACTTACTAGGCGGAAAAGGAAATACCTATCATTGGGATGATATATTTGGTTCAGATGGATATTTAGTGGGACATGGAACTGGAAATCCAGATGCACAGATGCCACATCTTCAAATACATCCACAAAAAGGAAGTGTAATAAGAATTTTCTTTGATAATTCAGGAGGTAACTAATTTGCAATTGGATACGAAACAAATTAATAATTTATGTACAGGAGTAAAACTTGCTACGGAATTGAAAACTGAGAACGCAAATTTGAGAAAATTCTTGACAGTTCAAGGTTATAGTTATAATGCTGATGGTAAAATAGTCGGACTCAAAAAGGTACTTAGTTCAAGTACTTTAGATAATATATATTTTGAGTTAAGATGCTATGAACTGTCTATTGATTATTATACTAATAATTGGGATGTCACAGAAGATGATTTGGCAAGTGAAGTTTATCAAGATGATATAAAAGGAATAGAAGCATTGGAAGTGGAGCTAAGTAATTATATACAAGATTTTTCGGTTTTGAAACCAGAATGGGAATGTGATAACTTGTTATAATTTAATTATGCCTCAACATAAGGACACCAACCAGCTAAAAAATCAACCACGGTCTTTAAATTAATCGGAATGGCGCTCTCCGTAGCTAGTGATATCCATGGATTATTTTAGAGACCTTAGAAGTGAGTGCATAAGAGTATCTAAAATTAGATGTAACAATTTTGTAACATTTTTCTTGACGAACCCAAAACAGCCATGTTATAATGGCACGCAACAGGGGGTATAAGGGGGATGGGATAATATCTCCATAATATCTAAACAAAAACACATAATCGGAGGTGTTCTATTGGCTACAACAGCCATGGAGCTTCTCCGATTTTCTGTTATACGGCAAAACAAATAAAGTCTCGCAAAGGCATAACAAATTCCTGAACAACAGAAAAAGTTATGCCATACCACATTTCTCCCAACGGCTCTGCCGGTGGGTGTTTCCCGCTTATGCCGCCCCTCAGCGGCATAAAGCCTTTAACCTGCACTATTTTCGACCCTACTTATTTTGGCGGTATCTTAAGAAATCATGTCTTTCACATTTCCCCAACAAGGCCCAAATCTTCCATTATGGGTAATTACCTCGACTTCGCTTTTAAAATTGCACACAGGGGCAACACAGGCTCTCACAGGGGCAAGAGAAAGTTGCTTTCCCTGTCTGAAAATTATATTTGTGCACTATTACTCGTTTTTGTCTGTTTTTAGTCTAAGGCATAAAGCCAATTCTGCTCATTTTTAGTGGTTCATATAAATAATCTGCTCCAAAATCAAAAATTAAACTTGCAACCTCTTCTGTTCAGAGTTAACATCACACACCACGAAGGAGATTTCTTCTGCTTCGTGTCCTGTGTTCTGCAGGATGTATCCATCTCCATGAAAGTCAGCGGTATCCGTTTAGGATATTTTGTGCCTGACCAGAAGTGGATAGGCTATACCACTCTTGCACACTTGGTTGCTGAAAGATGCGTAATTCCGAGAAAGATGCTTAACAGTTGAGATTGCCACTATTTTGCTATTCGAGTAAGACGTGCAAGAGCAGATAAGAAAAAATTTCGTGGGAGCTTGCTCACTAAGAAATTCTTTCTTATCTGCTCTTATAGGGCGCACGCCCTGCATGAATATTTTGTCTGTAATACATTCTGCTTTCTTCAAAGTTTAAGTGACAAAATATGAATGCACGTCTTACGAAGTGAATACTTGAGAGATTGGGGTTGATTCTATGGTTAAAGAAAAATTTATTTATGTGGGTATTGACCTACATAAGGAGACTCACACAGCAGTTATGATTGATTGCTACAATCAAAAGCTGGGAGAGATTACTTTCCCAAACAGACCAGCCGATTTTCCTAAGCTGGTTACGAAAGTGAAAAAATGCAATACAGAGGGAAAAGAAGTAGTTTATGGTTTGGAGAATGCTTATGGTTATGGCAGAGCCTTAGCGGTTTGGCTGATTGATAAGGGGTATCTGGTTAAGGATGTAAATACTGCCATATCTCATCGTCAAGCAAAGCACAGAGGTGCCATGTACCGTAAGAGCGACAGTGATGATGCAGAAGCTATTGCGCTGGCAACGTTAAACATGCTGGACAAACTTCCGGATGCCTGCCCTAACGATGCGTACTGGTCACTTGGTCAGTTGGTGCACCGCAGGGACAATATCATGAAGCAGAGAACCAGACTGGTTAATCAATTGCATGAGCAGTTGCATATAGCATATCCGTCCTACAAGTCATTTTTTAATGACATCAGCAGACCCACTGCACTGTATTTCTGGGAGCATTACCCATCCAGAAAGTATTTGAAATTTATATGAGTATTCCCGTGTCGGCAATTAATATTGTTGAAAATGCGAAGGAAATCGTAGATGACAAGATATAAATCGTGTGGCTAACATGATATACATATTGCATGAGTTTATAAATAATGCAGTGGTTCAGGCTCAAAATATCAATAGTGTGGCAGAAAGTGCCCTTGTATCTGATGTATCCGGTAATGATGTTGCTATAACGGATGTGTCAGGGAATGGTATGAGTCAATAAAATCAGTGTATTAATGTAATGTGCAGGAAGTTCATACCGGGCTGGATTACCATGCATTTTTCATTAGGGCCGAGACCATGGAGAGCTATTTTACGGAGAGGTGGCACTATCACCATTACTGGGAAATCTCCAGTATGTGGATTTGTCGGAAATATAACAATGAGATGATAGGGATAGATTGTTCTTGTAAAAGAAAAACACGATTTCTATTTAAAATAAGAAAATGATGTGATATAATGAATAAAATAGTATAATTTAGTCTGGAAGATGAGCGGTTGTGAGTGGGAACCTGTAGTATGAGAAGTTGTCAATTTCATTGTGAATGGAATTTTCGAGTCCTCAAAGGTAGAGTGCTTAAAGTCAAGTGTAACGGATGAAAATTCGGCTGATGGGGCGCTGAATGACACAATAGTTATATTAAGTACGCAGATGAGGGATGTAGAGGGGATTGCATTATCTAATTAGCAGATTACACTTATGCCGGAAGATGCTATGCTTTATAAACAAAGGATAATATGAGATTATCTATTACTGCGGAGGGAAAAAATATGAGTTACTATGTTTGGGTTGGTCCAAGAGATATCGATTGCATTCATGATTTTCTTTTTTCTGATAAAATATGCTATTTTTCAGATCAGAATGTAAAAGAAAAAAGAGAAGCAAATATATATGGAAATACTTTTAACAATTATGTCCAAAATGAAATGTTAACCATATTAACAAAACAACCTAATGCTAAGTTCGTTTTTTATAATCCACGAATTGCTTACCATTTAGAACCTTCATTGCGCCAGCATGTAGTATGTCTAAACAATTGCAATTTGCTAGATATATTAAATGATAAGATTTATACTCGATATTGGCTTAGTCAATACGTTCCGACATTACCATCAATGACAATCGCCGCATCAAATTTATCCTTTCAAGAAATAGAGCAGTGTTTATGCTATTCAGAAAAATATATTGTTCAAAAAAATAAAAGTTCTGGCGGATTCGGAACATATATATTATCAAAAGATAATGAAATGCTTACAAAACTTTGTCAATCTTCCCATGATCTTTTTATTATATCTCCCTATATTCATCAAGGGTTTTCTGTAAATGTTAATGCAGTAATCGGACAACATGAGACAATTATTTTTTCCCCTTCAGTACAAATCACGGAAGTAAATAAAGAACGTATTTTGTATCACGGGGCGGATTACATAGCTGGTAATTTTATCGAAGAGGCGGATTTATATAAACTCCAAAAATATACAAATATTATATTATCACATATAAAACGAATGGGGTATTTGGGAATTATCGGTCTTGATTTTATTATTACACCAGAAGAAATATACTTTTTAGAAGTTAATCCTCGATATCAAGCATCCAGTTTTTTGATTAATATTGCTTTACGAGAAAACAATTTACCATCTTTATCAGAGATGAATTTATTAGCATTTTATGAAACCGCATTTAATATTACAGGAATTGATAGCATTAAAGTAAATTATAGCTTTTATAAATATCTATATACAAAAGACACCTTGCATTTATTTCATGTTTGGAAAAAAGCAACCTTAGGAAAATATATAAGACAGATTGTACCAGACGGCTGGAATCCTCAAATGCTAATTGAAGAAGATGCATACTGTTATAGCATCATATTTACAACAAATATCTCATCCATAAACCCAGATTATCGTTGCGACATTTACTCTAACATTACCGGAGAAGAAAAATTTTTAAAAGAAAAATTGGATAATGAACTTGGTTTAAAAATTGCACTTGTAAATCAAGGATGTATACTCGAATCTAAATCTTTAGAATATTTAAATACTAATGGTATAATTAAAAAAGCTGTATTCAGCGCAATAGATTTCAGGCTATCGAATGGTATACCTATAAATGCACCAATTAATCTTAAATTCAGTGAATTTTCTCCATTTACAATAAATTACGACGGAGCATTATCTCTCTATTATTACGAACAGAAAATATCTGAAATTGTTATAGAAATGCAACCTGAATGGAGTAATAAGCAGACTAAAAATGGTATCCCCTATACCCGTATAGCCTATTTATCCACAGATAGATTACGCATAAAACACGAATCCGTTTGCACGTTCAAACAAAATGGAAACGGTTGCTATTTCTGTAATGTTCCAGAACATACTTTGAACTTTTGCAAACATGATTTTGAAGAAGTTTTAGATACTTTATTACCCACTCCATCTTTTAGACATATTCTTATAGGTGGAGGATCTGGAAATCCGGATACAGAAGCAAAACAAATTATATCTGTCACGAACATGATTCGTACTAGAAATCAGAATATTCCAATATATTTAATGAGTATACCGCCACAACATACAAAAGTGCTAAACCTCTACAAAGAAGCTGGTATTACAGAAGTAGCTTTTAACATAGAGATATGGGATAGGCAATTGGCCAAGAAAATTATGCCCGGAAAAGGGTGTATTCCTCTTGAACATTACCTTAATATTTTGGAGGAAAGCACAAAACTTTGGGGTAAAAATGGTAATGTTCGCACAGCGCTTATTGTAGGGCTAAATCAACATGAACATTTATTAGAAGCAACAAAATATCTATGCAATTTGGGTATTCAACCTATGTTTTCTATTTTTAGACCAATGAAGGATACACGACTGGAATCCTTGGTTCCGCCTTCAAATCAAGCATTATGGTCTATTTATCATGAAGTGGCTACAATATGCAAAAAATATAATTTGGAACCTGGTCCATCATGTAAAGAGTGTCGAAATAATATGTTAGCCATTTGATTTATAATAATCATGTTGTAAAAGCAAATGATCGATTTGAGTAGGAATATTTCCATATAAAATATGATTCATCCCAATGACTTCAATATTATTTTGGGAAATATTCTTACTTAAAATCTCTTTTTTTATACGGTTTTTTCCCTCCAATTTTTCAACCTGCTTATCATACAATTCTAGCCTTTTCAGCTCTATATCTAATTCATACTGCTTTTGTTGATGTTTTATACTCTCTATTTCCACAGACAGTTTTTTTACTTCCATTCTTTTTTCTTCCAATTTATAATAACCCATTAAAACAGAATACAAACTAGTAGTAATAGCTAATACAATAGGTACCAAGTCCTGAAGAACCAACAAAATTGCTTCCGCAGAATTGTGTCTACACACAATTTTATGCTCTCCATATGGTGATTGATATAAGTCAGCAACCGCTTCAATTGTAGAGAGTAACACACCCAACTTTCCTGCCTCGTCGGGAAAAACATTTGTTGTTATATTGACTTCGACAGTAACAATATCTTTCTTATTATTAGTTAACAAGTAGCCCTCTATTTCTTTTTTGTAAATTGTATAACTATACAACAAACTGGAATGCATAGTACAAAAAGAAATATTAGAGTGTATATAGTTATAAATATCCTGCCGTTCATGATAGTTAAATACGCCGTATGTATAGATTAATTTGCATAGATATTTTATTTTTCTGAAATCGACTTCACGTATGGCTTCAGAAATACCACTTAAAATTGTTTGTTTTGCCTTATCATTATCTCCAAGATAAAAGTAAATGTTTGCTAATGGAAAAAATTCGTTTGTATCTTTATAATATCTTATAAAATGAGGTATTAAGTCTAAAAATTCTGATTTAGATATATATCCTTTTGAATTAGAAACAGAAGTAATATATACCTCATCCTTCGTATTCCTTAAATAGCTTAATAAACCAAAAGTATAGCAAATTTGCGAAAATGGCAAAATAACATTCTTCATTTTCATATTTTCAAAAATAGAATAGTCAATATTTAAATCTGTAAATATAACATTCTCCATTTCAACATTTGAAAATGTTGTGCCTTCTAAGGTGCAGGAAAAGAAAGTTGTATTTTCAATTTTCCCATTTATAAATGCTGAATTATAAAATACAGAATGTTTAAAGTGTGTATTACTCAATAAAAATTTATCAGAGAACAAACTATCATTAAAATTGCAATAAGAAATCGCATTGTCCTCTATGTTGTTCTTGATACTGCTGTTGCTAAATGAACATTCCTGAAAATTTGCATTAACAAACGTACACTTCTCAAAAGAACACAGATGAAAACGGGAACCTGCTGCTGCCGAATTAATAAAAACGGATTGTATGTAGTCTTTTTCTCTTGCTTTGGTCCGTCTGAGACTTTTGTTCGTATAGTCATGGCAATCCTCTCCTCCAATAAGGATTCGATTGGAATCTTTGCTAAAACGTTTTTTGTTTTTGCAGTGCATTAATAGGTTGTCTATGGTGTAGTCCAATGTTTCATCTGTTAACTCGTATGACATATTTTTTCCCTCCGCAGTAATAGATAATCTCATATTATCCTTTGTTCACATCAATAAGATTACGAGGATGCTTATGTACAAGAATATCCTTTTGCTTAGCATTGGACACATGAGTGTAAATCTCAGTTGTACTGATGGAACTATGACCGAGCATTTTTTGTATGTATCGTATATCCACATCTTGTTCAAGCAGCAAGGTAGCAAAAGAATGGCGAAACATATGAGGCGTAAGATGTTGATCGATTCCGGCAAGTTTTGAATAATGGTTTATCATAAATCGAACGGACTGATCGGATAATTTATCATGGAGTCTGTTTATAAAGAAATAACCGGATGCATCTATATCTTGTTTAAAGGTGTCTTTATATAGGACCAAGGCGTCAATGACTTCCGGATTACAAATATGTATGACTCGTTCTTTTGCTCCTTTTCCATAAATCAAAACAGTATTATTTTCTAAATCTATTGCAGATGCGCTTAGATCACACAATTCAGAGATGCGCATACCCGTCGCAAATAACAGTTCAATTACTGCAATATCACGAATGCTACATTGCTTCTGATAAGGCGTTTTGGCTAAATCTTTTTGAGAATATAACGTTGATAAAAATTTTTGAATGGAATGAAAAGGTATTATTTTGGGTAAAAGTTTTGCTTCTCGGAAACGAGTATCAAGCTTTTCAAAAGGATTTTCCTGCAATGTTTCGGTATACATCATGTAATGAAAAAAAGCTTTTAAGCTTGCAATTTTTCGTTTGACTGTTTTGGGCTTATATTGTTTATGTAAAAAGGTTATATAGCAATCAAGAGCGTTTTTTGAGAACCAAGCTTCGGACGCAGATAAGAAGGAGTTGTATTGATTTAAATCAATAGAGTAGGCTTTTAGCGTTTTTTTATTAAGGCGTTTTCGAAATTCACAATATTCAATGTAATTTTCAATAGAATCATTAAAAGTATTCATAGTAGGCATGCTCCTTGGTTTTTTGTATTATTATGAGTGTCTGCTTGGTGTTTGTCCAATAATCAACTGAAAATGGACGAAAATACCCATTGATTTCACTACCACATTGTGTTACAATTTCCTCATAGAATTCCTCTGCGGAACGGAGGAAGTATGGTAAAAAGAACATTAAAAGAACTTACCCTGAAGGACAATTTTATGTTCGGTGCGGTTATGTCAGACGAGGAGAATTGCCGCAGATTGCTTGAAATGATTTTGCAGTTTCCCATTGCAAGGGTGGAGGTCAGTAAAGAGAAGAATATTGTTTATCATCCGGAGTACAAGGGGGTACGCCTGGATATTTACGCCAAGGATGAGAATAATACCCATTACAATGTGGAGATGCAGACGGTGTGCAAGGCAGCTCTGGGAAAGCGGGCGAGGTACTATCATAGTCAGATTGACATGGAACTTCTGAAAAGTGGTGCTGATTATATGGAGCTTCCTGATGCATATGTAATTTTTATCTGTGATTTTGATCCTTTCGGGGAGCACAAATATTGCTACACCTTTGAACAGCGGTGTCAGGAATCTGAAACTGTCCGCATGAATGATGGCAGCAGAAGTATTTTTTTAAGCACCTGTGGAGAGAATCCTGATGATGTTCCGGTACCTATGGTAAAGTTCTTGGAGTATGTGAAGGCGGACTTAAGTGAGAGTCAGAAGGACTTCGAAGACGAGTATGTGGCAACACTTCAAAAGTCTGTGCAACACATTAAGTCAAAACGTGAAATGGAGGAAAGGTTTATGCTTTGGGAATTGCTGCTTAGAGATGAAAGACGGGAAGGAAGAGCAGAAGGAAGAGCAGAAGGAAGAGCAGAAGCTGTCTTGGAAGTGCTTGCTGAATTGGGCAATGTACCTCAAGATCTTCAGGATCGAATTATGGGTGAAAAGGACTTAAATGTTTTGCGTGCTTGGACCAAGCTTGCCGCTAAATCAGAATCCATCGAACAATTCATACAAAAGATGTAGTCTAATTTTTATTTCTATGGCATGTGCAATATGCATGCCGTCAAATATCAGCCGATTCAGGCTTAATTTCACTACACAGCATTTGAACACAAAAAATCCTATCTTTTTTCACATTTTCTTCACTTTTTCATGCTACACTTTCTTCAAATTTACCCAATCCCCTTTTTCAAAGGAGTCTTTATGTCCAATCAAATGATTTTCATACGATATGAGTTAAAGTACATATTAACCGTAGCGCAGAAGCAGGCTGTTTTGGAGGCTATGGCACTTCATATGCAGCTTGACCGATACGGCAGGGATACTATTCGTAATATTTATTTTGACACGGAGAATTACAGGCTGATTAGACGTTCCATGGAGAAGCCGGTGTATAAGGAGAAGCTTCGGCTGCGCAGTTACCATCAGGTGGCAGCGGAGGGAGATGTGTATGTGGAGCTGAAAAAGAAGTATGACGGTGTGGTGTATAAGAGGCGTCTGGTGATGCCCCAGAAGCAGGCCATTGATTGTATTGTGGCGGGTGTGGCCCTTCCGGCGGACAGTCAGATTTCCCGGGAAATTGACTATTTTGTTCAGTATTATCAGGGACTAAGGCCAAAGGTATTTCTCTCCTACGAGAGGGAAGCTTATTATGCTTTGGATGGCAGTGATTTCAGGGTGACCTTTGACGAGAATATTTTGTATCGGCAGGAAGAGCTTTCCTTGAGTGAAGGTATTTACGGGACATCGCTTTTGGCGGAGGGGCTGACGCTTATGGAGATTAAGACGCCGGGGGCCATTCCGCTTTGGATGACCAAGTGTCTTACGGAGGCCGGAATTTACAAGACATCATTTTCCAAATATGGAGTGGCCTACACAGATATGATGCATAAGAGTGCGAAGGGAGAAGAAAAATATGCTTGCTAATGTGTTTAACGGAATTTTTGATACAGAGATGTCCAATGTGATTGGATTGTCGGATTTTTTGATTTGCATTGGGGTATCCTTTGTGATTGGATTGATTTTGGCGGGGGCCTATATGTTCCGCACCCGTTATACCAAGAGCTTTGTGGTGACGCTGGCCATTCTTCCGGCGATTGTGTGTGTGGTTATCATGATGGTAAACGGCAATGTGGGAACGGGTGTTGCTGTGGCCGGTGCGTTCAGCCTGGTGCGTTTTCGTTCTGTGCCCGGTACAGCCAAGGAGATTGGTGCGCTGTTTATGGCCATGGGTGCAGGACTCATAACCGGTATGGGTTATCTGGGGTTTGCAGTGGTGTTTGCGGTGATCCTGACAGTCATCACATTGGTGTTTGGTCTGGTGGATTTCGGAGCCCGTAAAAATGCGTCGTTGTATAAGACCTTGCGTATCACCATTCCGGAGGATTTGGATTATACAGGGGTGTTTGATGAGATTTTTGAAGAATTCACAACCGGCTGTGAGTTGGCGCAGGTGCGCACTACCAATATGGGTAGCCTGTTTCGCCTGACTTATGATATTATATTAAAAGATGCAGGGATGGAGAAGGCGTTGATTGATAAGCTCAGATGTCGTAACGGCAATCTGGAGATTTCCATATCCAGGCAGGAGACAACGGTTGCAGAATTGTAAGGAGGATTTCAATGAAGCGTAAAAATAGATTAGCGCTGTCGCTGGCGGCCCTGCTTGTGTTATCCGGCTGCGGTAATGGGGCAGGTAGTGAAAAGGCTGCAGATGATATTTTCTCTGACAGGGATTTTGAGGCGGATTATGATGTGAGCAAGAGTGCTGTGATAACGTTTAATGGCAGTAGTGCGCAGTGTGACTCTGATGCAGTGGAAATCAGTGGTAGCACAATTACCATCAAGGACGAAGGTACCTATATTCTCTCAGGTTCTTTGGATGACGGTATGATTGTGGTGGATGCGGATAAGGACGACAAGACGCAGGTGGTTTTGGACGGTGTGAGCATTCATAGTAGCACAAGTGCTCCCATTTATATTAAGCAGGCTGACAAGGTGTTTGTCACCTTGGCAGAGGGAAGTCAAAACAGTCTGTCCAACAGCGGAAGCTTTGAGGAAGTTGATGAGAATGAGATAGATGCGGTTATTTTTTCCAAGGAGGATTTGACCTTAAATGGTGAGGGAGCGTTGGCTATCAGTTCGCCCGCAGGACATGGTATTGTGTCTAAGGATGAGCTTGCAGTGACGGACGGAAGTTATGAGATTACCTGCGCTTCTCACGGTCTGTCCGGCAAGGATGGTGTGGGTATTGCAGGCGGTACGTTCAATGTGACTTCCGGCAAGGATGGCGTGCATGCAGAAAACAAGGACGATAGTACACTTGGATATATCTATATAAAGGGCGGTACTTTTGAAATTGCTTCCAAAGGGGATGGTATTAGTGCAGAGTCAACCTTGCAGATAGATGGAGGAACCTTTGATATTAAGGCCGGAGGCGGCAGTGAGGATGCTCCTGAACATTCTTCCGAGTGGGGAGACTTCGGCGGCTTTGGTGGATTCGGCGGCATGGGTGGCCCCGGCAATATGGGCGGCTTTGGCGGCGAAATGCCTGAAGGAATGCCTGAGAATACAGAAGATACCACAGTAAGTGGCAAGGGCTTAAAGGCTACCGGTCTAATTATAAATAATGGTACTTTCAATATTGATACGGCGGATGACGCAGTGCATGCCAATGGTTCAGTTACCATAAATGGTGGTGTTTTTGCCATTGCAACAGGAGACGATGGCTTTCATGCAGATGAGACATTAACAATTGCAGGAGGAACCATTGATATCAGTACAAGCTACGAGGGTTTGGAAGGACTTCATGTAGTGGTAAGTGGTGGAGAAATTTCGCTGGTAGCAAGTGATGATGGTCTGAATGCGGCAGGCGGTATGGATTCCAGTGGATTTGGCGGCCGAGGTGGCGGAAATGATAAGTTTGGCGGCCGAGGCGGCATGCACGGCGGAGGTATGCAGGGCAATGGACACGGCGGCATGTCCGGTGGCTCCTCCAATGGCAGTATCACTATTTCCGGCGGTAATATCTATGTGAAGGCTTGTGGTGACGGAATTGATGCCAATGGCACATTGAGTATTACCGGTGGTAGTACGGTGGTTTGCGGTCCGAATCATGGTGATACGGCTACTCTTGATTATGACATCTCCGGAACCATTACAGGAGGTACTTTTGTGGGAACCGGTGCTATGGCTATGGCACAGACCTTCAGTGATTCTGAACAGGGTGTGTTGTCGGTTAATGTGGGAAGTATGATGGCCGGGACAGAAATCAAAGTGGCGGACAAGGCGGGGAATGTATTGATGGCGGCTACGCCCGAGATGGATTTTGCTATATTAATTTATAGTAGTCCGGACATTATCAGTGGTGAAAACTATATTTTGACAGTAGGTGCCGAAACGGCAGAATTTACAGCACAATAAAATCAGGATTAAGTATATTTTGGAGGCTCTGCGGAAAAATGTTCCCGGAGCCTTTGTTTATGCGGTATTGCCTTGACAATTTGTAGTTCAAATGATATATTGAAGCATATGACATGGTTTTCGAAACCACATGAAAGGGTTAGTGATATGAAAATTAAGATTGTTACCGATTCTGCTTCCAATATGCTTTCCTTGGATGGTGTAGATTTTCAGTCTGTACCGTTGACAATTTCAACTAAAGATAGAGAATATGTGGATAATGAGAACTTAGATGTTGGGGATATGGCCGACTATCTAAGCAAATACAAAGGCAAATCCGGTACAGCATGTCCCAATGTGGGAGACTGGCTGGGAGCTTTCGAGGGCTATGATGTGATTTTTTGTGTGACCATTATCAGTGTTTTGTCGGGCAGCTATAATGCAGCTATGACTGCCAAGCAGCAGTATGAGGAGGAGAATCCCGGCAAGAAGGTGTTTGTATTGGATTCTTTCTCAGCGGGACCTGAGATGAAGTTTCATCTGGAAAAATGCAGAGATTTAGTGCTTGAGGGTAAGGATTTTGATACAATTAGCAGGGAGCTTCAGGCCTATAAAGAAAAAAATACCGCTTTGATTTTCTGTTTAGAGTCCATGAATAATCTGGCCAATAACGGCCGTGTGAAGCCTGCAGTGGCAAAGCTTGCAACTATTCTCGGTATTCGTGTGGTAGGTGATGTAAGTGAAGAAGGCCTCCATCCCACCAACAAGTGCCGCGGCGAGAAGAAGGCCATCATTGAAATCGTAAACAATATGAAACGCATTGGCTATAAAGGCGGCAAAGTCATGATTGACCACTGCTTTAACCCCGGCTCCGCCGGCAAGCTCAAAGACGCCCTCTTGGCAGAATTTCCTCAGGCCAACATTATCCTTGACGCAACCCGTGGCCTGTGTACCTTCTATGCAGAGAAGGGCGGCCTGATGATTGGATTTGAAATTTAGTTCGGATTCTTATATTTGTGCTTAGTATGTAGCTAATCAATTAGGCACTATATGTCCTACCACGAGACCTTGAAAAACGTCGGCACTTAGGCTGCGTATTTTGCAGCCTTATGTGCCGTTACGCTTTTTCACGGAGCGGAAGCGTTCCGTGGTGGGATATATAGTGCCTCAATTGATTATATAGCAAATATCATCAAGCACAAATATGAGAATCCGAACTATTTTTAATACCCATGGATTTCATAGGCAGGGTATTCACCATCATAGTGGTAGCCCAGCTTCTGAGCCAGAGCAGCGGACCATTTATTCTGGGCATCCCAGCTGGGATACAGGTTACGGCCTAAACATTCTAAAATTAATTTCGCACCGCAGACGGAGGCAAGTCCCTGTCTGCGGTATTCTTCTTTGGTCACAATCTCGATTTCGATTCCTTTTGTATAGCCTGAATAGGAGGAGGCTCCGGCAATGGGCTCGCCGTCCTTTAAAACAGTCACACCCAGACCGTATTTTTCGTAGAGGGTGTAGTCGGGGAAGTTTTTCACCCAGTCCATGCACCAGGGAATTTCACGGCATTTGTCAAATAACACCGCATCAATCAGTTGCAGGGAATATTCCGGGGAAAGTCCGTCCACAATTGCCTGCAATTTCTCTCGGTCAAACACATCACCATCTTTTTTGAGCGCATATCTGGTGACTTTCTTGGCCTTGTGGCCGTAGCACTTTTCCACAACCTTGCACCAAGCTTCGTTTTGAGGAACCATAATCATGAAATCCTGAGTCAGGCTAGTCGGTTTGTACAGTACCAATTCTTCATTGGGTTCTCCTGCTAAGAAGCAGAAATCTCCCAGAATTGCCATGGCGCAGCGGGGATTTTCCAAGGAGTCTGCATAGACCTTGCCCATAATTTGCTCCAGACAGGAAGTAATGGTGGTATCGTTCATCTCTCCAAATAAAGGAGTTACTTTTTCGGTATTTGTCACTTCAAAAATCATAAGTTGAATCCTATCTTAGAATTTTTTCCAGGTTTCCCGTGAAAACAGTAACAAAAGCGGGAACAGCTCCAGACGTCCGGCCAGCATATCAAAGGTCAGCACAAGCTTGGAAAAATTGCTAAAGCTTGCAAAGTTGGACATGGGACCTACCTGATTTAAGCCGGGACCGATGTTGTTCAGTGTAGCGGCAACGGCAGTAAAATTAGTGGTTGAATCAAAGTTATCAAATGTAATCAAAAGTACAGATACTGCAAAAATAATCATATAGGTCGCAAGATACACATTGGTGGAGCGAATTACCTCAGGTGTAACGGTTTTGCCGTCCATTTTAACCTGTTTCACAGCCTTGGGATGAAGATAGCCGTGGATTTCTTTGGAAATGGTTTTTATCCAAATCAGGAGACGGGATACCTTCATGCCGCCGCCGGTACTGCCGGCACAAGCGCCGATAAACATCAAAATTACCAGAATTGTGCGGGATACTTCCGGCCACTGGTTAAAATCTGTGGTAGAGTAGCCTGTGGTAGTGATGATGGAGCCAACCTGAAATGCTGCCTGCTGGAATGCCACAAAAATATTGTCAAAAAGATGAGCAATATTGCAGGTAATAATCAGGACAGAAGTAGCAATAATCAGGAAATATGCCTTCACTTCTTCTATTGCAAAAGCTTCTTTCACATGTTTTAAAATAATAAAATAAAACGCATTAAAATTCACACCAAACAGAATCATGAATATAGTAATAACAACCTGATGATAGGTGGAATAACTTCCGATACTGTCATTCAAAATGCCAAATCCACCGGTACCTGCGGTACCAAAGGTTAACGTGAGCGCATCAAAGAGAGGCATTCCTCCCACTAAGTGTAGAACAATCTGAATCAGGGTCATGCCGATATAAATGCCGTAAAGAATTTTGGCCGTAGTCTGTACCTTAGGCGCCAGGCGGCTCACGGAAGGTCCCGGGCTTTCGGCTTTCATCAGATTCATATGAAAGCCGCCACTCATGGGTAACAGTGTCAGTAAAAATACCAATACACCCATACCGCCGATCCAATGAGTAAAGCTTCTCCAGAAAAGGATGCCCTTGGGGAGTGCTTCCACATCGGTAAGGATACTTGCACCGGTGGTAGTAAAGCCGGATACAGCTTCAAAAAGAGCATCTATGGGATTGGTGATTGCTCCGCTCAACAAAAAAGGCAGGCCGCCCAAAATACTGATGACAATCCAGCAAAGTGCTACAATGACAAAGCCCTCTTTGGCAAAAAAACGCTGATCCCCCAGTTTGCGGGGTTTGATAATAAGCCCCAGAACAGCACAAATGGTAGCGGATACAATCAATGAAATTGCTGCATCCTCCCGATATAGCAGTGCGACAATGCAGGCAGGCAGCATCAAAGCGCCCTCAAGCAACATGGTCAGACCGGTCACATATCGTATAACCGAATAATTCATAGGTTACACCTGCCTTTCCAGGATGTCCTCGACATCGTGCAGACCCTTTTGGGCAGAAATGACAACGACTGTATCGCCTGTAGCAATGGTGTCATGACCTCTTGGGATAATGATGTTGCCCTGACGATTGATACAGCAAATGAGCAATTCTTTTTTTAACTTCAGGTTTTTCAGGGGAACTCCTGCAACCTTGCTGCCTTCTTTGACAGAAAATTCAATTGCTTCGGCGCGGTTGTCCAGAATGTGCACCAGGGTCTCCACCTGATTGCCGGCGCTGTTTTGTATTGCGCGAATATGCTGTAAAATATGGTCTGCGGTGATGAATTTTGGATAGACAACGCTTCCCACATCTAACTTACTGATAATGCGGTCAAAGGTTAACAGATTAATTTTGATAATCTGTTTTGCTTTATTATTGTGTTCCTTAGCGGATAAACCCAGGAATACATTTTCCTCATCAATATTTGTGAGGGCTACAATTGCCTCAGCAGTTTGGAAGCCACTTTGGAATAACAGCTTCTGGTCAGAGCTGTCGCCATTTATAACGGAAGCATCAGGAAGAAGTTCGCTGAGTTCCTCGCATCGTGTTTTATCCTTTTCCAAAATACGTACAGGAATTTTGTTCTTAATCAATTCTTGAGCCAGATAATGGCTTACCTTGCCACCGCCAATAATCAATGCATTTTTGACCGGACGAGTGGAAAGGCCCAACTGATGGAAAAACTTCTTGGCATCAGCAGAGGCAGCAAGAATAGAAATTAAATCATCATTTTTTAAAATAAAATTACCATTGGGAATTTCCACTTCACCGTTTCGCTCCACTGCACAAATCAGCATAGATTGCGGGAAACGGGAGGACAGCTCGGAAATTGACAGCCCATCCA
This sequence comes from Acetatifactor sp., assembly GCA_045542555.1. Lineage (GTDB taxonomy): Bacteria > Bacillota > Clostridia > Lachnospirales > Lachnospiraceae > Acetatifactor. The sequence goes on along the minus strand of JAZQLH010000014.1, from coordinate 37,912 downwards.
TTTCAAATTCCGGCAGTATGCGGAATTTCAGAAGTTCTGCTTTACCCTTGGAAAATGCGTCAATCTGCATTGCGGAGGGAAACAGCAAAAGACGAGTGATTTCACGTGCGGTAGTAAGTTCCGGATTTACAATCATGGAAATGCCCAGTCGTTCCTGAATAAAATCAATCTCTTCGCTGTAGACAGGGTTGCGAACACGGGCAATTGTCTGACAATCGCTGATTTTCTTGGCTACAACACAGCACAGGAGATTCAGTTCATCGGAACCGGTAACGGCAATCAATACGTCAGCAGATTCGATGCCGGCCTCTGTCAGAGTGCTGATGCTGGCGCCATTTCCTGTCAGAGAGATGGCATCAACTTCTTCATCAAACTCCCGGAGTTTAAACTCTTGATTGTCAATAATGACAAGGTCGTGCTTTTCTTCGTTCAGCTGTTTGGCAAGAACACGTCCTACCTTGCCGCAGCCGATAATGATAATTTTCATATTTTTCTCCATATAATATACACTTGATATGTATAGTTTGTCCCCTGCACGTAACTTCATGTGCAAAAAACTAAAGCTATTATACTAAATATATATGGGATTCTCAAGAACTCTAATTCTTAAAATCAAATAAAATTATCCGTAATTCGTGGGCAGAAGCAAAAATTGTGTTATAATGGGTTTGTTTAGGGTAAAAAGCTTGTAGTTGGCGGCAGGAAGGAGTAAGTATGCGTACAGAAGCTTCAACAGTAAAAAACAGTATTGGAAGACTAATACTTGCATTTTTGTCTTTTTTGATGCAGATTTTATGGTTTGTGACAATGTCAATATGGTTGAATAGTTATTCAACGGCACTTACCATGGTTTTTACGATAGTTGCCATTACAGTGGTGATGCGCATTTACTGTGGGCAGGGAAATGCAGCGTTTAAACTCCCCTGGATTATTATGATATTGGCATTTCCTGTGTTGGGAATCTGCCTTTATTTGATGTTTGGACATAAGGAAGCTACCCGGGGAATGCGCAAACGTTTTGAGCGCATTAATCCGGATTTGATTAAGGCACTGAAGCAGGAGCCGGAGGTAATGGCTGAGTTGGAGCAGGAAGACTTCGGCGTGGCGAATCAGTGCAGATATCTGTACAAATACGGAAAATATCCTGTTTATCATAATACCGATGTGTATTTTTACAGTGAGGCGGCGGATGCTTTTGAGGCTCAGCTTGAGGAGCTTAGGAAGGCGGAAAAGTTTATTTTTCTGGAGTATCATGCCATTGAAGAGGCGCAGTCCTTTGCCAGAATGAAGGAAGTGTTGGCGGAGCGTGTGCAAAATGGCGTAGAAGTGCGTATTATCTATGATGATGTGGGCAGTATCGGTTTTATTGACCCGGGATTTATCAAACGTATGGAAGCCATCGGGGTGCAGTGCAGAATGTTTAATCCCGTCTCGCCCGTATTTAATATCTTCATGAACAATCGGGATCATCGTAAGATAACGGTTATTGACAATAAGGTGGGATTTACCGGTGGTTACAATCTTGCAGATGAATATTTCAATATTGTACATCCATATGGATATTGGAAGGATACCGGTGTGAAGCTTACCGGTGATGCCGTGGAGAGTCTCACAGCCATGTTTTTGGAGATGTGGAATGCCGTGAAGCAGACGGATACGGATTATAGCAAGTATCTTGAAGCTATAGATTATCAGGCCCGGGAGAAGGGCTATGTACATCCCTATGCCGACAGCCCTCTGGACGGAGAGTGTGTGGGCGAGAATGTTTATCTGAATTTGATTAAGCATTCAAAACACTATGTTTATATAGATACCCCTTATCTGATTATCAGTGATGAAATGCGAAGAGAGCTGTGTCTGGCAGCGCAGAGGGGTGTGGACGTGCGGATTATTACACCGGGTATTCCCGATAAAAAGGTAATTTACCGGGTGACTCGTTCCTATTATAATGGATTGGCAAGACATGGTGTGCGTATTTATGAGTATACCCCCGGTTTCATGCATGCAAAACAGGTGGTTGTTGACGGTCAAGTGGCTACGGTAGGTACTATAAATTTTGATTTTCGCAGTCTGTATCATCATTTTGAAAATGGTGTGCTTTTGTATGGCTATGACTGTATTGAGGATATCGAGAGAGATTTTGCGGCAACCATGGAAGCCAGTCATGAGGTAACAGAAGAGTACAGTAGCAGTAATAAGGCATTTATGGAGATAGGGCAGGCGATTTTACGATTGTTTGCACCGCTTATGTAAAATGCAGAAAGGAAGCCCTATGAGCAGTGAAGCAAGTCGTTATACGAAATACATAGGGCAGGAGGCAGAGGTTGTACTGACGGCAAATGAGGAGAATGCATGGCATACTATTGGCAGTAAAGCCTTTCTTAGCTGTAAAACAGTAGAACGGCTTGTGTTGCCGCCTACTATAAGCGCGGTGGAGGACTGGGCTTTTGCTCACATGAAAAATTTAAAAGAAATTGTGATGCCGGCTCGGGAAATTGATTTTGGCAGACAGGTGTTTTTGGGTTGTGACAGATTACAACGGGTTTTGTTTTATTTAGTAAATGATTTTACAGATTGTACCGAAATTTGTACGCTAGGGGATGTTTTTGAATTTGATAGATTGTGGGCCTCTATGTTTCGATTTTTTCCTCAGGAGAGTATGGAGCATCCGGAGCTTGTAACTACCGAAGAGGGGCGCAGAAAATGGTTGGAATTGTATGATGAAGCGCTGGAAACTTGGTTAAAAAGACCAGATGATGACGGTTTTGTGCCGGCTTTTATCGGATGGTTTGATGTAGAAGATGTGGATGACCAAAAACATGGCTATATCTTTCAAAAACGAAAGGATAAGCTGAAGTTGTGTTTTCAGCGGCTGCTTTGCAGTGAGCTTTCTACAGGACAATTAAAGGCTTGTTTAGAGCATGTAATTACGGGATATACGGACCTGTGCAAGGACATTTTTATGGAAAACCCTTCGTATGGTCGGGATATTCGATACTATAAAATCTGGCAACAATCAGGTGGTCTGACCCGCCCGGTTGCAGAACATCTCTTATCAAACCTCCCATGGGAGGAACCTGAAATCCGTGCTTATTTGCTCCAACTACTACAGGAGGACCGCAAAGAAGATTTCTTTACCCAATTGGAATTGTAAGGAGGACTATATGGAAGAAGATATTATTCGTCTGTTGGATGAGTATGTAATGTCCGGCGGAAGTCGTATGAAGCTTACGGTTGTGGAGGACGAGCGTGTGGAGAATTTCCAAGGCGGAGTGATTTCCAAGGAATATCATCATGGACGTTGTGACGTGGGAAGTCCCTGGGCCAAGGGCCAGGCATGCGATGTTTTGGAGTAATGAAAGGGGTCGGTCATTATCAGAAATAAGAATGAACAGGAAGAGTATTTTGAGGATTGGGATGCGAAGAAGCCTTCCCGCAAGAAGGTTGAATCCAATGCTAAAAGTAAGTCTGGTTCAAAAACCAAATCTAACCAAAAGAGAAAGAAGAAAAAGTCCCGCTTTAAGCGGTTTTTAATTAAATTACTAATTTTGACTGCTGTATTGGCAGCAGGCTTATATATCCTTGTAGGCAAAGTGTATTCCAAGTTAAATTATAAGGAAATTGAGAGTGTAGCTTCGCAGCCTATGCGGGAGGATGGTGTAGTCAATATTTTGTTGATTGGCAGTGATTCAAGGTCTGCTGATGCAGATGGGCGGTCGGATGCCATGATACTTTTATCTGTGAGCAGTAAGACCAATAAGATTTATATGACCTCTCTCCTTCGGGACATGTATGTGGAGATTCCGGGACATGACGGCAACAGATTGAATGCGGCCTATTCCTATGGCGGCCCGGAGCTTTTGATGGAGACTGTGGAGGAGAATCTGGATATCACGGTCAATCGTTATGTGGTAGTAAACTTTGAGGCGTTTGCCAAACTGGTGGATGCAGTGGGTGGCGTGGATTTGGAGCTGACATCAGCGGAGATTGAATGGGTAAACGGTTATCTGAATGAATATAATGAGCTTACCGGGCAGGAGTTTGGCACTAATTATATGGACACCTCACAGGAAGGCGTGGTGCATCTTAACGGTCCACAGGCCCTTGCTTATACCAGAAACCGCTATATCGGAACGGATTTTGGCCGTACAGAAAGGCAGAGAAAGGTTCTTGCAGCGGTGTTTGAAGGTTTGCCCAAGGCATTGGTCACAAATCCCGGAGAATTGATTAATGGTCTGTTTCCGAATTTGACCACCAATCTGACTCAGAGAGAGTGCTATTGTCTGAGTCTTATGGCACCGGCTGTGATGACCTATGATTTAGAGCAGGGCAGTATTCCCATGGAAGGGACTTATCAGGATGCATCAATTCGTGGTATGGCCGTGTTAGAGGTTGATTTTGATGCAAATAAGGAGTATTTGCATGAGCTTTTGTTTGGCAAAGAAGAGCAGTAGTCTTTGGGGAGAAGAAATTATGAAGGGGATTGAAAACGGGTTGTATATGTGTAAGCTAAAAAGAGCTGCTTTGGTGGTTTTGCTTGTCGGAGTACAAATTTTATCGGGGTGTGGGCAGATGTCGGGGACGGAGCCTACTATTCAGACAATACAACCCATTGAGCCGGAAAGTATATACGGTCAGAATGTTGACAACAATTCCGGAGAAAATGCAGCGCAGGAGCAGGGAAAAATCAGTATTACAATTTCTGCTGCCGGAGACGTAACCATGGGTAACTATGTAGGACAGGATTATGCATGGTCCTTCAAGGAGACCTATGATACAACCGGAGACAAAGGCTACTTTTTTGAAAATGTATATGACATTTTTGCTGAGGATGATTTTACTATTGTCAATCTGGAGTGCGTGCTTACGGATTCTGATACTTTAAATTCGGGAAGAACCTACAATATCAAAGGAGCTCCGGAGTATGCATATATTTTAAGCATGGGAAGTGTGGAAGCGGTAAGTATGGGCAATAATCATCGGCTGGATTTCGGGGAATCCGGTACGAAAGATACGCTGAAAGCTTTGGCACCTACCGGAATTGTACATGCATATGACACGGTTGTCGGAATTTATGAAACCAAAGGGGTACAAATCGGTTTTGTATCCGTTAATGAGACCAGTTGGGGTAAGGGTGTGGAAAAGCTGATGAAGGACGGCATTGACAAGCTGAATGAACAGGATGTAGACATTATTCTTGCGTGCTGTCATTGGGGCATCGAAAGAGAGTCCTATCCCACGGAATACCAACAGCAATTTGGGCGTATGTGTATTGACTGGGGAGCAGATTTGGTTATCGGACATCACCCCCATGTGTTGCAGGGTGTGGAAGAATATCAGGGCAAATATATTGTGTACAGTCTGGCAAATTTCTGTTTTGGTGCCAATCGTAATCCTGTGGATAAGGATACCATGATTGCACAGCAGACATTTTACTTTGTGGACGGACAAAAACAGGAGGAAACCGAGTTTCGCATGATTCCATGCTCTGTGTCCTCGATTCCCTCCCGAAATGATTACAAGCCGACTCCCGCTGTGGGAGAAGAAGCGCAACGTATTATTGACAGGGTCAATGAATACAGTCAGGGCTTTGGCGTACAATTCGATGAGAATGGCTATGTAATTAAAGCAGTTGGATAGAAAAATTCATCAGGCAAATGATGCTTGTGGTAAGAAGGCTTACAATGGCGCATATTCTACCGACCCTGGCCCATCCTGAGAGGTTGGATATCAGTCCGATTTGAGCTAACGATGTGCCAATCGGAGCAAATACAAGGCATGCGACCGGATTCATGGACACCAGTGCCAGAACACCAAATGCAAAAGAAAACAGTGCAGCTTTTCGGCCATCGTTGGAATACACCGGTGCGATTTCCTGCAAAGAGGCGGAAAGCTTCTCAAGACTTCTTTTGTACAATTGTTTTTGTGAATAGTTAATAAAACCTTTCAAACCCCATTCGCCGTCAAAGGGGCCGGCAATCCATGCCTCTAAATTAAGCACACCTTCAGTATAGGACCATTTTAAATATCTGAATCCGTCCAAAAAGCGGTCACCTGCCCGATAGACAGATTCCCCTTTGCGGTCACACAGACTAAAACCGTTCTTTTGTAAATATTTATTCATGACAGAAAGGACGAAGTCATCCGGCTTATCCAGATGAATATTTTCAATATGTCTTGCCATGAGAGTCCTCTTTTACTTTCGTGAGCTTGTTAATTGAAAAACAATCGATTATCTTTAGCATACCATACAAAACCATATTTGGAAAGAAATTATTTCCGGGAGGCGTTATGAACTTTTTATTAGTGGCGGTAAACGCCAAATATATTCATTCTAATCCTGCAGTATATAGTCTTTGCGCCTATGCAAAAGATGTGGCAGGTGTTAAAGTTTCTATTGCCGAATATACAATTAATCAAAGAATGCAGGATGTACTTTCGGACATCTATAAAAGAAAACCGGATGCAATCGGTCTGTCCTGCTATATCTGGAATTGGAGTATGATACAGGAACTTCTTCTTGAGCTTCCCAAACTATTACCTAAGACGGATATATGGCTTGGAGGGCCGGAGATATCTTACGACGGACCGACAGTGTTGCAACAGTTTCCTCAAGTGAAAGGTATTATGGTGGGAGAGGGAGAAGAGACTTTCCGGGAGCTTATAGAGTGGTATGCCAAGGATAAGACTTTTGATGTGGATAAAATACCGGGTTTGTTTTTACGCAGTGGATACACGCCTGTCAGAGAACCAATGGACATGAATAAATTGCCTTTTCTTTATAATGAATTGGAGACCTTCCATAATCGAATTGTTTATTATGAGAGTAGCAGAGGTTGTCCATATCGTTGCAGTTATTGTCTTTCCTCGATTGAAAAAAAGGTGCGACTTCGGGACATAGATATTGTCAAAAAGGAGTTGCAGTTCTTTTTGGATCATGATGTTAGGCAGGTTAAATTTGTGGACAGGACCTTTAACTGTGACCATGCGCATGCCATGGAAATATGGCAATACATTAAAGAACATGACAATGGTGTCACTAACTTTCATTTTGAAATCTCTGCAGATATTCTCAGAGAGGATGAAATTTTACTGTTAAGCAGTCTGCGACCCGGTCTGGCACAGCTTGAAATTGGTGTGCAGTCCGTAAATCCCAAGACTTTAGAGACAATCAACCGACGGATGGATGTGGAACGTCTCGAGCAGATTGTAGCAGCTTTGCGCAGAGGAAATAATATACATCTGCACTTGGATTTGATCGCCGGATTGCCTTATGAGGATTATGACAGTTTTGTCGCATCTTTTGACAGGGTTTATGGTATGAAGCCCGAGCAACTGCAGCTTGGTTTTCTCAAAGTGTTAAAAGGGTCTCCCATGGCGGAAAAAGCGGCAGAGTACGGTATCAATTATTTGGACAGACCACCCTATGAGGTTCTTTTTACGAACTGGCTCTCCTATGAGGAGGTAATAAGACTTAAACGTATTGAGGAGATGGTGGAGCTGTATTACAACAGCAATCAGTTTGTTCATACATTGGCGGTACTGGAGAGGGTTTTTGACAGCCCCTTTCGGATGTACGAGGAATTGGCGGACTATTATGAGACGAAAGGATATTTTGTGGAAAGTCCCTCCAGAGCCTACCGTTATCAGGTGCTTTTGCAGTTTGCAACAGAGCATGACGAAAAGAGAGCGTCACTTTATAGGGAGCTTTTGATTTATGATATGTATTTGCGGGAAAATTTGAAGAGCCGTCCGGAGTTTGCGGGTAATTTTTGTGAACAGGATGCATGCAAGGAATATATGCGGGAATTTTACAGGCGTGAAGAGCAGGAGAGAATTTACCTGCCGGAATATACTTCTTATGACAAGAGGCAGCTTAGTAAAATGACACATCTGGAACCGTTTCATTATTCGGTTTGGGAAATGGGAGCAGATGAGAGTCTTTGCACTGTTCATTATGTGCTTTTTGATTATCAGGTGCGAAACCCTCTTACCTATGAAGCAGGGGTAGAAGTGATATGTCCCGGTAAGGAGAAATGGGAGAAGATATGACAGACAGCTACATAAGCATTGATTTGGAGACAACGGGGCTTGAGCCCAAGCATGATAAGATAATAGAAATCGGAGCTTTACGGGTGGAAACGGGGCAGATTACAGGTACGTTTTCAACCTTTGTAAATCCCGGGCGCAAATTGGAGGAACGTATCACAGAGCTTACAGGTATCCGGGATGAGGATATTTCGGATGCGCCCTGCATACAGGATGTGTTGCCTGATTTGCTTGCTTTTATGGGAGATTTGCCCTTGCTTGGTCACAGCATTTTGTTTGATTTTTCTTTTCTTAAGAAGGCTGCGGTGAATCAAAAGCTTTCTTTTGAAAGGAATGCGGTGGACACCTTGAAAATTGCAAGGAAGTATTTAACGGACTTAGAAAGCCGGAGTCTGGACTATCTGTGCAAATATTATGAGATTCCTCACAAGGCTCATCGTGCTTTGGAGGATGCAAGGGCTACTCATCTTTTATATGGTAAGCTGGTAGAACAGTTTGGGGATAAAGAACCGGCTGAGGGCGGATTGTTTGTTCCCGTGCAGCTTAATTATCAGGTCAAGCGGGATACGCCTGCCACAAAGGCACAAAAAGAGCAGCTTTACCGTCTTTTGGAACAAAAGAGGATAAACCTGCCTGTTGATATCGAACAGCTTACCAGAAGTGAGGCCAGCCGTCTGGTGGACAAGATTAAGAGTGGTCAGATTTCTGTTTAAGATGGCGCAAAATTACGTCCTTATTCAAGGAATTTAATGTCTCTGCAGTGGCAATCAGATCATTAATTTTGTAGGACTGGCCATTTGTGACATAAATGTCAGAAAGCATATCGTAGGAACGACTTACATCCGTGTGGGTGCTTATGGCAAATTCCAGAATTTGGCCTGCCTGCGCAGTATAGTTTTGGGTGTATAATAAATCTGCCCACTGTTGCAGGGTGCTTGCCAGAAGTGTGTAATTCTGGTCGTATTCTGTGAGTACTGTGATATTGGCGGTACCGTATTCTAACTTTAAATCTGTGTTGGTAAAGCCGGTAAGATTCACAATGGGTTGTAGAGAGAGCTCATTTATGATGCGTAAGCAATCCGCGACCTTTGGGTCGTCTTTTAAAAGTGTCATGGGAAGCTGGTCCAGAGGGATTTTTATATAGTCAAGACCGTCTAAGGACTTGCGACGCACTTCGTTGGCCAGGCGTTCTTTTTCCCAGAAACTTTGCTGTTCAGCGGCGATGTGATTTCCGGACTTGCGAACATTGTGGAAAATCACAAGGACGAATATAATTAAACTTGCCAAAATATAGAATTTCATATATAATATCCTTTCAGATTCAATGTAGAATGCATATATATAAGAAAGAGGGCACAATATGTTTAACATGCATAGTAAGAAAACAAAACAGCGAGTTGCAAGTGGTATTGTTATCGTGCTTGTAATTGCTATGGTAATACCCACTTTATCATACTTTTTCTAGTAATTCAAATGGTATTGCTTGGTGTTTTGTGAGGAGTAATTAATGGGAAAGTTGTGGAAAATAGGGAGTCTGGCTCTTTTATTGACGTTGTCGGTGTTTCTTTGTGGAAGTGACGTGTATGCGGCAGGAGAGGACACAATTAAGACCGGTATTTATGCCGGTGATATTGATTTGTCCGGCAAAACCACAGAAGAAGCAAAGTCAGCCATTGACAGTTATGTCCAAAAAATAAGCGGCGCAGAAATTACACTTCAGGTCGCAGGTGGTAAAGAGGTAACGGTTACCGCTAAGGAGTTAGGTGTGACATGGGCGAATACTGAATTAGTGGAAGAAGCTTATGGAGTAGGCAGAACAGGTAATGTCATTGAAAGATATAAACTGCTTAAGGATTTGGAGCAGGAGAATTTGGTTTTACCCATTGAGTTGGATTTTGACATGCAGGCCATCAATGCCGTGTTGGTGGAAAAATGCGAGAATTATAATATAAAGCCTGTAAATGTGTCCATGAAGAGACTGGAAGACGGCAGCTTTGAAGTAGTTGACGGACAGACCGGGGAGATTTTGGATGTGGAGGCTTCCATTGATACAGTCTATAATTTCATGACGAAGGACTGGAATGGAGAGGAGACCATTGTTGCACTGGTGGTTGAGACTGCAGAGCCAAAGGGTAGTGCGGAGGAATTGGCAACAGTTACGGATTTGCTGGGTGATTTTACTACCTCTTATCGTACCTCCGGTGCGGACAGAAGTGCTAATGTGGAAAATGGAGCTGCTTTAATCAATGGAACAGTGCTTTATCCCGGAGAGGAGTTTTCCACTTATGAGGCAGTGGCACCATTCACGGTTGATAATGGTTATCACATGGCGGGTTCTTATGTAAATGGTAAGGTTGTAGATAGTTTGGGCGGTGGTATTTGTCAGGTGTCTACTACACTTTATAATGCTGTGCTGGAATCTGAGCTTGAAGTTTCTGAGAGACATAATCATTCCATGATTGTTTCTTATGTGGATCCTTCGGCGGATGCAGCGATTGCAGAAAGCTCAGGTAAGGATTTTAAGTTTATCAATAATTATGATTATCCTATTTATATTGAAGCGGTAACAGCCAACAAAAAGGTAACGGTCAATATCTACGGTAAAGAAACAAGACCGGAAGGTCGAACTGTTAAGTATGAGAGTGAAATTTTAGAGATTATTCATCCTACTTCGGATGCGATTTATGCAGACCCAACAAAAAACATAGGATATATTAAGATTGACAGCGCACATATCGGATATAAGGCCCGTCTGTGGAAGGTGGTCACCGAAAATGGCGTAGAAGTGAGCAGAGAGCAGGTAAACAGCAGTAACTATAAGGTTTCGCCCAGAAGTGCAACCGTGGGAACTGCCACTGCAGACCCCAATGCCTATAATGAAATTATGGCGGCTATCGGTACTGCAAACATTGACCATGTAAGAAATGTAATCGGAATTCTCACTGCACCTCCACAGGTAGAAGATGAGGATGATGAGTAAACGGAGTTGTTCATGAAAATCGGCAAAGTATCGGAAAATGCTTTTAAGCGTTCCATATTAAACCAATTGAAGACGAAACGTAAAGAAGTTATGACTGGCGCAGGTCTGGGGGAAGACTGCGCCATTTTTTCGTTAAAAGAGGGCGGTTTTATGGCTTCCTGCGTGATGGAGGGAGCCGGAAATGTGGAATATCTGATAATTGATTGCGTAAATCATCTGGCTGCCAGAGGCGCAACTCCTATTGCCATAACATTGCAGGTGCTGCTTCCTCTTAATTGTGAGGAAGAGGTCTTAAAGGGGATTGTGGCAGAAGCTGAGAAGGTCTGTGCGGGATTGGAAATTCAAATCGCTCAGGCGTCGGGTAAAGTGACCGGGGCGGTAAATTATCCGTTTGTGACAGTTGTGTCATACGGGGAAATACAGGAGACAACTGATTACCATACCGTAAAGGCTACAAAACCCGGACAGGATATTGTGGTAAGTGGATATATTGGTTTGCAGGGTACAGCGGTTCTGGCTCATGAATATAAAGAAGAGATTCTTAAAAGGTATCCTAAGTGGATATGTGATGAGGCCGCTATGTTTTCGCAGCACTTATCTACCATGAAAGAGGCTGCAGTTGCGATGAAGTCCGGCGGGTGTACGCTGCTTAATGTCTCCGAGGGAGGAATTTTGGCGGCTCTTTGGGAACTGGCAGAAGGTGCAGGTGTCGGACTGACAATAGAGTTAAAAAAGCTGCCTATCCGGCAGGAAACGGTGGAAATCTGTAATCATTTGAATGTAAATCCCTATGAGCTTTGGTCGGGAGGATGTCTTTTGATGACAGCTGAGGATGGCCAGGGACTTGTAGATGCATTGGCTCAGGCTAATGTGCCTGCAGTGATTGTGGGGCGGATTACAGACAGTAATGACCGTTTGATAACGAATGAGGATGAGGTGCGATATCTTGACCGCCCTCATGCAGATAGTCTTTATGAAAAAGTAAAGGAGATTTGATTATGAGAGAAGAATTATTAGCTGCAATCGAAAAAAACAGTCGTGTTGATGTAAAGGAACTGGCCGTACTTTTAGGCGTTTCCGAGGTTGATGTGGTAAACGAGATGGCTGCCATGGAGGCAGAGGGTATCATCTGTGGTTATCACACGTTGATTAACTGGGACAATACCTCCGTGGATAAGGTGACTGCATTGATTGAGGTTTGTGTGACTCCCCAGACAGGTCAGGGATTTGATACCATTGCTGAGAAAATCTATAAATATCCCGAGGTTCGCAGTGTGTATCTGATTTCCGGTAAATATGATTTGATGGTGATTTTAGAGGGCAAGAGTCTTCGCGAGGTATCTAATTTTGTATCCGAGAAGCTTTCAGGCTTAGATGCCGTCCTCAGCACCGCAACCCATTTTATTTTGAAAAAATACAAGGACCACGGAACTGTGTTCAAGACTAAAACCGATGATGAAAGAGAGATGATTACTCCATGAGAAACCCCTTAGCAGATAAAGTTGTAGAGATTAAACCGTCGGGTATTCGTAAATTCTTTGACATTGTAAGTGAGATGAAGGACGCTATTTCTTTGGGCGTGGGTGAACCCGATTTTGATACTCCCTGGCATATCCGTGCAGAAGGTATTCATTCATTGGAGAAGGGTAAGACTTTTTATACTTCCAATTCCGGTCTGATGGATCTTCGTCGGGAAATTTGTAATTATATGAAGAGAAAACAGGGTGTTACCTATGACCCTGCAAAGGAAGTGCTGATTACTGTGGGCGGCTCCGAAGCGATTGATATCGGCCTGCGTGCCATGTTAAATCCCGGGGATGAGGTGTTAATTCCCCAGCCCAGCTATGTGTCCTATGAGCCCTGTACTGTGCTTGCAGGAGGTACTCCCGTTATTATTGATTTAAAGGCCGAAAATGAGTTCCGTCTGACAGCCAAGGAGCTTGAGGATGCTATTACAGACAAGACCAAGGTGCTTATTTTGCCTTTTCCCAACAATCCTACAGGTGCCATTATGGAACGTAAGGATTTGGAGGAGATTGCAGAGGTCATCTTAAAACGTGACATATTTGTCATGTCTGACGAGATTTATTCCGAGCTTACATATAAGAATGAGCATGTTTCTATTGCAAGCCTTCCCGGCATGCAGGAGAGAACTATTGTAATCAATGGATTTTCTAAGGCATATGCCATGACCGGATGGAGACTGGGCTATGCTTGCGGTCCCCGTGTGATTTTGGAGCAGATGACCAAGATTCATCAGTTTGCAATTATGTGTGCTCCCACCACAAGCCAGTATGCGGCAGTGGATGCGCTGAAAAACGGTGACGAGGATGTTAAAATGATGCGTGATTCCTACAATCAGCGTAGAAGATATTTGCTCAATGCTTTCCATCAGATGGGACTGGAATGTTTTGAACCTTACGGCGCATTTTATGTTTTCCCTTGCATCAAGGAGTTTGGTATGACCAGTGAGGAGTTTGCTACCAGATTCTTGGAGGAGGAGAAGGTAGCGGCAGTTCCCGGAACCGCTTTTGGTGACTGTGGCGAAGGCTTCCTTCGTATTTCCTATGCATACTCGCTGGAGAATCTCAAGATTGCTATCGGCAGACTGGAACGTTTTGTGAAAAAGTTGCGTGCAGAGCGGGAAAATGCAAAATAAAGTGGTTACGAGGGAGAAATGAAAACCATGAGAAAATACGTGGTATCTGTTATAGGTGCGATTTTGGCATTTGGAGTAAGTGTCTGTGCGGCGTGTTCCTCCAATATTCCCAATGAGAAGGGTTCAGAACTCTTCTCAGTTGAATCGGAAGAAGTTATGGCCGGTTTGGAATGGGGCATGACAGTGGAAGAAGTTAAGAGTGCATTGGAAGGAAATGAGAATTACTCATTTATTCCGGAGATTGAGACATTTATGTGTTATGATGTGAGTAATTATCAGGGAATAGAAGGCGCAAATGGACTTATGATACTCTATTTTACGGATACAAATACACTGTCAAGCGGAGTATATAAGTTCGATGTTGAGGGAGGCGGCTATTCTCAAGCCATTTCCCCGGATTTAAACGTAGAGCTGAATAAGGCATTTCGTAAAAGCTACAAAGATGCCAGTGACAAAATGTATTATAATGCTGAAGGGGATGGTACATGGTCAGCGGTTATGTACTATAAAACCGATAGTTCACTCACTAGTATATACGAAAACATGCCCGGACAATTTGTTGTTAAATATCGAGACATTAATCAATCCATGTCACAGTCGATAATCGAAGAACTTAGTTTAAATTAATTAAAAGAGGACGTTATGCATATTGTTTTACACCAGCCGGAGATTCCGGCAAATACAGGAAATATTGGGCGGACTTGTGTGGCAACAGGCACAAGTCTGCACCTGATTGAGCCTCTTGGCTTCCGAATCAATGAAAAAGAAATCAAGCGTGCCGGTATGGATTATTGGGATAAGCTTGATGTGAACCGTTATATGAATTACGATGCTTTCTTGGAGGAATACAAAAAGCATCCAGGAGCAAAACTATGGATGGCTACCACAAAGGCCAAACATACCTATTCTGAGGTGGAATTTGGCCCGGATGATTTTATTATGTTTGGCAAGGAGAGTGCCGGAATTCCGGAAGAGATTCTGGTAGACAATGAGGAATGTTGTATTCGTATCCCTATGTTACCCGAGATTCGCTCTCTGAACCTGTCCAATGCGGTGGCGATTGTGCTCTATGAGGCATTGCGCCAGAATCAGTTTGAAAGTATGCAGCGTGAAGGGGAGCTTCACAGATTGCAGTGGAATAAAGGAGCAAAATAGCGACACTTATGTCAGGATATATTTCGAGTCTTATTTTCATAATGGCTGCATTTCTTCCCTTTTACATTGTTACAAGAGTGATGTGGATTGGTAAGAAAAAGGAAAAACAAAGCCCCGCCAGAGAACTGGTGATGGGCTTGTTTGTGGTATTTATGTTTGGGCTGTTATTCCTGACCTTTGAAGATAACGGCACTAGCTGGATGAAGTCCGAGACGCCCCAAAAGGCATGGGAACGTCTTGAAACCGGCGTTGGTGTCAATTTTGTACCTTTTAAGACAATTCGTAATTACTTGAAGTATTCTACGGATGCAGATAATGTACTTGTTAATCTGGGAGGAAATGTGCTCATGTTTGTGCCTTGGGGACTGGGGTTGCCCCTTTTGTGGCGCAAGTGCCAATCCGCTTGGAAGGTAATGTTTGCGTCGCTGATGCTCCCTATTTTTATTGAGTTTTGCCAGCTTTTTATCGGCAGATCCGTGGACATCGATGATGTGATTTTGAATTTCGCAGGCGGAGTGCTGGGGGGCGTGCTGTATCTGGTGCTTAAGAAACTGTTTCCGAAGATTGAAAAGATGGCGAAGTAGGGGAGAAAATCATGGAAGCAACAAAGGAAAAGAAGCGTAAAATACCGGGATATGTATGGGCTATAGTTATAATTGCGATACTTGTGGGGATTTTTAAGGGGGATGACATACTTGAAGAAGAATTCGCAGATATTCGAGGTAAAAGAAATGCGATTGAATATATTGAAAAAAAGTATGGGTTTACGCCAAAAATTCGTTCTATAGAATGTGAAAGATATTCACTTTATTTTCCGTTTCCCAGATATTTGTCAAGTTATGTTTACGTGGATATGAGTTACAATGGTAAGAATTTTTCGGCATATGTATATCATGACGGAGACGAAATAGAGGGATATGATAACTATCAGTATAATGAGATAATGGCAGGGTTTGAAAGCGAAATAGAAAACCTAATAGGTGGGGATATTGAATTTTCCACTTTATGTTATGGAAGAGAACATGTGGATTCTGATGACGGGGGGTTCGCTATGGTAGAGACCTACTATGATGGAACAAATCTGGCAGAGGTCTTAGGAAATGCCAAATATAATGAAGCTAATATAGGCTATTTAGAAGGAAGCATGAAAGATGTGACAGAGGAAGAGTTTAGAGCTGTTGCAGGAAAAAATGCAAGATATACTTTTGTCAAGCCGCAGGATGAGGAAACATGTGATTTTTTAAAGGGGTATGCTTTTCATGATTGTGAGAGGGGATATCCAAGTGTAACTGAAATGGAAATATATTTGGATGAATATGCGGGTATATTTTTCTCTGAGTGGGAATATGTAAAATGTGATAAATATGAAACGACGGGCATATATTGTATGTTAAGAGAAGGGACATTTTGTAATGCTACGGAACTTTCTCTGAATGAAGCAGAGAATCTAAATTTGAGACTCATAGCCGGAGTCCCTTTAGAACAAACGTGTAAAATGTATTCTTTTGATACGGATGCCAGAACAGTTTATACATGGATACCAAAAGAATTGATAGACAGTAATGATACAGAGAACAGGCAAAAGCGCGCTTTCTGGATATATTTTGACAAGGACGGTACTACAAAAGTAGAGGATGAAGTATTAGAATTAATATATGGAGAAGAATATTATTATACTGGAAATTATGCAATCGATAATGAGGGGTTGTATTTGTTAATTTGGTAAAGAAATAGGGATTTATGGATTGTGCAGATATGAGTAAACAATCTCTTTGTACTCCGGATATTTCTCCACAAACCAATCAATCACTTCAGGCTTATTCCAATAATGCATGGGATAAGCCTTTTTTACGCCTATTTTCTCTAAAAAATACGTTATTCCCTTATCGGCGAACTTTCCTTGCCTGGGGTCTAAGGGCAGGAAGGCCGCATCAATTGTCTGCTCTCCCAGCCAGTCCCTCAACAAATCAATCTCATGGCGGTACATGCCGCTTATCTGTTTATTTTTCTTCTCATCATAAAATTCGCTGGTCTCGTCAAAGCTCCAGTCGTTCAAATCTCCTGCATGATAAATGACACAATTGTCACGTTTTAATAAATAAGCTACACCTCGATCTGTGGATAATAGGGTCTGAATGGTAATGGCGCAAGGCAGTTCATAGGTTCTGTGAAAAGTAACCTTGGTCACGGGAATATCTTGTGGCCAGCGCTTTTCGGAGATATCTTTAGACAGCACAGCAAATATCTGCTTGAAGCCCTGAGTGCGAAGCAAATCAAAAATTCTTGGATTATAGTGATCCGGATGAAAATGACTGGCAAAAACAATTGCCGGTTTGCCAGAATCCAAAGCAGGCAGATTTCCTACATAGTAATCAAAAATACAATAGCAATCATAAAATTCAATTAAAAATCCACTATGTCCCAGATGCACAATTTTCATAAAATCTCCCCATGCGTTTTTTGAAACGCATTTTTTTTTCTCTGGGATAAAGTTTATCATTGTCACTCTTTTTTTTCAACTACACCGCATCACGCATATTTCAGCTTATTTGTGGCAAACTACGTTCATAATCAAGCAAAAAGGAAGTAGAAAGATGAGAGAAGAACGCCCTTTTGGATTAAAAGATAAAATCGGTTATATGTTTGGTGATTTCGGCAACGATTTCAGTTTTATTTTTGCCAGCAGTTATCTGATGGTGTTTTACACAAAGGTTCTGGGCATCAGTGGTGCAGTAGTGGGTGCATTATTTTTGCTTGCCAGAGTGGTAGATGCGTTTACGGACGTGACCATGGGCCGTATTGTGGATAATATGAAACCTGCAAAGGATGGGCGTTTTAGGCCTTGGATTCGCAGGATGTGTGTACCTGTGGCGGTAGCCAGCACGTTGATGTTTGCCTACTTTGTGAAGGATTGGCCTTATGCAGCCAAGGTTACCTATGTGGTAATTACTTATCTTTTGTGGGGTAGTTTTTGTTACACTGCCATCAATATTCCTTATGGGTCCATGGCATCAGTTATCAGTCCTGAGGCGGGAGACAGGGCATCCTTGTCTACCTTTCGTGCGGTAGGTGCTAACTTGGCGACACTGATTATCGGTACGTTAGGCCCACTTCTGGTTTTTGACGAGGATGCGGCGGGCAATCAGATTGTCAATCCCATGCGTATGTTTGTCATGGCAGCGGTTTTTGGTGTTTGTGCTATTATTTGTTATTTGTTGTGCTATAAGCTTTGTGTGGAGCGAGTATCCTTTCCTTCCAAGCAAAAGGAGAAAGGTTCTGCTGTGGAACTCATAAAAAGTTTAATTCAGAGTCGACCTTTGCTTTCCTTGGTGGTGGCCGCCTTGGTGCTTCTTTTAGCGACCTTGATTGGTCAGTCTTTAAACAATTATCTTTTTTTGGATTATTTCCGCAATGCCAAGGCTATTGCTGCCTTGAATTTTGTGGGTGTGGCCGGCATTTTATTGATTGCACCCTTTGTATCTAAGATTGCAGTTAAATTAGGTAAAAGAGAGGCCGGAGCAGCATCCATGCTATTTGCAGGAATCATGTATCTGATTATGTTTTTTGTGAAAACGGATAATTTGATTGTGTTTATGGTATTATTCTTTCTGGCCAATCTGGGTGTTGGATTGTTTAATCTGATTATCTGGGCCTTTATCACGGATATTATCGACCATCAGGAGATTGTGACCGGTAAGCGTGAGGATGGCACGGTGTATGCAATTTATTCCTTTGCCAGAAAGCTTGGACAGGCTCTTGCAGGAGGCGTGGGAGGCTTTGCCCTGACGGCTATCGGTTATATATCAGATGCCCCTACTCAGACAAAAGAAGTAGCAGACAGATTGTACTCCGTAGCAACTTTGGTTCCTGCAATCTGTTATCTGGTAGTATTTTTCGTAATGTTGAAATTCTATCCTTTAACCAAACGTGTGGTGGAGGAGAATGCAGCCACTTTGCGTCAAATTAGAGAACGGGAGCAGGGCAAGGTGGAATAGACCGGAGGAAATTATTTTTGGAAAACATTCGTATAGTAAATATAGAGATTGAAGCCGGCAAAGCAGTGATAGAGATAGCTTTGCCGGAATTTTCGGACATGGACCAGAATGCATTTTGGAATATCCGGTTGTGGGATGAAAAGGATTTGCCTGTATTTCATTGTTGCCGTCATATAGGGGAAGAGGAGCCGTGTATTATACACCTTTTGCATCCAAAGTTATGGGAAGGGTCAGAGGCTTCACATTTATATCGATTGGAACTATATTTTGTGGATTCAAATTCAGAAATGCAATTGTTTGAGCGGCGTTCTATTGCGATATACAGTTTAAAAAATATTCCACCCAAGGGATGGTTTTTGAACGGGCGAAAATTTGAAGTAAAGGGAGTGTATTATGATTGCGAGTGCAATATTTTTGATGCAATTCACCAGGGATGTGAAGATAGTTTAAATGCCAGATTGGACCAATTGGTAAGGATGGGGGCAAATATGCTTGTGCTTGGTACTACGGAAGGATTCACCGGGCAAGAACATATACACTTACGGGAATGCTGTGAGAGAAAAGGATTAATTTTGCAAACAGGAGATAAAGATGACAATTATGTCACAATCAGCAGCCTGTTTCATAACCACTATTTCCCAACAAAGGATTACTATCGCTATAAGGCTCAGTGGAGCAGGGAATCTTTTGTTTATATTTGCGACGAAAGCTTTATAAGACAACCGGATGGAAGTTATTCTATAACTGTCTACAGTAACCGTAAGAAGATTGTTCTTTTGGTGAATGGCACTGTATTTGCATTCAGGGAAGAGGGTCCGGAGTTTTGCTTTCAGGACATACCAATAAAAGGTTTCCCTGCATGGTTGTCGGCCGAAGCAGATGAATGCGGTATGTCTGTAATATTTATTGACAGTTCCCTTCGAAAGGGGTAGGATACTTTATAGTATGAAGTTACAGACGGAGGATAAAACATGGTAAAAATTATCGCAGACAGCACCTGTGATTTGTCTTCGGATTTATTAGCAAAATATGACATATCTATCATACCCTTGCACATTGTTCTGGGGGAGAACGAGTACGAAGATGGCCGTTCCATTATGCCGGACGATATCTATAAATGGTCTGATGAGAATAATGCTACACCTAAGACTTCTGCAGTTTCTATGGAGCAGGTGAAGGCGGAATACGAGAAATATCTGGATGATAATGACGAAATTGTCATTTTTTCCATTTCTTCTCAAATGTCTTCCACTATCAATGTGATGAAGATGGCTGCTCAGGATTTGGAGGCAGAGGATAGAATTCATGTGATTGATTCGCAGAGTTTGTCCACCGGTATTGGACTTATGGTGATTGAGGCGGCCTGTATGGCCAAGGAGGGCAAGAGCGCTTCTGAGATTGAGGAACAAATACTTCAATATGTCCCCAAGGTGCGAGCAAGCTTTGTGGTGGATACACTGGTTTATTTACATCGTGGTGGCAGATGTAGTGGTTTGGCGACAATGCTTGGCGGAGCCATGAAGCTTCATCCTATGATTGTGGTGGAAAACGGCAAGATGCATAGTTCCAAGAAATACAGGGGAACTTTAAATCGTGTTATCACCTCCTATGCCAAGGATTTGGAGGCGGCACTGCAAACTGCCCGCAAAGAGAGGGTTTTCATCACGCATTCCGGCTGTGATCAGGACACCATTGATCAGGTGTATACATACCTGAAGGATTTAAATTATTTTGACGAGATACTGATCACCCGTGCAGGAGGCGTTATTTCCAGTCATTGCGGTCCCGGTACACTGGGTGTATTGTTTATCGCAGGATAAGTTAATTAACCAATAAAAAAGCTGTTACCCGGCAATTGTCAGGTACCAGCTTTTATTGTTGATATAATCAGGTTCCGCGGTTTTTCTTGATACGGAGACGTTCTTTCTGGGTAAGATAATTTTCCAGACCCGGAACAGTACTGTTCAATCGGAAACCATAAAGAATCTTATCGTTTTCCATTTCCTGTTTGCGCACCATCAGGCCATAAAGGTGGAAACTGAAATTCTGATCGGCCTCTTCTAAGTAATCTTCCAGTAATACATGTATCATCTGGTTAGGTGCCAACTCCAGGTTTGTTTCGGGAGTGCAAGTGATGGAAAAACCGGTGACACTGACATCTCTTAGAATTACTTCGTATTCCTTCATTTCTCGGCTGTTGCGTAATAATACCGGATTGCCGATGAAGCACCTGTAACTTCCGCGGCGATTATAGGGAATACCTTCTTTGGTACAACTCAAATTATAGCAGAAGCTGTTGTCAGCAAGGCGTAAGGGCTCTACAATAATATTTTGGAAGAGAAGCGGTTTGCCTTCGGGAAGGGCTACTACCATATCCACGGAGATAGCATTGCCTTTAAAAGCCAGAATTTTACCATTCTTCAGAATTGCCTCGGCCAAAACCATTTTTTTCTTGGGATTGACATCGATGATGGAGGATTCGAAGGTAAGTTGCTGATCGCCCCCTATTTTTACATAAAAGGTAATGTTACATCCTGCAGTCAATTCGTCAATTCGCATCTAATCACCTCGTCCGGATTGTGGTAGGGTGTACTTAATATAAGTTTAACATTTTTTTAACAAACAAGCAACTGAAACTTACTGTTGGCAACAATGAATAAATTATGGTATAGTATTTTCGGGAAGTGATATTATGAGAATAAAAAGAGTAGATGAAAAAACAGTAAAATGTTTCCTCTCAAATGAAGAGTTGGAAGCCTATGAAATTGATTATAAAGATTTTATCATGCATAGTGATAAGGCCAAGCAGGTGGTTCAGGATATTTTGGCTCAGGCGGCCGAGCAGGTGGGTTACAAACCGCCTAAATTCGCTTTTGATGTGCAGATTATGGTATTACAGGATCAGGGCATTCTTTTGACCTTTTCCGAGAATGATACGGTTAATAATCATGCGCAGAAGATTTTGGATTACATGAAAGAAATGAAGGATGTCCTTGAAAGTGCCAAGGAAGCGATATCTGAGGTTGAGAAGGTTCCCAAGCCTGCGCAAAAGTCTGAACAGGCAATTTTTGTGTTTGAGTCTCTTCGGGATGTGATGCAATTGGCGAACGTATTGCCCGGCACGCTTCGGGTAAAGAGCTCTTTGTATGAGATGAAGAATCAGTATTATCTGTGTATGAATAAGGGTGGAGCTGCCTATGAGCGGTTTTCAAGAACCTGCATTCAGGCCATGGAATTCGGACGGCTCTATAGCGCAAAGCCCGGTCAGGAGCTTTTGCTTGAAGAGCATGGAAAATGCCTGATTGAAGAGAGAGCAATCCAGAAGTTGAGAGGATAGAAGATGAAGATTACATTTGAAGATGTGAAGAATAATCCGGTGGTGAGCACTTACATTCGTAAGGCGGACGAGTCTTTGATTGCAAGAGGTTACACTGAGCACAGCTTTGCGCATGTGACTCGTGTGGCGGAGGATGCCAGTCGTATTTTGCGTACTTTGGGATATGATGAGAGAGAGGCCCAGCTTGCCAAGATTGCCGGTTATCTTCACGATATCGGTAATGTCATCAACCGGGTTGACCATGCACAGTCAGGTGCGGTTATGGCTTTTCGTATTCTGGACAATATGGGTGCAGAACCGGAGGATATTGCTACGATTATCACCGCTATCGGCAACCATGATGAGTCTACGGCTTTTCCCGTAAATGCAGTGGCTGCGGCCCTTATCATTGCAGATAAGACCGATGTGCGCAGTACCCGTGTGCGCAATGAGGATTTTGCTACATACGACCAGCATGACAGAGTGAATTATGCAGTCAAAGAAAGTGTTTTGAAGATTGAAAAGGACTCTCATATTCAGTTGGAGCTCGCAGTTGACTTGGAGATGTGCAGCGTCATGGACTATTTTGAGATTTTCTTGGGGCGTATGCTTTTGTGCAGAAAAGCTGCGGAGAAGCT
Source organism: Acetatifactor sp. (assembly GCA_045542555.1). Classification (GTDB taxonomy): domain Bacteria; phylum Bacillota; class Clostridia; order Lachnospirales; family Lachnospiraceae; genus Acetatifactor. The sequence goes on along the minus strand of JAZQLH010000014.1, from coordinate 15,120 downwards.
GGGGTTGGAATTTAGAATGCTGATTAACGGCGAAAAAGTAATTTAGGGGTAAGTTTTCGGTGAAAGAAAAGAAAGATTTTTTGATTAATATTGCCTATTATGGAGTGATTATTGCTATTGCATGGATTTTGCTTAAATTTCTGGTGCCGGTAGCAATGCCTTTTATATTGGGATATTGTGTGGCAGTTCTGGTATGTAAAATAACTTCAAAATGTAAATTCAAAAAGAAATTAATCCGTATTCTGTTGACGATTGTATTTTATGTGATTGTAGGATGCATAATCAGCTGGGGATTTTTGGAGGCATTTTCCTCCCTTTATAGTAATGTGACTCAGTTGCCGGTAATTTATCAGCAAGATATAGCTCCGGCAGCCAAAGCAGTGTATTGGGAGATTACCTCTTTTATCAGCCAGTTGGATCCTGAACTGATGTCAGTAGTTGGCGTTATTGGAGATGCATTAGGCAGTTCCCTGGATAAGTTGTTCAGTCTGGTATCAGAATTTATAGTGGGTCTTGTTTCGGACATTATATCAGTTGTTCCGTCATTGTTTATCAGTACGGTAATCATGATAATTGCCACATTCTTTTTTGTGGTTGACTATGACAGAATTAATGAATTTTTCGATGAAAAAGCACCTGAGAAATGGCGCAATGCCTTGGCTGGGGTTAAATATTATATTCGTAATACTCTGCTTGTAGTAATTAGGTCTTACGCAATTATTATGTTGCTGACATTCTCGGAATTGTCCATCATGTTTACATTATGTGGTGTAAAATATGCAATGGCGATTGCCACGATTATTGCCATATTTGATATTATGCCGGTTCTTGGAACAGGTGGTATTATGCTTCCTTGGGCGGTTATCTGCGTGATATTGGGCGATTATACCCTGGCGATTGAATTGGTGATTATGTATGTTATCGTTACGGTGGTAAGAAATTATGTTGAGCCGAAGGTAGTGGGCGAGCAGTTGGGGCTGCATCCTCTGGTAACATTGATTTCCATGTTCATCGGCTTGCGTTTGTTTGGCTTTTTGGGACTTTTTGGAATGCCTATAGGTATCTCGTATCTTTGGAAAAAGAAAAATGAGACAACTTCTCAAGTTACTGCATCCACTGCATGTCCTTCGGAAGAGGCGCAGTAAAGCTCATGGCTTGCCCTGTGATGGGATGCTTAAAATCCAGCTTATAGGCATGTAATGCCTGTCTGGTCATCCGGCTTAAGTCCGGATTGTAAAGGTAGTCTCCAATCAGGGGAAAACCCAAATATTTCATATGAACCCGAATCTGATGGGTACGGCCGGTTTCCAATAATAGGGAAATCAGGCTGTGCCCATTTTTGGTGTGTAATACGTTGTAGTGAGTGATGGCTTTTTCGCCCTTTTCAAAATCTACAATGCGTTCGATAATAGAGCCTTCCTTGCGGCCGAGGGGAACGTCAATGGTTCCCTGCATCGGTTTGACTTCGCCGTGAGCGATGGCCAGATATTCCCGACGAATACCGTCCTCGCTCTTGGTCGCCACCATGGCGGACAACATCCCTGCGCTGACTACATGCTTGGCAATAATAGTCAGGCCGGAGGTATCCTTGTCTAAACGATTGATGCAGCGAAATACAAAGGTTCTGCCTTGATTTGCAAAATACCAGGCCAGAGCATTACCCAGAGAGTTATCCCAATTGTTTTGGGAAGGGTGGATGGGCATGCCTGCCGGTTTGTTGACAATCATCAAGTCCTCGTCTTCGTAAAGGATGTCTAAGGGAAGCTCTATCGGTTCTATATGTTCAGAGGATTTCTCCTCGGCAAGTCGGATGACAAGCTCGTCTCCCGGATGCATCAGATGAGTCATAAACACAGGTGTACCGTTTACAAGGACACTTTCTTCCTGCCCCTTAATTACAATCATGCTACGCCCGGAAAAGCCCCGTTGTTTGAGAAAGGATTTCACGGAAATAGGACTGTTTAATTGTGGAATGGTGTAGGTGAAAATTCGCTGCATATCGGTCTCCGAGTAATATTATTTCCGTTGTGCAATTTTAGGTTGATGTTTAATCAATACCACACCCACCGTCACGCAAATTATAGATACGGCCAGCATAATCAGTACATCGCTTACTTCCAGACTTTCCTTGAATAAAATGGGCAGCAGGCTTTGTAGATCTTCCCCATAATAGAGCATCACCACTGCAAAGGCATTATTGATAAAATGCATAATGCAGGAGAGAGCGATGCTTCCGCTTTTATATGTGGCGTAGCAAAGAGCCACGCCCAGAAGTCCTGTGGTAAAGAATTTTACAAGGCTTAAGTGGTAGATGCCAAACATGGCTGCCACAACTGCGATTGCCACCCAGGGACGGAATTTCTTCTTGGCAGCAGACAGAAAGTATCCTCTGAAAAGTGCTTCTTCGCAGATGGCAGGTGCAAGGGCAATTACCAGAAGGGCCGGTACAAAGCCAACGCCATCAAGCATTGTAAAGAAGGTCTGGTTTACTGCCTCCACGTCCTGGGGCCAGAGGCTGGTTAAGGCGATGGACAGCAGATTCATAATAAAGAATGTGCCGGCTTCCAAGAAAATTGCACCGAGAATGCCGGTAATTTTCGGAGCCTTTAAGGAGAAGGTCTGCTTGAATTCTTTTTTGGTGTACCATGTGGCCAAAACGGGTACGGCAATGATGAGTATCTGTGTAAAAAAGGTTCCCATGAAGGGGAATTTCAATTGCAATAAAGTACCTACATACAAAAATAAGAGCATGCTGACGGCGGCAACCAAAGCAGCGTCGGAGAAGTTGGGGACGCCACCCTTTTTCAAATCCTTGCGGTTGGTAAAAATCTGGAGGTTCACACCGCCCTCGCCGAAGAGCACGTCTTCGCTATTATAAATTTTGCTGAGTGCCCATATTGCCAAAGCGGCATAGGCTACATTGCTTACCAGTACAATCAAAATCAGTGACAAATTGTATTTGAAAACCAAAAGGTTTCCGATAAGCAGACAAATATTTACTACAGGAACAGCCGCCAGCAGAGGGGTGAATTCAATGTTCGGAATAAAACCGATGTATCCTGTGAGCATCACCACCAAAAGCAGAGGTGTGGTGTAGTTGTTGGCCTCCTTAAAGGATTTGGCAAAGGAGGTCACGCACATGGTGATTGCACTGATAAACAGGGCAAAGGCTACCACACATAAAATGACGATAATTACTGCGGGTATAAATCCTGTCAAATCAATTGCCATGGATTCCTCGGAGGATGCAGTGAGCATCTCAGCCAGAAATAGAGCCATAAAGGCCATGGAAATCAGGTTCAACAGTGCAGAAACCACTGACACGGTAGATACTGCCAGAAATTTACCCATAATCAGTTCGTTGTTGCGCACGGGCAGGGTGAGAAGGGTTTCCAAGGTACCACGTTCTTTTTCGCCGGTGGTTGTATCAATGGAAGGGTACAGCGCACCCATAAGAATGCTGGTAATCAGTAGGAAGGGAAGAATTTTACCCAGGATATTTCCGACACTTTCTTCCTTGCTGGCCCGGTCTTCCCACTTGAATTCCACGGGCTCTAACAAAAGTTCTGCATCAAGACCTAATTCTGTCAGTTGCTTTTTGCTGAGATTTTCACTATATATTTCCAGTTTATCCTTGAGCATACTTGAGGCCGCATCGGAATTGGTTACGGAAGAAAGATAATGGATGCTGAAAATCAATTTTTCATCCTGCATGCCTACAACTACATAGGTATCTAACTCTTCGGCCTGGAGCTCGGATTCCGGGTCTGCACATTCTACGATTTTCAGTGTATAGTTCTGCTCCTCTTCGCTTTCTTCAATAAGCTGTTCCATGGCAGCACGGTCATAGGTCACATTGTCTTTTTCTACGATGGCTACGGTGTAGGAGCCGCTCTCAATATTGCTTGCAATGGCGGAAGACACCAAAAGGGCTACCACCATAATTAAGGGATAGAGAAGCAGAGGAACTAAAACCATCATAATCAGCGTCTTTTTGTCGCGCAGAAGGTCCAGCATTTCTTTTTTGTAAATGGATTTGATTTTACTTGTCTTCATTGTCTGTGTCCTCCTTTCCTTCAATCAGGGAGAGGAAGGTCTCTCGCAGATTGGTGGTGCCGGTCTGCGCACGAAGCTCGGCCGGAGTTCCCTGAGCGATAATTTTACCCTTGTGTACCATAATGATGCGGTCACAAAGAAACTCTGCTTCCTCCATGTAATGGGTGGAGTAAAGCACGGATTTGCCAGCCTCGCGTTCTTTTTTCATGAATTCAATGATGGAGCGGCTGCTCAAAATATCCAGACCCAATGTGGGCTCATCAAATATATAGGTGTCGGGACTATGTAAAAGGCATCGTGAAATAGAGACTCTCTGGGTCTGGCCTGTGGACAGGCGTTCAATCCGGTTGTCAACAAAATCTGCCATATCCAGTACTTCTATAATCTCTTCGATGCGCTTTTGCACGGCATCGGGCTTTAATTCGTAAATATTTCCAAGCATGGTCAGAAGCTCTCTGGCAGATAGGCGGTTGTAGAGTTTGGTGTTGCCGGAAAGATATCCGATACGTTTCTTAACCTCCACATCATCGGTAATTTCCGTGCCATCCTTATCCAGAATATAAACTCTGCCGGATGTGGGATTCATAAGCTTGCCCAGCATGCGAAGGAGGGTGGTTTTGCCTGCTCCGTTCGGCCCCAAGACCCCCAGAATTTCTCCTTCCTTAATTTGCAGAGAAATGTCATCCACTGCATTAAATTCGGTTTTTGTGTTTTTCTTTTCAATTCGCGAAAAGGTTTTAACCAGATTTTGAGCTTTAATCATGTTGTTTCTCCCCTATTGATTGATTAAAATCGTCCAACGGGTATATTATATCATCAGAGAGACATTTTGAATATAAAAGTTTGTTGATTGCTTTTCATTTAAGGGAAAACATGGTACACTTTAAGACAATATGGCAAGATAGGAGGCAGAATATGTTACTCATCAAAAATGGTTATGTAATGGACCCCAAATCAAAGCGTGAAGGTGTTTTGGACGTTTTGGTAAAAGATAATAAAGTTGATAAAATTGCTGCAAATCTTCAGGATGAGCTTACGGAAGCTGAGCTTTCGCAGTGTGAGATAATTGATGCGGAGGGCAAAATCGTGGCTCCCGGTCTGGTGGATGTGCATGTGCATTTCAGAGATCCCGGATTTACCCATAAGGAGGATATTGTAACCGGAGCACAGTCTGCAGCCAAGGGTGGTTTTACTACCGTTGTGCTTATGGCAAATGTAAATCCTCATGTGGATAATGTAGAGACATTAGAATATATTTTGGAGAAGGGACATACCACCGGAATTCATGTGGAGACCTGTGCCAATGTAACCATGGGTATGCAGGGTAAGGAACTGGTGGATATGGATACCCTTGCGGCTAAAGGTGCAGTGGGATTTACGGATGACGGTGTGCCCATTATGGATGAAGCTTTGGTGCGCAAAGCCATGGAGCAGGTGGCGAAGCTTAATATGCCTATCAGCTTTCATGAGGAGGATGCAACGCTTATTGCCAACAATGGCATCAATCGCGGTAAGGCCAGCGAGTATTACGGCATTGGCGGTTCCCCCAGAGAGGCAGAGATTTCTCTGTCCGGCAGAGATTTGAAGCTGGCACTGGAGACGGGGGCTTGTATCAATATTCAGCATATCAGTTCCAAGGAAGCGGTGGAACTGGTGCGTCAGGCTAAGAAGCAGGGTAAGAATGTTCATGCCGAGGCTACGCCCCATCATTTTACTTTGACGGAGGAAGCTGCCATCAAATACGGCACTATGGCAAAAATGAATCCTCCCCTTCGTGAGGAAGCAGACAGACTGGCTATTATCGAGGGTCTGGCAGATGGCACCATTGATTTGATTGCTACGGATCATGCGCCTCACACTACGGAAGAAAAATCCAAGCCCATTACAGAGGCACCCAGTGGTATCATTGGACTGGAGACGGCGCTTTCTTTGGCGATAACCGTGCTTGTAAACGGTGGTCATTTGACCATGATGCAGGTGTTTGAGAAGATGGCTTATAATCCGGCGCAAATGTATCATTTGGATGCAGGATATCTGGAGGAGGGCGGCCCTGCGGACATGATTATTGTGGACAAGGATGCCATTCAGGTGTTTGAGGAATATGCTTCCAAGGCATCCAATACACCTTTTACCGGATGGGAACTGGATGGTGTGGTATGTACTACAATTTGTGATGGTAAGATTGTGTTTTCTGATGAGGAAGCAAAATAATTATATTAGGGAAGAGATGAGGGGAAGAAATGTATCAATGTTCTAAGTGTACTGCGAATTTGAAATTTGATATCGCAAGTCAGCAAATGCTATGCGAGCACTGCGGATTGACTATGGATCCCTATGATGTGGAAGACAAAAGGGACGCAATGGAGTCTGTTATGAGGGAGGATGAGTATGAGGTTACCATATTTTCCTGTCCCCAGTGTGGAGGCGAGCTGCTTTGTTATGATGACACTGCGGCTACCTTTTGTAGCTATTGCGGCGGTTCTACAATTTTGAACAGCCGTATCAGCAGCCAGAAGCGCCCTGATAAAATTATTCCTTTCAAAAAGACAAAAGAGCAATGTCGTGAAGCCTACGCAAAAATGATTAGTAAATCCATGTTTGCGCCCAGAGAAATGTTGGATGAGGATTATATTTCCCGCTTCAGAAGTATTTATATGCCCTATTGGGTATATACCTTTGAAAAGAGTGGACCGGTTAATTTTAAGGGTGTTCGCAAGGATGTTGACCCGGATACCGCCTATACAAGTATCTATAACATAGAATGCGAGGTGGAAGCTAAGTATAAAGGAATGGCTTATGATGCGTCTTCATCCTTTTCGGACAGTCTAAGCAATGCCATTGCGCCCTTTGAATGGAGGGATGCAAAACCCTTTACGCCAGCATTCTTAAGCGGATTCTATGCAGATACCAGCGATATTGACTCTTCTTATTACGAGCCTGATGCCAAGAAGATGGTGGCGCAGGAAATTTGCCGTAAAATGCAGGAAGATCCCATTTGTGACAAGTTTCACTATAATGACCTGTTTGAGCGGATTCTGACACCGAATACAACGGAAAAGCAGTTGGCTATGTTGCCGGTGTGGTTTTTGGCGTTTCGTAAGTGGGATCGTGTCAGCTATGCAGTAGTAAACGGTCAGACCGGCGAGGTGGCAGGAGACCTTCCCATTGACAAAAATGAGTTCACCAAATGGTCCGTTATCTGGTCCATACCGCTGATGATTTTGATGATTCTATTTGTTCGCATACCGTCATCTGTGTTATTGATGTTTACGGTTTTTCTGGCGGCAATCAGTTGTTACATATCCTGTTCCCAGAAAAAGGAACTTCGCGCCAAGGAAAATTACATGGATGACAAGGGCATGTGGTATCCCGTGACGCCTGATAAGGGCTGGAAATATGAAATTAATCTCAGTAGCAGGTTTGTGTATATACTGTTTGTAATAGGTGCTTTCTTCACGCTGCTTACAGTGCTTGGTGATGATGCAGGACGGCTTACCCATTTGAATACAGAGCTTGTGGGAGTCGTTTTCTATTTTGTTTTGACCTTTTTTGCCATTCGATTTACAAATGTCAAATTTAAAAGCAGACATAACAGGGAAACAATATACAATCTGACGGTTCGAGATTTTCTTGATACCTTGAAGAAAACGGGTCTGGGCATTGCGTTGTCACTGTTTATTCTGTTGATTAAACCTGCCGGAGATTTTTGGTATTATCTGACATCCATGGTGACAATGGGATTGATTATATGGGATATCATGGGGATTATAAAGCAGCATAATTTGCTGGTGACAAGGCCCTTGCCTCAATTCGGTAAAAGAGGAGGAGAAGCAGATGGTAAGTAGTATTATGGGATATATATGTTATGCAATGTTTGCATTGGTAGTTGTAATGCTGTTTGTTTTTGTGTTGGCACGGCAGCGTTCTAAAATTGCAGGAACTGAGGCGAAAGAGCTTCTGGACAGCACGATGCATTATTTTAGCAATACGCCGCCGGAGGCAAGTATTGACCGTGAGATTCGTGTACAGAAAGATGGGAAGTATATCTTTTAGATTTGTTTCTTGACAAAATATGTGTACATGGACTACAATCACATACAAGCAGATAAATAGGTGTTGAAAAGGATTAGTACAGATTGGAAACATCCCAGAGAGAGGGCGTGACACGATGTTTCGTGTGGCTGAGAGGCCCTTATGTGAAAGATTTGGAACCTACCTTGGAGCTTCGCATGAAAGTGCGGCGTAGAACCGGCGTTAACGGTGTTTGAGGAGGACGCAGTTTGCGTCAATTAGGGTGGTATCGCCGAGCCTTCGGTCCCTTGTTGGGATTGGAAGGCTCTTTTTATTTTACCAAATAGGAGAATTGTTGTGAGTACAAAAAACAAGTTGGATAAAGTGGCGTATGTTTTATTAAATATTGCTGCAATTATAGTTTTGATTCTGGTAGTGGGGATAGTTGGTTTTTCGATTTATACGGCAGTGTGTGCTGTGAGTGATACCCTTGCAGGAGGGTGGATTTTGTTTTTGATGGGATTGCTTGGCATTTTCCTGTGCCCAATGATTGTGGGGTGGATTGTTCAGGATATTCTGCATTTGTTGGGATGGATACAATACCGCAAAAATAATATGACAGCGGCCAGGATATTCGGAGTGATAAGCTCCTTTACTTCCATAACAAACAGTCTGGTTTTAATGGTACTGGGAATGATGATATATGGCGGAGAGGAAGGTCCTGTTGAGATTTTGGCGGTGCTGACCATTGTGCCGGGGATTTGTATTATATATATGGCAATTCCCTTTGTGTTGTTAATTGTAAGTATGTGTAAAAAGAAAGTAGTCGCTTAGAGTGGTGTTTCCAATTAGGGAAAGTTATGGATTAAACAACTTTTGCCAGTTTAGGTTATGCCCTTTTAAATTTGGTAGTAAGTTTTGAAAGGGGAAAAGTGTAAAGTAGCATAACATATAAAGAGGGGGAAGATATGAATCCAAAAAATGAATTAGATAAAATTGCATATTACATGTTGAATATAGCTGCAGTGGCGGCAACTGGTATACTTAGTGCTTCGGGGGATGCTATGGATTCAGCTGGCTTGTTTCCCGGTTTTATTGAAGCAGTATTTTTGTGTCCTTTTATTATGATTTGGATGATACAAATGGGTATACAAGTGTTAGGATATATTCAATATACGAATGATACTATTGAATCGGCTAGAGCACTTGGAAAATTAAATTGCTGGATGTATATTTTAGAGGGTGTAGGTATTACTTTTTATTTAATGAATGAATATAAAATCGGAAGAGAGGGGCTGCTAGGAATTATAATATCGATAATTTGCATTGGATATATATTAGTCCCTCTTGTATTGTTAAGTATAAATACGTGTAAAAAGAAAAAATAAAAGGAGAAATATTATGGCAGACAACAAGAAAATGGTAGAAGCAATTACATCCATGGAGGTGGATTTTGCCCAGTGGTACACGGATGTGGTTAGAAAGGCAGAGTTGATTGACTATACTTCCGTAAAGGGTTGTATGGTACTTAAGCCTGCAGGTTATGCAATCTGGGAGCTGATTCAGAAGCAGCTTGATGCAAGATTTAAGGAGACGGGGGTAGAGAATGTATATTTGCCCATGTTTATTCCTGAGTCCTTGCTTCAGAAGGAGAAGGATCATGTAGAGGGTTTTGCGCCTGAGGTGGCATGGGTAACTCATGGCGGTTTGCAGCCCCTTCAGGAGAGAATGTGCGTGCGTCCTACTTCTGAGACTTTGTTCTGTGATTTTTACGCAAACGATATTCACTCTTATAGAGATTTGCCCAGAGTTTATAATCAGTGGTGTTCCGTTGTGCGCTGGGAGAAGGAGACCAGACCTTTCCTGCGTTCCAGAGAGTTCCTCTGGCAGGAGGGACACACCGCTCATGCTACCGCTGAGGAGGCTGAGGAGAGAACCATTCAGATGCTGAATGTATATGCGAATTTCTGCGAGGAGGTTCTGGCAATTCCCGTTGTAAAGGGTCAGAAGACTGAGAAGGAGAAGTTTGCAGGCGCTTTAGCGACCTATACCATTGAGGCTTTGATGCATGATGGTAAGGCTTTGGAGTCCGGTACCAGCCATAACTTCGGTGACGGCTTTGCTAAGGCTTTCGGCATTCAGTATGCAGCAAAGGACAATACTTTGAAATATGTACATCAGACTTCATGGGGTATGACTACCCGTCTGATTGGTGCGCTTATCATGGTACATGGTGACAACGAAGGTCTGGTAGTACCTCCCAGAGTGGCTCCTACCCAGATTTGCATTGTGCCTGTTATGCAGAAAAAGGAAGGTGTTCTGGACAAGGCGTATGAGCTTCGTGACCGTCTGAAAAAGAATTTCCGCGTGAAGGTGGATGATTCTGACAAGACTCCCGGTTACAAGTTTGCTGAGGCTGAGATGCGCGGCTATCCTATCCGTGTGGAGATTGGTCCTAAGGATATCGAGGCGGGCAAGTGTGTAATCTGCCGTCGTGACACCAGAGAGAAGATTGAAGTAGCATTGGATGAGCTTGAGGCAAAAGCCGCAGAGGTTCTTGAAACCATGCAGAAGGAGATGCTGGAGCGCGCAAGAGCACACCGTGAGGAGCATACTTATGTGGCTCGCAACATGGAGGAGTTCAGAAAGACCTTTGCTGAAAAATCCGGCTTCGTAAAGGCTATGTGGTGTGGATGCCAGGAGTGCGAAGACAAGATTAAAGAAGAGCTGGCAGTTACCAGCCGTTGTATGCCTTTTGAACAGGAAGAACTGGCCGAGGAGTGCGTATGCTGTGGCAAGCCTGCCAAGAAGATGGTATACTGGGGTCGTGCCTACTAAGTTGAAAGGAGAAGGCTATGATACATGAAAATTTTCCGATTCAGGTGGAGGGGTCTCTGCCCGGTGCCCATCTGAGTGTATATATTCAAAATTATTCTGATGGAATGATGATTAATGAAAGACCGCTGGTGTTAATCTGTCCCGGCGGCGGATATGGTCATCTCTCTGACAGAGAGGGTGAGCCTGTTGCACTTGCTTTTCTGGCAATGGGGTATCATGCGGCTGTTTTGCATTATTCCTGTGCTCCGGCACATTATCCTACACAGCTTAGAGAGCTTGCTACGGCTATGCTTTTGGTGCGCGAGCATGCAAAAGAGTGGCATGTGGATACGGACAAAATTGTGGTTCAGGGAGGTTCTGCAGGCGGTCATCTGGCAGCATGCTTAGGCGTGTTCTGGGATGAGGATGAGCTCGCCCGGAGTGTGGGCCTGTCCGCTGACGAGCATTGGAAGTTACAGCCGGCAGCAATGATTCTTTGCTACCCTGTAATTACCTCCGGCGAGTTTGCCCACAGAGGTTCTTTCAAGAATTTATTAGGTGACAGAGAGGCTGAGCTTTCAGAGAAGCTGTCTTTGGAGAAGCAGGTTAGCGAGAAGACTCCCAAGGCATTTATCTGGGGTACTTTTGAGGATAAGTCCGTGCCCATGGAGAATTCACTTTTGTTTGTAAGTGCTTTGCGCAGAGCGGATATCCCCGTGGAGTATCATCTTTATCCAAGAGGCTGTCATGGACTGGCGCTGGCAACCCGCCTTACCCAATCTAACGAGGGGCGTCATATGCAGAAAGAATGTGCAAGCTGGGTAGAACTTGCTCATACATGGATGGAAAATATGTTTTTTGAAGCGTAAACCCCTAATTTATGCGGAGGAATATAAATTGAATCGTATGATTGAAATCACGAAGTTTTATGGTTCTTTGCCCGCAATGCTTAAAAAATATGATAAATATGCAAGGCAGGATGCTTTTAGGGGAAGCTCCTGTGAAGAGTTTGAGGACTGGAAGAAAAAAGGACGTAAAACGATTAGAGAACTTTTGGGAATGCAATATATGGAGACCTGCCCTCTTGAGCCTAAGGTTGAAGAGGTGGTCACACTGGATGACGGTATAGTTCGTGAGAAGGTGATTATTCAGGTGGAACCGGATACATGGATGCCGGTGTATATATTGATTCCGCCAAAAGAAGATGAAAGGAAGCAGGAATGTGTTCTGGCATTGCCGGGACATCAGGGTGGCGGTAAATATTCCGTGGCAGGACGTTATGACATTCCTGTCATTAAGAAGCAAATAGAATTTTTCAATTATGATTATGGCATGCAGCTTGCCAAGAGAGGCTATGTGGCGTTGTGCCCGGATTGCCGCGGATTTGGTGAGCGAAGAGATGAAGCTTTGCAAAATGCAGACAGTGAGGAGGCATTTGTGTCCGGAACCTGTTTTCATTTGGCTCATATGGCAGGGCCTTTGGGCATGACTGTAGCAGGGATGTGTGTATGGGATGCCATGCGTCTGATTGACTATGTCTATGAGCGGGGGCAGTGGGATACAGGTAATCTTGGAGCGGTTGGATTTTCCGGCGGTGGTATGCAGCTTTTGTGGCTGGCTGCGCTGGATGAGAGAGTGAAGCGTTGTATTATCAGTGGATATATGTATGGTTACAAAGATTCCCTGATGATTTTAAACGGCAATTGCAACTGTAATTATGTGCCGAATTTGTGGAAACATTATGACTGTGGGGATATCGCATCCATGATTGCCCCCAGAAAACTGATTATTCAGTCTTGCAGGGAGGATCATTTAAACGGCCCCAGAGGACTTGAAAATGTGTATGAGCAGATGGAGACCGTAAATGCAGCTTATGCACTTTACCTACAGGCGCAGTCCCTTATTCATGATATCAGAGAAGGTGGACATCGCTGGCATGAGGAAGTGCTTGATTTAATGTTTTCCCGTAGGTGTTAGCAACAGAGGAGCAATTTATGAAGTATATCGTATTAGACCTGGAATGGAACCAGAGTAATACCGGTAAGGAAAAAGAAGTAGAGTGTCTTCCCGCAGAGATTATCGAAATCGGAGCAATCAAGCTGGATGAATCCGGAGTCATCGTGGGTGAATTCAGCCAGTTGGTAAAGCCTGTGGTTTATCAGGAGATGCATCATTTTACCAGCCAACTGATTCATATGCAGATGAAGGAGTTGGAGCGCGGGAAACCCTTCCCCAAGGTGGCAGGAGATTTCTTGAAATGGTGCGGCGATGAGGCGTATTTGTTTTGTACATGGGGCGCTACTGATTTGACGGAGTTTCAGCGGAATATGCGCTTTCATGACATGGAGCCACTAAGCGACGGCCCCTTGCGTTATCTGGATGTGCAGAAGCTGTTTTCCATCGCCTATGAGGATAGAAAGACCCGCAGGGCTTTGGAGTATGCAGTGAATTTTCTTGGCATGGAGGAGAACTTGCCCTTCCATAGAGCGTTCAGCGATGCCTACTACACATCCCGGATTTTTGCTAATATCATGAAGGAGCATTGGGATGTATTGCGTAATGAGTCCTATGATGTGTTTCATGTGCCCAAAACAAGAGAAGATGAGGTGAAGGTTCAATTTGATACCTATGCCAAGTTTATCTCCAGAGAATTTGCAGATAAGCGGGCTGCCTTTGCTGACAGAGAGGTGAGCTCCAGCAAATGCTATCTCTGTCATCGCAACCTTCGCAAGAAAATTAAGTGGTTTACAGCTAATGGCAGACATTATTACTGCTTGGCCTACTGTGAAAAACATGGTTACTTGAAAGGCAAAATCCGCATCCGTAAGACAGATGCAGGTGGAACCTATGTGGTAAAGACCACTAAGTTGATCACTGATGAAGCAGCACAGGATTTGATGGAGCGCAAGAAAAAAGCCCAGGAGTTAAATAGAAAACATAGACAAAAAGGAAAAGAACCCGGGAGTCCGCAGTAGCGGCTTCCCGGGTTTTGTTTGTGTAGGATATTTTAAAGGTATGACTTGTGCAAAAATGCATAAGCCATTGACTTTTAAAAGAATTATATTAGAATGTTATATAAAGGCAAAAAAGGATTGGATGACACTAAAGAAAGGTGAATGCAATGAGTGATACATATGATTTTAGAATAGACCTGCCTACATGGAAAGAAATGCTAAGTGCCTATGAAGAGTTTAAAAGCTTACTTGAACAGCAAAGGGAAATACAATTCGAAAACACTCATTATATGACACAAAACTTGGATTCCGAAGCGATATACACATACGCCAAAGAAAGTAAATTTTATTTTGAAGAGGGAGCATATGCTGAAACTTGTAACAGAATAACCGCCATGAGTAATTTGTTAAAAGAATCTATTCCCCGTATAAATAGCCTGTTGGCAATGAATGAAGGGTTTATAGATACTGTAACCAGTGATGAGGGCATAGACAGATATCCTGTGTTAGGAAATTCTACAAAAACAGTAAATAGTAGAGTGCTTGCCTTAAATTATACAAAAGCAGCGGGAATCAATGAATTATGTATACAGATTTGTCAGGATACGAAAAAACTAAGTGATGATATGAAATCTACAATGGAAAGTTGCAGAGGAATTCTGAGGAATGTCGATACCTTTCAGGAGAGAGTAGATGAAGCATATAATAAAATGTTGAGATTGGAGAACTACCGCATTGCCCTTCTAAAATTTGTATCAGGTGTCAGGGAATTAGAATATGACCTAAATAAAGGATTTATGGAAAGCACAGCTTCTGCAAAGTGTAAAACAGACAATATATACAGAGGTAATGATGGACGTAAAATCGGACACAAAGATGGTTTGTCTATTTTATCTTCTCATGGAACAGAGGATGAAAAATATAATAAGGTAATAGAATTACTGACCAAAACAAGATGGACGGAGGAGGATAAGGAAGTCCTTTGTACCTATCTGGAAAGCTATTGCGAGACGAAGGATGCGGTAAAGCTAGAAGGTTTTTTGGGTGCCCTTGTAACAGAAACCTACGAGATAAGGGAAACGGTTAATGAACCGGAAGTAATTTATTATTTAACTGGGTTGGACCAAGAAAAAGTGAAGTCTCTTTTGAATAAGGCAGATGAAATGGAACTTTTTCAGGCCTATAGCTACCTGTTAGCTGCCAAGCAAATTATTCCGTCTCCATTAAGAGCAGGAGAGAAGGGGGCAGGATATTACGAGCCCTGTTGGTGTGAAAGGGAGGA
>JAZQLH010000013.1:0-4859 GCA_045542555.1 Acetatifactor sp. | reverse complement strand
TTTAATTTTTTGGCAATCTCTGTGTAATTAGCCGGTATCTGCAAAATATCACATATTTCCTGCATAGTTGTCAGTGCACGGGACAGTAGGCAGTTCAAGGCGGCATCCACTCCGCGTGCATTGCCCCAAATGTCTGCCAAGCCTTCTGTCCATTCATAGAAATTCCAGTATTCTGCACCGTCAAATTTCGCTACAAGCCCATCTTCCATATGGGACAGGAAGGCGTGCAAGATTTTCTCCAACACTGGCAACACTTCTGCTGCCAGAGTCTTGTCGCCGGAATACCTTGTATACTCCAGTATTTCGGTGAAATAATGCAGGGAAAAAGACGGAATGGTCATTGCCAAATCGCTGGGTGCACAAATCGTCAGCAATCCATCTGGCCGAATGCTTTTGCTGATCAGCTCCAGGCTTGCCCTTGGAAAACGGCATTCCTCAAAGGCGTAATAGCCACAAATAATTTGATTCCGGCTATCCATAGCATATAGAGCTTGCTCACGCCACGGGCAATCCTCATAGTGGTCGTGCATACAAAGCTCCAGCGTCCGCACAGAAACATCATAAATTTTTTGCAGTGTGGGGTCTTGAAGCTTTCGGGAAATGTGGTTTAAGGGATATTCGGTGGGGAAAATTGAAACATAGTCCACCCATATCTCACTCTGCGGTATAACCTGCAGATATCGCAGGCCCAAGCGCCGGAAGTAGTTGGTATATTCTGTAACACCCTCTGCAACCGTCACTGCCACAGAAAAATCCCGCCCCTCGATTTCATAGCGAACCTGACCGTCTGTAATGTGTTCACCAAACGCAAAAATAACCTTCTGTTTTTGGGAGGATTTTACGCGAAAGGTTAAATAACCGACCTCCTCCCGACCGAGATCGTAGATTATATAGGAATCTGTTTTCTTGACTAATGTGGGGATAACTGGCTTTCCAATATTGTATTTTTCTATGGGACGTGGGAACATCGGCAATTCCTGCTTAATTTCTCGGCTTTGTATAAAGTCGTTGTCTTCACCCGTCCGCCAGTTTTCCGGTACTGTGGCATCATACCAAAAAGACAGCCCTAACTGCGATGTGATTTTCTTATTCTGTGAAATGTAGTTTTTACTTTTTCGACTGAGGGTTTGCCTGTCTGACCAAGCACACAGCTTCCCGTCCTGATACAGCTCATAACGTAAAGCAGCCTCTCCCTTGTAGTATGTTTGGCTGCCCACAATTCCATAATACCAAACTGTAATCGCCATCCAGTTAATACCCGGATTGCAGTAGGACGTAATATCTATTTCATCATACACCTTATAGAAGGGGTAATCCGGATACTGCTGGGAATTCACAAATTTACCGTTAATATAAACAGTATAGTTGGAATCAGCAGAAAGCTGCAGCACCATTTTTCCGCTGGAATATGTAAATATGGTAAGAAAGTCGCCATAACTGTCAGGCGTTGCTTTCTCCTGAAGCCAAATCCATTTAGATTTTTTATTCCAGTCCATAGCATATCTCCAATATAAAGATTTTCTTATTGTTTGCACCTTTTGGATCATCGGATGCAATTACATTTGTTATCTGTGTGCAGGAACTTCTAATGCGCTTTCATTGTTGTCGTAAATCTTACAAATAATTTCCTGTATTTTCAGAGCTTCTTTACCGCTGATTTCCAGAGGCTCAGTGCCAAGAATACTATTGTAAAAATTATTGATTTGCACAGCATGTTGGGTTCCCCAATAGGATTTTCCTCCACCATACTGAATTTTGGTTTGGGGTTCATTTTTAACGTATTCTTCTTCCCCGTTTGCATACTGAATACGGCATTCCTCATAGGAAATTGTTGCTGTGCCGTGCTCACAAACAAGGCGTATCTCAATCGGCTCATCTACAAAGTAGTTATTATGTGTCCAGAAGAACAGATTGGCACCGTTCTGATATCGGATAAGACCCTCGGCCGTATCTTCCACAACAATGATTTTATGATTTCTGTTGTGCAGTGAGGAAACGACCTCCACAGGCGTATCATCAATAAACCAGTTTGCAAGATCCAAAGAATGGATAGCCTGGTCAATCACCACACCGCCTCCCTCTTTCTCCCATGTGCCTTTCCAGTCAGAAAGAGAATAATAGGCATCATCCCGGCTCCATGTGAGAGTAATGCGTCCGTTGATCACGCGGCCCAGCTTTCCGCTGGTGATTCTATCCTTCAATACGATGGACGGGGTATTATATCGGGACTGGAAGATAATGCCGTACTGAAGTCCGGCTTTCTCCGCAAATTCTACCGTGGATACCGCATCACGGAAGCTGATGGACATAGGCTTTTCACAAAGAACATGTACACCTTGGGAAAGTGCATACTGGGACACTACCGTATGAAGGTAATGGGGAAGACAAATATGCACCGCATCCAGTCTTTCTGACTCAATCATTTTCTTATAGTCGGTATAAGAAGGGACTTTGTACTTTTCTCCGGTTTTCTGTGCGATATTTTCCTTAATATCACATACGGCAACCAACTCAGACTGCTCCAAACCAACAACAGATTCCAAGTGCATAATAGATATGCTGCCGCATCCGATTACACCAATACGCAATTTTTCCATGATGTTTCTCCTATGATTATTTAAGATTATCAATTCTATTTTGTTTCGTACATCTGCTCGCTGCTAAACATAACCGGTTATATTTTTTCACAGTGAGCTTTCAGGAAACGAACCGCATCTGCAATATCCTGATAGGGATTCTCTCCAACTTCTCTTTCGATGGTCAAATATCCCTGATAACCGATATCCTGCAGTGCTGCCAGATATTTTTCAAAATTCACATTACCCTTTCCAAGAGGTACTTCCTTGAAGTATTCATCCAAGCGAAGATCTCCAATACCACCCTCAGCAAAGAAATTATAGATGATTTCCGGGTCTGTTTTCTGAAGCATAATGCCATCCTTTGCATGGGTATGCACAATGTAATCCCGCAAGGTATAAACAGCCTCTGCAGGGTCTGCTCCGGTAACCATCACAAAATTTGCAGGGTCTAAATTGACTGCAACGCCGGCGGTTGACAGGCTATCCAAAAAAGTCTTTAATGTATCTGGCATTTCCGGACCTGTTTCAATAGCGAATCTGGCATTTTGTTTATGCGCATACTCGGCCAGCTCATTGCAGGCTGCTTGCATAACACCGTATTTTTTGCAAGCTGTGTCACTGGGAATCACACCGATATGTGTTGTAACGATATTGCTTCCCAATTCCAGCGCCAAATCTACGATTCTTTTGGAGCGCTCGATTTTCAGAGGATTGTCCTTCTCTCTTGCAAAACCGTATCCGCCCAGGTCACCGCAGATTGCAGAAACAATCAGGTTGTTATCGGATAAAAGGTCTTTTACATAGCGGATTTTATCTGCCGTCATATTTTCCGGAGCAAGCTCTCCGTCCGTAGCATACAGCTGAACGGCAGTCGCTCCAACCTGTGCTGACAAGCGCAGAGCTTCGGGCAAAGGTGTCCGGAACATATCGGCAATCACGCCTATTTTAAAATTATTCTTCATTTTACATTACCCCTTGAAATAAAAGACTTGTCGCTGTCAATTACAGTTGGAGAAGCACGATTGCCACCACGCCAAACAGAACACCAAGATTCTGTAACAGATTTAGCTTTTCCTTAAAAAGTATCAACGATGACAGATACACAACCGCCATAGAACCGATGGATATGACTGGGAAGAAAATGCTTTGCGGAATTAAACCATATGCCGTCAACAACATAACTGCCAAATTTACCACTGCATTCATAACACCGGCAATCACACCCAGATAGGCATGCTTTAATTGTGTGACGATTTTCTGTCGCGTTGCCATAGATATGGCTAAATTTGTTACCACAACCACAGCCATAGCAATAATCATAAACTCAGCTTTGTAATCTGCTCCACCAGTCTTTTGGTGAAAAGTCTGTATTACGGCACAGGCACCGTTGCTCAAAAATGCAATCAGTACAAATACCATCCATTTGGGCGTTATGCGTAATGTAGCGTCTGTTTTCTCATTTTCATTCTTTGCTTGCGGTTTCAAGCACATAAACACCATCGACAGACATACAAAAACGATACCCGTCCAAAACGACCAGGAAGCGCTTTCTTTCCAGAAAATGATACCAAAAAATGTAGGAATCATCGTAGATAGAGAAGAAAAAATATTACCGATCGTAATAGGACCCGTCTTTGCTTTATACAGCCCGGTAACGCCACAAATTAGATAAGCCAGAGCAAATAACAACGCAAGCTTCATTGTATAAGCATCATACCGAAAACGAAATCCATTGTAGACAATAAAGAAGATGCATGAAGCAAGGGCACAGCAGGCTGTGTATAGGAACGGATTATATGATTTTGTTTTTCTGGCGTATAAGGCTCCTGCCACAGAAACACCGCCATTGAAAAAGGTTGCTGCAAGCAGCAGTAATATGTCCATAAAAATGGCCTCCATTTTCTAAAAGCCTCTGGTAGTGGAAATCTCCAAGCATATCGCTAACCAAAGTGCGTTTATGATTTTATGTCTGTATATTAGGCTTTTCTTTTTTGCGCAAAAAGCCATTCCCAGATTTCATCAGATGCGAATGTGGGGCCCCATACACAATGATCACACTGGGGGTAAATTGTGATTTTTGCTTTACCTCCAAAATCGTTGATTGCACGAACCATTTTTATGCTTTCCTCTGCGTTCACAGTAAAATCCAATGCGCCATGGGTAGCCCAAATCGGGATGTCGATCATTCGGGAAGCATTCCAGTACATACCGCCACCACAGACAGGAATTGCGGCAGCAAACCATTCTGGGTGGGACTGCAAAAGCTGCCACACCGTATAG
>JAZQLH010000012.1:0-7344 GCA_045542555.1 Acetatifactor sp. | reverse complement strand
GGATATGTAGCAGCGGAATTTGTCACTGTAGAAGAGAATCTGGGCACTGCAATCACGATGAGTGAGCTTCTTTATGGCGCAGGTGTTTCTGACGTTCGTGTAGATTTGGTAGAGTATGCAAAGCAGTTCTTGGGCAACCCTTATGTATGGGGCGGCACCAGTTTGACAAAGGGTGCGGATTGTTCCGGTTTTGTGTTGAGTATTTATAAGAAGTATGGTATCAAGCTGAGCCATTCTTCCAGAGCACAGGCCAATGAAGGTACCAAGATCAGTGCATCAGAGCTGTTGCCTGGTGATTTGGTATTCTATGCAAACAGTAGCGGAACCATCAACCATGTAGCTATTTATATAGGTGGTGGACAGGTTATTCACGCAAGCAGCCCTTCCACTGGTATTCGTATCAGTAAGTACAACTATCGTACACCTAAGAAGTGTGTGAGAGTATTGTATGATTAAAGGATTTTTGCTTTTTTCTGATATATCCGAAGAAATGAATGGTTTGTATCGGCCCCAAAATAATTGTTTACAACTGTGAAATTCTATGTTATACTAGGTCAGTATGATTAACCGATACTCAGATGTCGGACACTCCGACCCCATCTTGGTATACGGCGTTTAAAAAATAAGGAGGAAGAAACAATGATTTCTAAAGAGAAGAAAACAGCAATCATGAACGAGTACGCTAGAACACCTGGCGATACCGGTTCACCTGAGGTTCAGGTAGCAGTCCTGACCGCAAGAATCCAGGAGCTCACTGAGCATCTTAAGGCTAACCCCAAGGATCATCATTCCAGAAGAGGTATGCTTAAGATGGTAGGTCAGAGACGTGGTCTTCTTGATTACCTGAAGAAGAAAGATATCGAGAGATATCGTGCTCTGATTGAGAGACTTGGCTTGAGAAAATAATTAAAATGCGGGAGCGGAGCTGGCCGAAAGGGCACTCCGCTTCCTTTTGTGTAGTAAAATGGTAATTGCGGGACGGAAGAGTTACCCGAGATTGCTGAAAAGCATATGTATGGACAAGCTTTACATGTGTTTTTCAGTGGTTTCGGAATTCTCCGTTCCGTTTACAGGATAATAAATTGCCGTAATATGCGGCGGAATGGAGGAAATTATGTACCAGAGTTTTGAAATGGAACTTGGCGGTCGCAAGCTGGTTGTAGATGTGAACCGCGTAGGTAAGCAGGCGAATGGTTGTGCATTCATGCACTATGGTGACACTACCGTTCTTAGTACTGCAACCGCATCTGATAAGCCCAGAGATGGCATCGACTTTTTCCCTCTCAGTGTAGAGTATGAGGAGAAAATGTATGCTGTGGGTAAGATTCCCGGAGGATTTAACAAGCGTGAGGGTAAGGCAAGCGAGAACGCAGTTCTCACCAGCCGTGTAATTGACAGACCCATGCGTCCTCTTTTCCCTAAGGATTACAGAAATGATGTTACTTTGAATAACCTTGTAATGAGCGTAGATCCTGAGTGTCGTCCTGAGATTGTTGCAATGCTTGGTTCTTCTATTGCAACTGCAATTTCTGACATTCCTTTTGATGGTCCCTGCGCTATGACCCAGATGGGTCTTGTTGACGGTGAGCTCATCGTTAACCCTTCCCAGAAGCAGTGGAAGGAAGGCGATTTGAACCTGACCGTTGCATCTACCAAAGAGAAGGTTATCATGATTGAGGCCGGTGCAAACGAGGTTCCCGAGGCAAAGATGTTAGAGGCAATCTACAAGGCTCATGATATTAACCAGGAAATCATTGCATTTATCGAGAAGATTGTAGCAGAGGTTGGTAAGCCTAAGCATGAGTATACCAGCTGCGCAATCCCTGCAGAGCTGTTTGATGCAATCAAGGAAATCGTTCCTCCCGCTGAGATGGAGGAGGCTGTTTTCACTGATGAGAAGCAGGTTCGTGAGGAGAATATCCGTCAGATTACCGCAAGACTTGAGGAGGCTTTTGCTGAGAAGGAAGAGTGGCTTGCAATCTTAGGTGAGGCGATTTATCAGTATCAGAAGAAGACTGTTCGTAAGATGATTTTGAAGGACCACAAGCGTCCCGATGGCCGTCAGCTTAACCAGATTCGTCCTCTGGCTGCTGAGGTTGACATCATTCCTCGTGTACATGGTTCCGCTATGTTCACCCGTGGACAGACTCAGATTTGTAACGTATGTACTTTGGCTCCTCTGTCCGAGGCTCAGAAGATTGACGGTCTTGACGACAACGAGGTAACCAAGCGTTATATGCATCATTATAACTTCCCTTCCTACTCCGTTGGTGAGACTAAGCCTTCCCGCGGACCCGGAAGACGTGAGATCGGTCACGGTGCATTGGCAGAGAGAGCACTGATTCCTGTGCTTCCTTCCGAGGAGGAGTTCCCTTATGCAATCCGTACCGTATCCGAGACCTTTGAGTCTAACGGTTCTACTTCCATGGCATCTACCTGTTCTTCCTGTATGTCCCTGATGGCAGCAGGTGTACCCATCAAGAAGATGGTTGCAGGTATTTCCTGTGGTCTGGTAACCGGAGACACTGATGACGATTTCGTACTGCTTACCGATATCCAGGGTCTTGAGGACTTCTTTGGAGACATGGACTTCAAGGTAACCGGTACTGTGGATGGTATCACTGCTATCCAGATGGATATTAAGATTAACGGTCTGACCAGACCTATCGTAGAGGGTGCTATTGCAAATTGTCGTGAGGCAAGACTGTTCATCATGGACACTTGTATGAAGCCTGCTATTGCAGCTCCCAGACCCGAGGTTGGCAAGTATGCTCCTAAGATTATCTCCATGCAGATCGATCCTGAGAAGATTGGTGAGGTTGTTGGTCAGCGTGGTAAGACCATCAACGAGATTATCGCTCGTACCGGCGTGAAGATTGATATTACCGATGACGGTATGGTATCTATCTGCGGTACTGATAAGGATATGATGGCCAAGGCTGAGGAGATGATTAAGATCATCACCACCGAGTTTGAGGAAGGCCAGATCTTCAAAGGTAAAGTAGTTAGCATTAAGGAGTTCGGTGCATTCATCGAGTTCGCTCCCGGCAAGGAGGGTATGGTTCATATCTCCAAGATTGCTAAGGAGAGAATCAACCACGTTGAGGATGTATTGACTCTCGGCGATATGGTAACTGTAGTATGCCTGGGCAAGGACAAGATGGGAAGAATCAGCTTCTCTATGAAGGACGTAGCTCAGCAGTAAAACAAGCTATCCGGCGACACCTGTGAGGGTGTCGCCTTTCTTGTGCGCAAAAGTGAGCGCTGGGCCTTCCACCATGGGGCCGGGGGCTTTGTCTTTCGGGCAATCTGCGGGTGTAAGAATTGCTAATGTTCTGCAGGGAGTTTTATAGGGAGTGACGCGCACGGTCCCAATGCGCATCCGTGCGCAGTGGGACCTAAATGAGCCGTCCGTGGCTCATTTGTGCTGTGAATTTGTGCAGAACATAAGCGATTCTAACACCCTCCGCCATGTCCCGAAAGACAAAGCCCCCGGCCCCATGGAGGAAGCAAGACGCCACTTTAGTGCATAAGAAAAGGCGGAAAGTTGCAGGTGGCGTCGAGGGAGGAAGATAAAAGGCAAGGGCAATAAACGGGGGAGTGGGTTGACGTGTGAGGGATAGACAAATTATAATAGGGCGAGGGTATGAAAATAAATGTAAGTTGGCCTTTTGCAGAGGTAATGTGTGACGACAGTTTGTTTTTCTATTATGACGAATGCAAATTTGAATTTGTAGAGGTGTTATTTATGAAGATTGAATATAGAAAAGCGGATATTACAGATGCAGAATTGCTAATAGATATATATAATTCTGCGTTTTATAGTGATTATATTAAATATGGTGAATGTCCTGCGTATGGACACACGAAAGAAATGATGGAGAAATCCATATTGAATTTTCCCAAGTTTATTATTCTATTCAATGACAAACCAGTTGGTTGTATTTCTTGTAAAAAGGTAGAAGTGGGCGTATACGAAGTTGGCTGTTTGTGTGTTGTTCCAGAGTTTCAAGGAAAAGGAATAGGAACACAAGCAATTAAATTTGTAACATCACACTACGAGGATTGGGATAAATTTACCGTAGTCACACCCATAGACAAAAAGGAAAATGTAAAGTTTTATACAGAAAAATGTGGATTTGATATAGTGTCCATGGAGATGGATGGAAATGTTAAAGTAGCACGATTTGTTTTAGAAAAATAAATCCCAATTTGTAGAGAACAAAAAACGGAATTTAATGAGGTCTTATATGGAAGTTCGAAAATTGTGTTTCGACAATTTAATAGATATGAATAAGGTTGATGAGCCATTTGAAATAATAGGGAAACTCAAACCGACATTTGTTAATGATGAATGGACGTATACTGAAGAAGTCTATGACGCTTCCTATTTACATTCATATCCTAATGAAGATTGTGATTATTCACTTTATATTGAAAATCCTGACAAGGCAGTTTTCCTGGCATATTACAACAAGGAATGTGTGGGTCGGATAGTATTGAGGAAAGATTGGAATAAGTACGCTTTTATAGAGGATATATGTGTGTCGAAATCCTGTAGAGGACAAGGTGTAGGAACGGCTTTGATACAGAAGGCTATTGAATGGGCAAAAGACAAAGATTTATACGGGCTGGCTTTAGAAACACAAGACAATAATTTGTTAGCATGTAGATTTTATTTAAAATGTGGGTTTGTCATTGGAGCGGTAAATACTATGCTTTATAAAAATTTATCCAAACCATGGTCTGAGGCGACAGCAATATTTTGGTACTTGAAGTTTTTATGACAACTTTCAATTTCGTAGAGTCTGGCAAACTTGTATTTGTTGCAAGTATCAGAGATTATGATAGCTTGCTGGAGAAAAAGCCGCCATATTCATCCCCCTATATCCATAAAACAGATAAGGGGCAGAGAGTATCTTTTCAAACTTGGGTGTGGAGTGATGATAAATATAAACTTACACAGTATATTATCGATGATGAGGAAGCATTGCAGGTAAATAAATATGAGTGTGAGTACAGGGCTACCCGAAGAGAAGAGATGACAAAGCTATTGCTTTCTCATGGTTGCAGTAAGGTGGAGTGGAAGGTCCCGGAGGAAACAGGCTTCTATCAGCCGATTGTGGTAGCAAGAAAAGGTTGAATTTTATGGAGGAATCGGAAATGAAAGCAACGAATATAGCAACAATATATGCGATACTGGCTGCCGCATTATATGCAATCAATGTTCCTCTGTCAAAGATATTATTGAACCATGTAGAACCCACAATGATGGCTTCCTTTTTGTATCTTGGAGTAGGACTGGGATTATCAATATATGGTTTGATTGAAAAAAGGATAGGTAAAAGTGAAAGAAAAGAACCATTAACCAAAAAGGAATTGCGTTTTATTCGATTGCTCCGTTTTTGGGAGTTGCATTTAGCATGTTGTTGTTAAATGAAAGACCAAGCATGCAGTTTTATGTGGCTTTGATAATTATGATAATCAGTACCTGTTTCATGGTAAAAGATACAATCGGCTTGCAACATACCCATGAGCATGAACATTATGCTTAACGAGGGTTTAGATGCAAAGTTAGAAGAAAGATAACAAATATAGATTACGAAAGAGGTTATTATGAATCAAAAGAACAGTTTTTCCAGTAAAATCGGTTTTATCCTGGCGGCGGCAGGTTCTGCAGTGGGCTTGGGGAATTTGTGGAGGTTTCCGTATCTTGCGGCCAAGTATGGTGGCGGAACCTTTTTGTTTATTTATTTAATCTTAACAGTGACCTTTGGTTTTGCATTGCTTGTCACAGAGATTTCTATCGGGCGAATGACAGGAAAGAGTGCGCTGCATGCCTTTTCTTCCCTGAATAAAAAGTGTGGTTTTATCGGTGTGCTTGGCAGTATTATCCCTATGATTATTCTGCCTTATTATTGTGTAATCGGTGGATGGGTAACGAAGTATTGTCAGGTGTATCTGACAGGACAGGCCAAGGCTGCGGTGTCGGATGATTACTTTGGCGGATTTGTTTCAAATACAGGGGAACCTATTGTGTGGATGACTGTGTTTACATTAGCCAGCACGGCAGTTATTCTCATGGGTGTGAATAAGGGAATTGAAAACATCAGTAAAATTCTCATGCCGCTTCTGGTAGCACTTTCGGTGGTGATTGCGATTTTTGTAGTGACAAGACCCGGAGCAATGGATGGTGTTATTTATTATCTCAAACCGGATTTTGCTAAGGTAAATGCCAATGCGATTTTGGCAGCAATGGGGCAGATTTTTTATTCTTTGTCCATTGCCATGGGTATTATGATTACTTACGGTTCTTACCTGCCGAAAGAAACTGATATAGAAAGTAGCGTCCGACATATTGAGATTTTTGATACAGCCATCGCTTTTCTGGCAGGACTTATGATTGTACCGGCTGTGTTTGCTTTTGCCGGAGGCGAGGAGGCTGCCTTAAATAAAGGACCCACATTGATGTTTGTAATTCTGCCCAAGGTGTTTGACGGTATGGCAGGCGGATGGATTTTGGGGGCTGCATTCTTTGTTTTGGTATTATTTGCGGCGCTTACTTCTGCGATTTCTCTGATGGAGACGGTGGTATCCATTTTTGTGGACAAAACGGGCGGAAACAGAAAAGTGATTACAGTACTTGTTACCATTGGCGTGCTTGTTGCAGCAATTCCTTCTTCTTTGGGATTTGGTGTATGGAGTCATATCAGTGTAGGTGGTATGAGTATTCTGGATATTTGTGACTTTTTGTCCAACAGCGTGCTTATGCCAATTGTGGCTTTTGCAACCTGTGTATTTGTGGGATATGTGATAAAGCCTAAGGCGGTGATAGATGAGGTGTGTCGCTCCACGCCTAAATTCAAGAGTGAAAAGTTGTATGTAATTTTAATAAAGTATGTGGCACCGGTATTTATTTTGTTGATTTTAATCAGTTCTGTATTAGATGCCATGGGAATCATCAAGTTATAATTCGGTTTTGTTGACGAGGCCCCTTAGAATTTGGTATAATAAACGCATTAATAAAAAATACAATGAACCTACATAAAGGAGAACAATATGGAACATAGAAATCCCTTGTTGGACGAGAATGCAGATGTAAGATTTTTGGCGGTGGGCGAGATTATGCTTCGTCTGACCCCTCCCAACTATGAGAAAATTCGTATTGCTAATAATTTTGAGGCCAATTACGGCGGTAGTGAGGCGAATATTGCACTGGCGCTTGCAAACCTTGGTGTGGACAGTACCTTTTTCACTGTAGTGCCCAACAACAGTCTGGGTAAGAGTGCAATCCGTATGCTTAGAAGTAATGACGTACATTGTACGCCTGTGATTTTAAGTACT
>JAZQLH010000011.1:0-53950 GCA_045542555.1 Acetatifactor sp. | reverse complement strand
TACTGATAATCCTGATTGCCGTAAACACTCTTCTCACGAATACCAAGGAAATTTAAATTCGGTCCGTTTATCACCAAAAGCTTCATCTTATGTTTCTCCTTTTTTACCATCCCTATTTTTGCACAAATCTGATCAAGAATCGCCTCCATAGGCCCTTCATCCACATCCACAATCACATCCGCACAGCTCTCATATGCTTCATTTCTGGCCGCAATCAGCTCTCTGATTCGCCCTAGCGGGTCTTCACACTGAAGGAGTGGTCTTGTAGTGTCTCCCTTAAGTCGCTCATAAATGGTCTCCGGTTTGGCCCGAAGATATATCACCGTACCACACTTTTTCAAGAGTTTTCTGTTCTCTTCCCGCACAGGAGTCCCGCCACCCACAGATAAAATACGGCTGAATTTCCTCTCACTGATTTCCTTAAGCAGCTCCGTCTCCATACTTCGGAAAGCTTCTTCGCCATCAGTTGCGAAAATCTCACTGATACGACACCCCTGTCTTGCCTCAATCAACTTGTCCGTATCCTCGACAGGCATCCGCAATTTATAGGAAAGACGCAGTCCCAGTGAGGTTTTGCCGCTTCCCATAAAGCCGATTAGAATGATATTTCTACCCTTATCTTTTCTGCAATTTTTGCCATTCATTTTTGTATATCCCTCATATTCTCCAACAATCCTTATTGTCCGGCTGCCTGCATCGCTTCAAAGGCAAGATTAGCCAGTTCGTCGGAAACCTCCGTACCTGTCCAGTACTCATAGGCAATCACTCCCTGATACAAAAGCATCTTGGCGCCGTTATAGGCCTTACCCCCAGCCGCCTTTACCAGTTGCATAAAGCGGGTTTCTGACGGATTAAAAATCAAATCATATCCGATATGCACTCTCTCATAAAACGCCTTGTCCGCAATTACCACGTCAGAAACATTCGGATGCATGCCCACGCTGGTGGCCTGGATTACCAGATACTTTTCTCCTGCAGGGAGTTTTACATAATCCTCATTAGCCATGGCCTTTGCCACTTCTCTTCCCGCAAATGCGTTCACCTCATCCGCAATCCGTTTCGCCTTCTCCACAGTACGGTTTAACAAAATAATCTCTGCAGCTTTTTTATCAGCTAAAAGCACCGCCACGGCTCTTGCAACGCCGCCGGCTCCCAGAATCAATACCTTTTCCCCTTCTATCTTCACACCATCAGAACACATCGCCCTGTAAAGTCCCGGCATATCCGTATTATAGCCCTTAAAGCCGCCTTCCACACGCACCAGCGTATTTACCGCACCTATCTGCTTTGCCAGCAGATCAATCTCCTTAAGATAAGGAATCACATCGCTCTTATAGGGAACAGTCACATTGGTTCCTAAGAAATTCAGTGCATATGCGCCTTTCACTGCCGCCTCAAGACACCCTTCCTCCACCTTAAGAGGCACATAGCATAGATTTTGTCCGGTATGAGCCGCCAATGTATTATGTAAAACCGGTGACAACGTATGCTCCACCGGATTGCCGATCAAGCCGCAGATTCTTGTATTTCCGTCTATTTCCCGCATTTTGAGACTCCTCTCTTATTGGAATTATGGTAGGAATCAAGCACAATTTTCTCAAGATAGCGCTTTAACACAATCTGAATCTCTTCCTTTGGATGAATGGGCTTTACAAGAAAATTACGGATTCCCATTCTTTTTGCGCCCCACACATCCGTAAAAAGCTGGTCTCCTACAAAAATGGTGTTGGACACATTCGTACCCATACGCTCCATCGCCTTCTCATAGCCGCCCTTAGCCGGCTTACCGCCCTTGAATATATAAGGGCTTTTTACCTCATCGGCAAAGCTTTTTACCCGGGGTTCCTTATTATTAGACAAGAGCATGGTAGAAAGACCGATTTCCTTAAGACGCACAAAGAATGCTTTTGCCTCCTTTGTAGCCGGCGCCCCATGGGGCACAAGCGTATTGTCTATATCGAAAATCACACCCCGATATCCTTCCTTGTACAATGCCTCAAAATCAATTTCATAGGCACTGTCCGCCTCACAATCGGGATAAAATCTTTCTAACATGCTCTTTCTCCAATTCTTATTTGATTGTAATATTATACAAAACTTTCTGACTGGATGCAATTAGTTTTGCCAAAGTCCACTCTCAGATATTGCTCTGTAATAGGTCGCAAGGGGAATCATGCTCTGTGCAAAGCCCTTACTGCTGGCATTTCCCACAACCACCGCATCGTTTACAATCTTTTTGCCGCCCACTGCCCCGGGATTAGCTGCTTCTATAGCCTTCTTAAAGGTCATGATACCGGGCTTTAAGTACTTTTCATCACCGGACAACTCATAGGCAATGGCCAATGCCTCTAAAAGAAGCAAATTATTACCCAAGCGGTTTAAGCTGGGCAATTCCTTATAATAAAAACATCCAAGCTTCTCCATGTAGCAGTTTTCAATCAAATCATCCACCGCACGAAGCATCATCGCCTTAAGCTCCGGCTTGGGGAATTCTCTGTAATAACGCATTACACTGCCAACTGCAATGGAAATCATAAAGCCCACACGCACTAAGGTATTGTCAGTATAAGGTGCCAGCCAATAACCATACTGCTCCTCCCACACCTTAAAATCATTGAGAATGGGATCACATTTTACAAGCCATTTTTCATCTCTGGTCTCCACATAGAGGGCCGTCAGGGTACGAAGAGCCCAGCCGGTCTCCCTGGCATTAGCCTCACCTACTTTGGCATAAAGAGGCGTATTCAAAAGTCTCAGCACATTGTCGCCAATCCCAAGGGCTGTCTCCAGACCTCTCTCATCTCCGGTAAAGTGGTAATAATCCAAAAGACCCTCTACCCACTCATGAGAGCAGACCATCACACCATTTTTGCAGTGGCCGCCTGTGTGTTCCCACTGGCCACCCACATACAAAGGATTAGTATGATAGTGACACACA
Organism: Acetatifactor sp.; assembly: GCA_045542555.1. Lineage (GTDB taxonomy): Bacteria > Bacillota > Clostridia > Lachnospirales > Lachnospiraceae > Acetatifactor. The sequence continues at coordinate 51,012 of JAZQLH010000011.1, read as the reverse complement.
TCCACATCCATCCAGTGACTGCAGGATGCAATATTATAATCCAAAAATCTCCGAATACCGGTACGCACATACAAAAGCGCACAGGCATGAGGATAATCATACTCATTGTTACACCACACCAAATCTCCGCCGCCGCGGCCCTGCATGGTATATCCATTATCGTAGGAATCACCGAAATTAAGCATTCCGTAGGCACGACAGTGACCATCACCTCTGCCCACCAGATTCTGCTCCACATCAATATCAAGCTTGTCCGCAAACACATCAAGCCACACACCTGATGCCTTGTGGGTCTCCGGGGCAAGATAAGGTCTGTCCGGCATCTGATAAACCAGACTGCGGTCCTCAATATCCACAAAATCCTCTTCTGCTGTATGGAAGTGCAAAAGGAACTTCTGCTCTCTGGACATACCCATCTGCATCTCAACCCTGTCCACACCTTCGGGCACAAGCATCACGGCGACGCCACCCTCTTCCGCCTGTACAGCCTTAGGATAATTTTGCTGTGCCTGAAAAACAGTGGCACAAACACCACCCTCACTATCCGTACAGTCTGCCATAAAGGTTCCGTAAAAAACCTCTGCAAAATGTTCATTGGCCTCTTTCACAAGCCATTTGGCATCTACGGTCTTGCTGACAGCCGCTCCGTCCCGACCAAGATAAAAATCCGTCTTGTAATTGGAACTACCCACACAGGTACGCACATTATCTACATTAACAAGGCATTCCGCCTGCTTCAATTCATTAATACTTCTTGCATGATATACAGGACCATCACCAAACTCAGGCTCATCCAACACATCACCGCATCCGGTGGAATCAAGCTTTGCTGACACCACCATGGGTGCAATGCCATCCATCTGCACAGACTCAGGCGTTCTAAGCAAGCGAAAGACCAAAGATGCAATATGCAAAGGGGCATCTGTGGTATTGATAATCCGATAAGAAACCTCCACCCAGGGTTTGCCTGCCCATGCAGTCAGCTTTAACTCAAAATCCACATGCATATCTTTGGAAACATTACTACCTTTCGTCTTGATAACAGCACATACCGGCCCCTGCTCCACAACCTGCCACTTATCAAGCTTTACTTCATAATCTCTGCCCTGTCCGTCCTTAAGAAGAGGCCCCACAAACTGGGACTTCTCGTAAGTACGTTCAAAGGCTGTTAAATGTTCAAAAATATGTCTTCCATCATTGGTTACACGGAAAGAAAATGCTTGTCCTTTACAATCTGTTGACACAGAAATTCCTTCTGCATCTGTATGTACCTGCACCTTGGAAGATTCCACCTTTTCCTTGCCTGCACCGTTTTCTCCGTGCAAATCACACTGAAGCACAGCGCCCTTATTACCGGGCAAATCTGCCATAAAACGCACAAACAAAAAGCGCACGGAACCATCCTTATGTTTAGAGGTTATCTTGGTCTGGACAGGCACGGACTTATTCCCTTGATAAACCGCAACCTTACTTATATCTGTAAGCTCCCCCTCTTTTATCGGAATTCCGATATAACAAGGCTCATTTATTCTGTCATAACGATACAGTTTGTCAAAAAAAATGTCTATCATACAAGCACCCTCCGTATTTTTCCTTAAGATAAGCCTATACTAGCACAATTTTTCCGTAATAACTACAATTTCTTTGGGCGATACACGCAAAAAACGCTGTTTTTATGTTATTGTTTTCGTCCCTTCCTGGCCTGCACAAGCATCGCCAAAAAAACCGGCACCAAATCATCCAACGTACCAACAACAGGCATTGCATCCGGCACAATATCAACGGGCAGTATTAAATAGATAGCAGCCACCCAGAACATGGGGTTTGAAATTACTTTTTTGAACATATTCATATACTCCCTCATTTCACTATCACTATACTTTTATAATTGAAACACAACTCCAATCACGGCACCCACCAAAAACCACAGCGCCGGATGAAATTTATTAAACTTCTTTATCTGCAAAAGTCCAAATACCACAACAGCAATCAGGATGGCCCCCCTTGCCGGTGTCAGGCCGCTCTCCGTCTCCATAAAAAGAGAGACCTTGCACAGACTAAATACCGCAGCACCAATTAATGCTGTCACCGCCGGGCGAATCCCCCGAAAGGCCGCCTGCACATAAGGATTTTTACTGAAATTCTCTAAAAACTTGGCAATCAGGATAATGACAATCACGCTGGGAAGCACCAGCCCGAAGCTGGACACAAATCCTCCCCAGGCCCCCATTGTCTGGTAGCCTGCATAGGTAGCCATATTAAGGCCCAGAGGTCCCGGTGTTGATTCACTGACTGCAATCATATCCGTCAGCTGTTCCATGGTATACCAGTCTTTTTCCTCTGCCAACTCCATAAGAAACGGCAGGGTCGCCGGTCCGCCTCCCACAGCGAACAGACCAATCTTAAAAAATTCCCAGAAAAGAGAAAGCGCTGTCTCCATTATGACGCTCCTCCCTTCTTGGATTCACCCGTAGCTTTATCCTTTTTCTTCCGGATACACTCTGCAAGAATTCCTGTCAAAGCAGATACTACAACAATCAAAATGGTAGGAATCTCAGTCAACAGACATAGCACCAAAACAATACCACAAATCACACAGGTAAACACATCTGTCAGGCTTTTCTTGGCCAGATTAACCACTGTGTTCAGCATCAGCGCACACACAATGCCACGTACACCCATGAGTGCATGTTGAAGCCACATATTATCCATAAACTTCTCTAAAAAGGCAGCAAGTAGCGTAATAATCACCAAGGAAGGCGTTACCATTCCGGCCGTAGCTGCAATCCCCCCGGCTACGCCACTTTTCTTATAGCCTACAAAGGTAGCTGTATTCACAGCAATAATTCCCGGCGTACACTGCCCGATGGCATAACAGTCCAAAAGTTCATCCTCGGATATCCAATTTTTCTTCTCAACCAGCTCATATTTCAGCATGGGAAGCATCGTCAGACCGCCACCGAAGGTCAGTCCGCCGATACGTAAGAATGCCCAATAAAGCTGCCCCAGCATTTTCAAATCAGTCATTGTTTTTCTCCCAAACTTTTATCCGGCTACCAAAGTTCGCCATCCGCTCTTTTGTCCCACATCAAAGGCGGTTTGTCTTTAAATTGTGCGCCTACAATTACCCAGTCATATAACAGATAATCTATTTGGGAATTGCAGTATTGGCAGATGCCTCCCGTTTTCAAGGAGATAGAAGAACCGCAATTGGGACAGCGATACATTACCGCATCCCTCTTCATTTTGTAGTTTCTTTTTTTACATAATGTCAAATACATATTCTTATGTTCATATGTAATCTCATTGCCCATATCTCGCAACAGATTTACACCACGAAACACATCCACATATTGATACATTCCTTCGGTCCGAAATCCAAGCAGCTCTATCTGACTTACCATACAGGCTATGACATTCTGATTCTGCTTCAGGAATTCATCTGCTTGACACAATACAAATGCAGATATATCGGTTTTATCCGTTGCATAATAAAGGGCCTTAATCTTACTGTCCATGGAAGAAACAAATTCATCCATGTCAAAATCCGGATTGCAATTTCGAATGGCATCATAGATTGCATCATACTTCTTAACATCTCTGTTTTTCATCAGGTAATACACAACAAGGCAGCCATATATCATCATAAAGAAACTAAATGAAAACAGAATACCCAGAAATATCTCTACAATTTTTGTATAATCTCCCGCAAATGTACCATCCTTCATACCGATTATAAAAGAAATCAATCCCAGTATCATTACAAACACAAATTGACCCAGAAGTACTTCCTTCAAATCTTTTTTGCGTTTCTCGCTTCCGGAATATTTCGTTGAACGGTCATAAGAAACAGAAGCAACATAGTCCTTGTATGCATTTATATCAAATTGCGCTTTGCAGTAATCGCACCCGTCCAACAAAGCTTCCAATGCCTGCTCCGCTCCACAGGAGGGACAGGCATATAACCCTTGTGCATTTTTTGCTCGAAAAACATAGTGTTTTAAAGTTTTTGCATCATTGTCTCTTCTCAGCACTCTGCCATTTCGCACATAACGGATGTCATGGAGTATGCTTTGCCGTTCCCAACAGACAGTCTGTTTCCGGGCATTGATAAAATCATAACCCTTGGTCGAAATATTCCAAAACTGGTCATGCCGAAACCGCGCATAATGAACACTCATCCCACGTTTCAGGATACGCTTTTTCTGCAAATAATAGCTGTGTCCCAGCTCCTGTGTGGCAGAAGGCATGGCATTTTCCACCTCTACCTGCGGGTGGTTCATATATGCAATTAATTCTTTGTTAAACCGGTCAACCGTGTCATACACTTCATATTCCTGCGGTTTTAACTCGATTTTACCTTCCGGCGGCAACATCTCACAGGTATATTCGTCTACTCTTATCTCCATTTTTACAACATAATCTCCCTAATATGCTGAGCAATGCGTCTTTAAAGCAGGTTGTCCGTCTACTACTTCACCTTCGTAAGAAGCGCCACAACCTCTACCCCTGTGGTCCAGGGGAATTGATCCACCGCCACCGCCTTCTCAACCACATAACCGTTCCCTAAAAATACCTCCAAATCCCTTACCAGACTGGTGGGTTTGCAGGAAATATAGACAATTCTTTCCACGCCATAGGAAATAATCTTAGGAAGCGCCTTGGGATGAATGCCGTCACGGGGCGGGTCCAGAATAATCATATCCGGCTTCTCTTCCACCTCATCAATCACCTTCAGCACATCTCCGGCAATAAACTCACAATTCGTAAGACCATTGGCAGCTGCACTTTTCTTGGCAGCCTCCACAGCCTCCTCAACAATTTCCACACCGATAACCTTGCCTGCTGCAGGCGCCATCAGCTGTGCAATGGTTCCCGTACCGCTGTACAGGTCAAACACCGTCTTATCCTCTCCGCCAAGCTCACCCACATAGGAACGGGCAGTCTCATATAATACCTCCGCACTGTGAGAATTGGTCTGGAAAAAGGAAAAGGTTGATATCTTAAATCGAAGCCCCAAAAGCTCCTCATAAAAATAATCCTGACCATACAAAATATCCGTGCGGTCACTCTGCACCACATCCGCCACAGAATCATTTACAATATGTAAAATACCTGCAAAGCGGCCTTTCAACTGCCCGCTTTCCTCAAGGTCACGAAGCCCCTTAAGAAAACCGTCCAAAAGCGCCTCCTCCGGCATTCCCGGATTCTGCGAACTGGTCACAAGTGCCACCAGAATCTCACCTGTCTTAGATGCTTTTCTAACCAACAGATGTCTTAAATATCCCACATGGCTCAGTCTGTGGAAGAATCCAACACCCAAATCCGCAAAATATTCCCGCACCGTCTTTAAAATCAATCGATAGTCTTCGTCCACAATCCGGCAGTCACAAACTGTCACCAAATCATAAAAACTGCCTCTTTTGTGCATACCAAGCGCCAAAGGACCGTCCTTATACTCATCACCAAAAGAAAACTCCATTTTATTGCGGTATTCATACTCCTTGGGGCTTCCCTTGATTCCTTCATAAACCCAGTCACCCTGTCTACCTGTAAGCACACCGTCCAGAAGTCGTTTTACCTGTGCTTCCTTAATTTTGAGTTGTTCCTCATAGGGAAGAGACAAATAGGTGCAACCTCCACACAACCCAAAATGGGAACACGGATGTCCGGTTTCTAAAGGTGACTTGTCCACCACCTCTAAAAGCCGTCCTTCCGCCTTCCCTTTACGCACTTTACTCACAGAGAAACGAATCTTCTGACCGGGCAGGCACATCTTGACAACGGCCGATTCCTCTCCTACGCGTACAATTCCCTTGCCAGGAAAGTCCACCCGTTCAACAATACCTTCATATACCTGTCCTTTTTTCATGAATTTAGTTCACTCCCTCATCCTCGAAGAAGTCCTCATCGTCATCAAAATCATCTTCGAATTCATCATCGAAATCCTCAAGATAATCGGGATGGAAATAACGATATACTGCATATCCGATTGCAGCCGCAGCTACTACAAAACCAATAATTGCAAGAATCCAAACGATAGTGTTGGTCTTCTTCTTCGCATCTGCTTCCTTCTTGCCCAAAAGCTCGTTGAGCTTAAACTCGTTTGCAACCTCCAATGCCTTTCCCAATCTTTCCATAGCTTAGTACCTTCCTTTCTCATAAGATTTCTGCATATAGCATAACACATTTTTGTCCAAATTACTACACTCTTTTTAATTTTGCAAAAGATGCATACATAATCTTTTGTCCTGCGCCGTCGAATTCCACGGTAACCTTGTAATCTCTGGGCTCTTTTACAATATTTTTGACCGTCCCGTCACCATATTTCACATGGCGCACCCTGTCACCCTCACCATAATCCAAATCAGCAGGAGCCCCCGCCTGAAGACCTTTCTGTATGCCTGCTATCTGGTTTAAATCACCGATTCCCCTTGCGATATAAGGCTTATCTGCACCGGCTGTCCTTTTCGGCCTAACAACCGCCTTAGGTCTGCCCACACCGGCATCTGCGTTTCCTCCAAATCCGGCGCCACCGAAGCCGCCTAAGCTTCCCGGCAAATCAAGTCCCAACCGGTCATAAACCTCGGAAGCTCTCTTGGTACCCGGAATTGTATTGTCCATTAAATTCGAAGGAATTTCCCGCACAAAACGGCTTACGGGATTATACTGGGTCTCGCCGCGAATCATACGCATCCGTGCATAGGTAATGGTCAAATCCTCTCTGGCTCTCGTGATGCCCACATAAGCCAATCTGCGCTCTTCCTCAATATCTTCCCTATCATCTGTCTTGATACTCATATAGCTGGGGAATAATCCATCCTCAAGTCCCGGCAGATACACATAAGGAAACTCCAATCCCTTGGCAGAATGCAAGGTCATCAAAACCACCCGGTTATCGCCCTCTTCCAGATTATCAATATCCGCCACCAGGGCAATTTCTTCCAAAAACTCCGAAAGGCTGATTTCATCATGGGTTTCCTCATAATTTACCGCCTTGGTAATAAGCTCGTCCAAGTTGGCCAGTCTGTCCTCTGCGGACTCATCGTCCTGACTGCGCAGATATTCTGCATAATCCGTATGCTCAATAATCGCCTGAATCAATCCCGAAATGCCATAGGACTCTCTTCCGCTTCGAAGCACCTGTATCAAATTCACAAATCCATTAATCTTGGTAGCCGCCTTGCCAAGCCCCAGCTCCTGTGCCTGACAAGCCGCTTCATACATGCTGATATCATGCATCTCGGCAAAATCTGCCAGTTTATCCACCGTGGTGGCTCCAATGCTTCGTTTCGGCACATTGATAATACGGCGCAAGGCCACATCATCCCTGCCATTATCGATGGTCTTAAGATACGCCAGAATATCCTTTATTTCGGAACGGGCATAGAAGTTCACACCACCTACAACACTGTATGGAATACCTTCCACCACCATACGCTCCTCCAAAAGACGGGCCTGGGCATTGGTTCTATACAGCACTGCAAACTCTTTGTACTCCGCTTCTCCATTTCTTACCTTATGTCGGATATCATCCGCAATATATTCTGCCTCCTCGTAGGCATTATCAAACTGTCTTAAGTGAATTCTGTTGCCGGCTCCCTTATCTGTCCAAAGAGCCTTATCCTTACGACCAACATTATTGGCAATTACGGCGTTGGCCGCATCCAAAATAGTCTGAGTGGAACGATAATTGCGCTCCAGCTTAATCACCCTCGCCTCGGGATAATGGAGCTCAAAATCCAAGATATTGCGGATATTTGCCCCTCTGAAACGATAAATGGACTGGTCATCATCACCTACTACACAAAGATTGCGATACTTGTCCGCCAAAAGACGCACCAGTTCAAACTGTGCAAGGTTAGTGTCCTGATACTCGTCCACACAGATATATCGAAAACGCTCCTGATAATAATCCAGCACCTCCGGACAGCTCTTAAAAAGCTCCACCGTCTTGCAGATAATATCGTCAAAATCCAATGCGTTGCTCTTTTTCAAGGTTTCCTGATACTCTCTGTAAGCCCTTGCAATCGTCTGTTTGTGGTAATCTCCCACGGATTTCAGTTCAAATTCTCTTACATCCACCAAGTCATCCTTAGCCGCAGAAATCGCATTTAAAAGGCTGCGTTCCTTGTACATCTTGGTATCAATATTGAGGCGTTTACAAACACCCTTCATCACCGTTTTCTGGTCATCTGTATCATAAATTGTAAAGGACGTATCATATCCGATTCTGTCAATATGTCTGCGTAAAATGCGCACACAGGTAGAGTGAAAGGTACTGACCCAAATCTGGTCTGCGCCAAAGCCTACAATCTGATCCACTCGCTCTCTCATCTCTCCGGCCGCCTTATTGGTAAAGGTGATGGCCAGAATATTCCACGGGTTGACTCCCATCTCATCAATAAGGTAGGCAATTCTATGAGTCAGGGTTCTGGTCTTACCACTTCCTGCACCCGCCAACAAAAGCAGAGGCCCGTCTACATGACAGACTGCCTCCTTTTGCTCTGTATTTAAAGTATCATAAATACTCATGCTTATTTCTTACTCCTTGCCGTAGCATTAAATTCCTTTAAAAATTTGCGGAACTGTGGGATGCTCATTGGCTTCGCATAATAAAAGCCCTGCACCAGATCACACTCTGCCATACGCATCCAATCAAGCTGCTCTTCCGTCTCCACACCCTCTGCTATTACAGTAAACCCGAGACGCTTCAACATCTGTGTCAGATGCTGAATAACAGTAAGTCCCCTCTCATCCTTCTTGGCACTGTTCAAAAACAGTCTGTCCAGCTTAATGGTATCCGCAGAAACCTTTGTCAGTATATTCAAAGAAGAATATCCGCTACCAAAGTCATCCACTGACACCTCCACACCTTCATCGCGAAGCCTGCTCATATTATCCCCGACCTTGCTCAAATCAGCCATAAATACGGACTCGGTTACTTCCGCCTCCAACAACTCATGGGATACATGATGGGCATCCAGTCTCTCCAGAATTCTGGGTACAAAATCTTCAATCTCGCTATTTTTTCTGGAGAAATTGACAGAAACAGGGACAACCTCTTCTCCGGCTCCCACTGCGTCCTCCAGATATTCCAACACCTGCTCCAGTACAGCAAAATCAATCTTGGTAATATAACCGTTTTGTTCGGCAATACCAATAAACTGATCCGGCATTACACGGGTTCCGTCAGGACGAATCCAGCGTACCAAAGCCTCTGCACCGGCAATTTCGCCCGTATCCAGACTTACCTTTGGTTGCAGATATGCGTGAAACTCCTGATTTTTCAGGCCCTTTAAAATATTGGAATTAATCATTCTGATATTTTCCAATTCCTGTCTTAAATCCTCGGTATACACCCGGACCATCGTCTCTGCCATTTGCTCTTTACACTTCTTGCGCGCCTCATTGGCATTATCAATCATGGCAGCCGCACTGATATCATTCGACTTAGCCGGATAAATTCCCGTGGCCAAAACCATATTGTACAGCGGATATTCCCTGTTACACTCCTCTGCAAATGCATTGGTAAACCTTCTGAAATCAGCCGCTAATTCATCCACGTCCATATCGTACAAAAATCCGGCAAAATTATCAGAGGTCAAGCGACAGAATATCCCCTGCTCTCCATACTTTTCCTTTAAATCCTTTGCAAAACGCTTTAAAACTGCATCGCCCAACTCATAACCATAAATTTCCTTGTAATAATGAAAACAGGAAAAATCAGTATAGATACAGCAAAGGCTCTCTGTGCCGTTGTGCTCTATATATGCACTCACATCAGAAATCACCTTGTTATAGACAGGCAATCCCGTCAAAGCGTCATAATTAATCTTCAAATCCATGGCAAGGCGAGCCGCTTCTTCCTTTTTGAGCATACGAAGCTTATAAAATATCTGGTTGGAAATTCTTACCAACGTACTCCGTATCGGCTCCCAGTCACGTTCTTTTTTCCTGTCTGCAAACACAACGCTTCCCGTAAAATCCCTTACTGATGTGGAAAGTACTACGAGTGTAGCACGGGATTGTCCCATTTGCGCCTTTGCAAATCCGGGATTCGTCACCGAAATACTTCCGTCAGGTCTAGCCAGATGCACCAACTTTTTCCAGCTATATACATCCTGCTCACACATTTTATCCGCTGTAAATTGCCTGTCCACCGCACTCCACTGGTAAAGCAATTTTACCTGCTCCTCATCATGCTCCGCATACACCACGTCATCCAATTCAAAAAATTGGCAAACCCGCTCACTAAGTAGCTTTAGCGCAGATGTGATGTCCGGCACATTTTCCAACAGTTCCATGCAAAAAAGCACCAATGCGTCCATATCCTGTTCAGTTGCATTCCACTTATCCGCCATATTGCCCATAAATAACTCCAACCTGTTTTATATATTACTTTACCTCTTTTACAGAGCTAAAGCCCCAAGTCTTAATATTAAACTCAACCACCGGCGTATCACAATACTTACAAACCTTTGCTCCCAGACTCTCCAGCGGTGCACCACAGTTAGGACAATTCAGTCCCAAACCGGACTCTCCAATATTCTCAATCAGCTCTCTGTCCTGAATATAAACAAGCTCCACATTATATTTGGACTGTGTCTTTAAATCCTTGCGTCCTTCTACAATTTTACCGTTTTTCTCTACATAGTGCAGGTACTCCACAGAAGTCTGGAACACAATGCTGCAACGTCCGCTCGCCTTTCTGTATTGATAAATTTCCGTCTGATGAACCCCTATCCTCTGAAAGTTTTCTCTTACACCACGGTCACGATTCATCTGAATACGCATGGAAAGCTCTGCTTTCAGCTCATCCATACCTTCTGTGAGAAGACTTGCATTGGACTCATCAATGCTACGCAAATACGACACCAATACGTTCTGCGCACGACTCTTCATCTCATCCAGATGAAACTCCGGGAAATCCCTCATAATCTGGGGAAGATAAAGACTTGTGGCACCGGATACCGATTTGGGCACCATACTGCCCTCCAGCTCTACCTTCTTCATTCCTTCTATAGGATTTTCTGTTCCCAAAAGAGTTCTGGAATAATACTTCACCGTTCCGGTAACTTCTTTTACTTTTCTGTATACAATAAACCCAACCACACAGAGTATCAGGATAATAATCAAAATCAATATCAAAACTACAATTAACGCTTTCATTTATTCAATACATTCCTCTTTCGCCTTAATAACCACTTAATTTAAAACAGCAAATCGGGCAGGCAGGGAATCCCCCGCCTGCCGACTGACATCTTTCGTTTTATCAATCAATTACTGCAAATCGCCCTCGTCAAACTTATCTCCGCATTCAGGACAGAACTTGGGAGGATTTGCAGGATCCTCAGGCTCCCATCCACACTTGTCACACTTGTAAATAGGTGCGCCCTCAGGCTTCTTTGCTCCACACTCCTGACAGAATTTACCCTGATTTACAGCGCCACATCCACAGGTCCAGCCTGCCTCTTCAGGCTTCTTTGCTCCGCACTCGGAACAGAACTTGCTTCTGTTGTCCGCATGACCGCATCCGCAGGTCCAGCCGAGAACTGCCGCACCCATGGGCTGCATCTGGGGCTGCATACCCATCTGAGGCTGCATCTGGGGCTGACCCATCTGGCCCATCATCTGCTGATTCTGTGCATTCATCTGCTGATTCTGCTGGTTCATCTGGAACAACTGATTGGAGTTCATACCACCAACCATATTTGCCATATTCATACCCATAAAGCCCATCATCGGTCCGGTAGCTTCATTGGATGCTGCCAGTTTCATAGCCTCTGCCTGAGCAGTTACAAGATGAGCCCCTGCCATACCGGGATCGGTGTATACCTTGGTCTTCTGCATCTCGTTGAGAGTCGCACGATCCTCTTCGGGAATGGAAGGAGGATTCATGGTCATGCTCACTACCTGAATACCACGAATCTGGGTCCACTTCTCGGACAACTCCACATTCAAGAAGTTAACCAGATCATCCACATGACCGGGAATACCGCTGGGACGAATACCCATCTCACTAACCTTAGCCAACGCAGGCTGCAAAGCTGTAAGCAGCTCCGCCTTCATCATGCTGGTAAGCTCTGAGCGTCTGAAGTCTTCTTTCTTGTTACCTGCAACGTTCTTATAGAACAACAGAGGGTCAACAATCTTATAAGAATACTCACCGTTACAACGAAGCACGGTATCCATATCAAATCCGGTATTCTTATCAAAAATACGGAAAGGAATCGGATTGGAAGTTCCATAGAGGTTACCCTTAATCTCCTTGATATTGAAGAAGTAAACTCTCTGATCCTTCATCAGATCACCACCGGCAATACTACGTGACCATACCGTCTTAAAGGAATCTATAAGGCTCTTACCGAATTCACCTGTAAAAAGTCCGTTCAATACACTGGGTTCAGAAGATGCATCATATTTAAATGCACCGGGAGTTGCACAGAACTCTACAACACCTCCCTGATCCACGATAATCATCGCCTGACCTTCGTTTACTGCGATGATGGAACCGCTGGAAATAATTTCCTCATGCCCCTTATTCTTGTTATTGCCACTTCTCTGTCCCTTTACCATCAACACTTCGTCAGAAAGGGAATCACAGTAGAAGTATTCTACAAGCTGATCCTGCACCACGCCGCCGGCAAAGCCAAGCACATCTTTTGCAATTTGAATCAATCCCATTTTGCATATCCTCCGTTAATATTTGTTAGTAGAAATCAAGTTCCTTTCCATTTTACCAAATTTTTACGATTCGCTCAACTGTTTTCACAATATTCTTTACAAATCTTCCAAATTCGACTAAACTTGAAAAGAGAACGACTTCTCTATTAATTATATTAACACAAAGGAAGATATTTGACATGGGTAAAAAAGCTACAAAAGCAGCCGATAACATGTATTATCTCGCACGTTGCGAGGCCGCAGAGGGCAATTTCGACCAAAATAGCGATACCGCTCCCCTCCCCGAGGATGTCCGCTCTGCCCTAAGCAGCCGCGAAAAAGCAGCCGAACTATTGGGAATTGACCGCACCAGACTTGCGCGTATTGAATTAGACACCATCTCTCCCTATCCCGAGGAAGTTAAAATCATGGCTGAGGTTTACAATACCCCTGAGCTTTGCAATGCCTACTGCGCAAGAGAATGTCCCATCGGCAAAGGAAATGTGCGCGAAGTAACCATTGACGATTTTGACCGTCTGGCTCTGAAAGCACTGGGCTCTTTAAAGGATATCGACACCCTGCGCGCTTCTCTCATTGCAATTTCCGAGGATGGTGTTATTGACGCCGGCGAGCTTGATACCTTTAACGAGATTCTCGAATCTCTTGAGAAAATCAGCACCAATGCCAAAGCCCTGCAGCTTTGGGCCATCAAAAATATCCGTGTTGCATCCGAATCAGAATAAATCTGATGCCAAATAAACTAAAAGAGGTTGCCCATGCAACCTCTTTTTAATCTTTATCCTACTTCGCCGCCTCTGTGGCAAACTCCGTATTTACCAAATCCTCATAGGGAACCTTTTCCTCCTGCACATCAAACTCCATCAGAATGTTCTGAAGCAGTTCAAAACTCTCCTCTTCAAAAATCAAATCACCCTTCCAGGTATCCTGCGAATGATACCTCTCCACGATTTTGGTGAGTGTATCCAAATCAGTCTCAGCAAACTGAGGTGCAATAACCTTTGCAATTTCCTCAGGCGTGTGTGTATTAACATAATCCATGCCCTTCTGGAGCGCATTAACAAATGACTGCACAGTTTCCGGGTTACTCTCAATATAGCTCTTCTTAGCAGAAAAGGAAGTATAAGGAACATACCCGGAATCCTCACCCAAGGAAGCTACCACATAGCCATCCCCCTTTTGCTCAAGCATGGTTGCATGAGGCTCAAATTCCACAGTAAAATCCCCCTGACCGCCGGAGAATGCCGCCGCTGTGGAACCAAAATCAATACTCTGGTCAATGCGCATATCCGTTGTCGGGTCAATATTATTTTTCAAAAGAATATATTCAAACACCATCTCAGGCATGCCACCGGCTCTTCCGCCAAGCACATCCTTATCCTTTAGCATCTCCCATGAAAAATCATCGATAGGCTCTCTGGACACCAGAAAATTTCCTGCTCTCTGGGTCAACTGGGCAAAATTTACAACATAATCCTCCGTGCCACCCGCATAGGTATACACACTGCTCTCACACCCCATAAATCCGATATCTGCTTCCCCGGTAAGTACTGCCGTCATGGTTTTATCTGCACCGAACCCGGTAACCAGCTCCAAATCAATTCCTTCTTCTTCAAAATAGCCTTCTTCAATAGCCACATACATGGGAGCATAGAAAATGGAATGGGCTACCTCATTCAGCACCACCTTAGTCGCACCTTCCTGCTGTTTCTTTTCACCGGCCACACTGCCACAACCCGCAAGTGCAAGAACAGGCAAAGCCCCTGCCAGCAATAAGGCGCAAATCTTCTTATATTTTTTCACAACAAATCCTCCAAAGAATTTTCTGTCTTCGGGTTATGTTATGAATCCGCAAAAGAAAGGTGCCTGTATTACTACAGACACCTTTTCATTACAAATTTGCTTTAATCTTCTCAATCATCTCTGTATATTCTGCATCGCTTAAATAGGTCTTGCCGGGATTCATCTGGAAAATACCACCCCACTCATCTTGGCCCTCATATTTGGGCACCAGATGGAAGTGCAAGTGACATCCGGTATCACCGTATGCGCCGTAATTAAGCTTATCGGGATGGAATGCTGCATGAATCGCCTTTGCTGCACGATTCACATCTGCAAAGAATTTATTTCTCTCCTCATCGCTGATATCCACAATCTCGCTCACATGATCCTTGTAAGCTACAATACATCTGCCGGGCTTAGACTGCTCCTTGAACAAAATCAGACTGGAAACCTCCAGCTCACAGATAAAGATTCCGAACTTCTCCAAAATCTCGCCTCTCATACAATATCCGCAATTACAATCCTTCATATGTCCTCCTGTGGCGCTTTTGCGCATTTATTTTAGCCCTTTTGGGCCAGTCTTATATGTGCCCATTATAGACCTATTTTCTGTATTTCGCAAGATGCATTATCAGTCTATAGATTCATAACCTCGCCAATTTGCTCAGGATAATAGTTTAGAATCAATTCCCTCGGAAAATTTACCGCCTCCACTATTTCAAGGGCCCGGTCAAACTTACCGATGGTATAACAAATATGACTGTCCGTTCCAAGAATAATAGGCGCCCGATATTTTTTGCAGGTTTCAAGGAGCTTCATGGCATTCTCCGACGCATTTTGTCTGACTGCACCGGGATGCAGAGACGAATTGTTAAGCTCTAAAAAAACCTTTTCTTCCTTAGCAGCCTGCACCAACGCCTCATAATCCAGCGGATACCTGGAATCATCCGGATGCCCTAATATTTTCACATAAGGATTTTGCATAGCCTTAATGGAAGCTTTCGTATTCTCCTCCATCGTGCCGGGTTTTATACATGCCACATGCATGCTGGCAATCACATAATCCACCCTCTTTAGAAGATACTCCTCCATATCAATATTTCCGTCAAAATCCATTATATTAGCTTCCGCACCGCAAAACAGTCGCAAATTGCCGTATTCCCTCGGGATACATTTATAATTTCCAAAGAAAAAGGGATGAGTCCCGCCCGGCATTCCCGGCGCATGTTCGCTCAATCCCAAAAAGGTAAGGCCACACTCCTGTGCAGCCTCAATGTTTTCCTTCAGTGTACTGTACCCATGCCCACACGCCATGGTGTGGGTGTGCAAATCCATACACAATGTCATTTCTTATCCTTCTCCCTCATTCCGTCCACAATTTTCTCAATCATCAGACGTTTTAAATATACATCAAAACTCAACAGGCAGATAAAAGAAAACTTGCGCAAAAACTCCTGATGTTCCTCGGGAGCATCCTCGAAAGTCTTCTCCGCCAGTTTATATTTCTCTACCACATCAGCCTTCATAACTTCAATCTGACTCTTCTCCATCTTGAACACCTCCTGATAGATGCTCTCGATATCGAACTCCTCACCATTTTGGAAGAAATGCTCCGTAATCGGCTCTAAAAGTGTCTGAATATCAGTAATAGACAAAACACCCTTATAGTAATAGATAAAGATCAAAAGAAGCACATGCTCTTTAGAATACTTTTTCTTCACCGGAGGAGGAAGCAGATCGTTCTTGGCATAATTATTAATCATGGTCTTGGTAAGCACCTTGTCATCTCCCGGATTGCGGGCACCGGAACGAAGTCTGCTATCCATAAAGGTCGTCACCTGATCCATGTAAAGGTCAATATTCGGAATATCAGAGGGCTTGATGTAATCAATACGATCAAGGCTCGCCAATATACTGTTCAACAAATCTTCTGTATCTAATGTCACTTGCTCGTCCCCCATTGTAATTTATTTCATCAGTTGTCTTCATTCTACAATACAGTATATAGTATCAAAAACTACATATCAACCTTTTTTTGCAAAAAATAAGTATTTACTTTAGGGTTTTAGTGTGTTAAAATGCCCATATAGGTTTGTAATGTAAAGTTTTAAAATAGTAAAGTACGAAAGTACATTTGTGAGGTATGCATATGAATAAGAAAATCAAAACCGAAGCAGTTGACGCTCTGTTCGACGCAGTATTATGCCTTAAAACCCGCGAGGAGTGTTATAATTTCTTTGAGGATCTCTGCACCGTGAACGAGTTACTTTCCCTCTCCCAGCGTTTTGAGGTGGCCTCCATGCTCAAAGACCATAAGACCTATCTGGAAATTGCCGAAAAAACAGGCGCTTCCACCGCAACCATCAGCCGCGTAAACCGCTCCCTTACCTATGGTAATGATGGATACGAGCTGGTGTTTGAGCGATTAGAAAAATAATCCTTACAGCAAACAGCCGACAGGTTACCCTGCCGGCTGTTATATCGTATTCCTCTTCACAAATCAATTCTCACAAAACTTCCGGCAAATCAGCTTACCGATTGCATTCAGGGAAATCATATCCGCTTCACTCCACTGTCTTGAAGTATTAAACACATCAAAGCTTACCAGACCTTTTACCACTCCGTCCTGTCTGTAAATACTAATCATATTGGCATTTACTTCCACTCTCTTATATTTATCGTAGAATGATTTATCTTTTAACTGAATGATATCATCAACAGTCACCGTGTCATCTGCACCAATCATTTCTACAAAATCTTTATGCTTCATGAGTGTAAATCGTTCCAGTTCACATTCATATTTACCATACCGCAATACATTTCTTAAATCATCTCCGATAAACACCGTAATTCCGGCTACATCAAACAAATCACATATCTTGCCGGCAACCTCAGTAAGCGTGGTTTTCCCTTCTTTTGAAAGTTCCAAAATAATATCTGAATACAACACGGAACGATTCACTCTGGACGCAATGGATTTCAAGCCCTTCATTCGTTGTCTTTCATTTACAATTTCTACATCTTTATGTACATCATCATCATAAAAGACAATGTTATTCTTACCATTTGCCTTGGCAATATATAACGCCTTATCCGCCTTTTGGAACAATTCTTCATAGGCCTTGCCATCCTTGGGATATTCGGATACGCCGGTGGATATTGTCACATGAAAATCTTCATAGGTATCCTTAAACATAATTCCTACTTCACCATAAATGGTCTTAAGTATGTTATTCATGGTGAAATCGTCACAGTTCTCCAAAAGTACTACAAACTCATCACCGCCGAATCTGGCCACCATTCCCCGCATACCAACGATTCGCTTAATCGTTTCCGCAATTTTAAAAATCACCTGGTCACCAAACAAATGACCATAGGTATCATTGATTGTCTTAAAGTCATCAATATCCAGCACCATAAGCGCCAGCTGTTTCCCCTCGGATTCTCTAATCTTCTGAGCTGCATATTCCATTATCGCTCTCTTATTCATAAGACCGGTAGCAGAATCCTTACTTGCTTCCGTTGCATAATAAGGCTTCTCCATCTCATTGGAGTTAAGCTTTATCACTCCGGCCACAAGCCTGTTGCCCTCCGAATCAAAAAGGACACTTCCCGTTACAAGAACAGAATCACTGCGATTTGCCTTTGAGAAGAACGTAGTTGCCAGCTGAATCTTAAAATCATCCAATCCATCTTTTATACAACTATATAAAGTCTTGAATTTTCTCTTTTCAGCATCCTTCCACAAATAATCACTCATCATCTGAGTATACCAGACATCTATATCCTCCGATAAAAACATATAGCCTTTATCATTGGCATACATATATATATTAATCTTATTTTTCTCTTTCTCATAATCAAAAAAGAGATAATCCACAAGCGACATCATGCGTCTGTACTTGGTCAGAATAACACGATTTCGCTTATGCTTGTCCATAGCTTGAATAATATCTGAAATGTAAACTTCTATACACCTGAAACCATCAACTACAAATTTTTCCGGTTTCAACCGAAGCAACATATATTTATAATTCTTTTCCATGGTAATAAAGCGTACCAATACATACTGTATGCCCTCTTCCAACTTTGCCGCAGTTTCCTCAAACAATTGTCTGTCGTCCGGATGAATTAAATCTGTGAATCGTCTGTCAGCATTTTTATCAAGATAAGCATACAAATATTCATCGGCGGACGCAATATAATAGTCCCCCTTCAAAATCGCCATACCCAAAGGCATCTGATATCCTTTTTTATCACTATATGCCGTAATATTCATACAATCCTTCTCCTTATTTGTATGCTATTCCAAAACATACTTCTATTTTATATCAATATACTCATTTCATCAAGCAAAAAAACGTGGATTCAGATACTTTTTCAAGCATTTTTTTCCACGTTTTTTGACTTATTTCTTTATCCGTTAATGGATAACATTTCCATGGGATTGATGTACTGTCCATCCTTCATCATCTGATATCCCATCTCTTCCTTCTTTTCCTCAATGATATAGAGTGCCGCTCCGCAAACAACCGCATCTCCCACCTGCACTCTGGGCTCTCCCGGATTTCTATAAATGGTGGTATAACCATTTCCATGATCCACCCAGATACTGTGAACATACTTTGCATCGTCCTTTACGCTGGTCACGGTTCCGCTGGCAGTAGCTACTACTGCGCTTCCCAAGGATGCGTCAAACACACAAATAGGTGCATCATCAATAGTATCCTCCTTCATGGAGGCAGAGCCGTTTAAAGGAAATCCTGTGGGCATACTCTGCTTTTCAATTTGAGCCTTCAGTTCGCTCTCGCTTTGCGTCTTCTGGCTTACCGTTTCGCTAAGAATCTGGACGGTCTCATTCAAACCTACAATCTCTGTCTCAAGCGTTAGCTTCTCCTGCTTAAGACTGGCATTCTCAGCCTCAAGAGCCGCTATGGTTGCCACTTGCTCATCACTACGTGCATCTACCGCACTCCAGAGTTGTTCCTCATAGGAGATATAACCCAATACACATCCCAAAAGCAGGCAAAGCACAATGATTACAAACCACAAAACCCATGGTTTGACCTGATAGCGCTTCAACTCTGTATCTGTTTCATCTGTGGTCAATAACACAAAATGATTCACCTTCTGCTTCGGTTTATCAGTCGGTTTGTCATCCTGTTTATTATCCAGTTTATTTTCTTCCATAAAAAAGTCACCTCCGGTAAACTTTAACAATTGTACCACAGGCAACTTTTTCCAGCAACAACACCTTAATATTTTTGTAATATTTTCCCAATATTTTTCCGTTTTTTCTATCGGATTTGTGAAAATACCCATTTTGAATTTGTGCGTTTTTCACATAAATTCTTAGAATTTCATTATACTTCCAACTTCATATCTCCCTCAGATATCCAGCCGGTTTTACGCATCACTTCAGATACGGCAAGGCTGATTATCCCAGGCAATACAAAATGCATTATTATAATCAAACCTATGGCAGATACACTACTCATACCGTCTGCCACCATGGAACCATAAGCAGCAAACTGTCCTACAAAACCTGCCGAACCCATACCGGAACCCACCGGTGTACTGGTCATATGTAATACAGCTGAAGCTATGGGGCCAAGAATCGCACTCGCCACAATCGCAGGAAGCCAAATCAAAGGCTTCTTCACAATATTGGGCACCTGAAGCATGGACGTTCCAACTCCCTGGGCAATCAATCCTCCCACCTTATTTTCACGATAGCTTGCAACAGCAAATCCAACCATATTACAGCAACACCCAACCGTAGCCGCTCCCGCAGCCAGACCACTCAGATTCATAGCCACTCCGATAGCCGCCGAACTGATGGGCAAGGTTAAAATCATACCCATAAGCACAGATACAATCATTCCTCCCACAATGGGATGCTGCTCCACATTTACATTTACCAACGCTCCCAGCCAGCTCATAAATGCAGAAATAGGCGGACCTGCTACAAAACCGGCAACTGCACCTGATAAAATTGAAACCAGTGGCGTCACCAGTATATCCACCTTGGTCTTACCCGCCACAAGATGTCCTATTTTAATTGCAACCAATGCAGCAATAAAAGCACCCAAAGGTTCACCGGGTTTACCCAGTGCGTAGGCTTCCATCTGTGTCACTCCGGGAAATGCACCAATCATACCTGCAACTGCTGCAGACACAGTAACCAAGGGGCCTTCCTTATATTTACTCGCCACACCTACACCGATACCTGCACCGGTAATGGTTTTTGCAACATTACTTATGGCAACCAGATATTCTCCGATACTTCCGCCTACAAGACTGCCTATCTGCGCAATAATCGTACCGATAATCAAAGTAGAAAACAACCCAAGCGCCATACCGCTCAGACCATCAATAAATATTTCCTGTAACCACTTCTTAAACTTTTCTTTCACAATAATTCTCCCCTCTATGATTCAGAACATGCGGCCAACACATCCTGCCACTTAAGATGTCCGCCAAATAAATCCAGCGCACTTCCTATTGTTACATTTAATCTGTTTTGTCCCAGCTTTCTGATTAACTGCAAATCCTCCATACTGTGAACACCACCGGCATAGGTAAGAGCTCTGCCCTGCCAATTACCCAAAAGTTCAGCTAATTCTTTCTCGATACCACTGTTTTTCCCTTCCACATCCACTGCATGAATCAAAAATTCATCGCAATATCGGGAGAGTTTATCCAACAACTCATGAGTCACCTGCTCTTTCGTCATCTTTTGCCAACGGTCTGTCACAATCATATAACCGTCTGCAGTCTTTCTGCAACTCAAGTCAAGCACTAAATGTTCTTTCCCTACAGCCTGTACCATTCGTTCCAACCTGTCGTAATGAATCACACCATCTTTAAACACATAGGATGTCACTATAACATGACTTGCGCCGGCATCAAGATATTCTCCTGCATTGTCCGGCGTAATACCCCCTCCCACCTGAAGTCCTCCGGGATAGGCTTTTAAGGCAGACAATGCCTGAAGACGGGTTGCTTCATAATATTCACTGTCTATATTGTTTAACAGAATAATATGACCACCCTTAAGTCCTGCATCCCGGTACATTTTTGCAAAAAAAGCTGCATCCTGCTTAGACACAAAATTTTCCGTGGCACGGTCGCCCGCATCCTGCAGACTGCCACCCACAATCTGCTTTACTTTTCCATTATGTATATCAATACAAGGTCGAAATTCCATAAATACCTCCATTTTTCGAAACTACTTTATCAATATACAATAAATTTTTTTAAATAGCTAGTATATTTTGTAATAGTACGTGCATATTATGTACAAGCCCCTTTTTTAATTAGGGGAAAAAGATTGGAGGATATTATGAAGAAAAAACATTTAGCTCTGGGACTGATGCTGGCATTTGTTTGTGTTGCAACAGCATGTTCCGGCAACGACAACGCAGGTACCGAGTCCGGAAGCATGGCTTCAACCGAGACTCAGACAGAAACCACCACGCGTGAAACCATGCAGGAAACCATGGACAATCAAAATACCATGGGTAATGATGCAACAACCGGTAATGATTCTCTTCTCGAGAATGCCGGTGATGCAGCAACCGATGTGATTGATGGTGTTACCAATGGTGTTACCGACGTAATTGACGGTGTTACCGGAAACGACACCACAAACGCTACCACCGAAAACAACACTACTACCAACAACGCTGCCGGCACCACTAACAGCAAAGAAACTACCACTACACAGCAGCAGTAAAAACCATATCTTGTGCATA
This sequence comes from Acetatifactor sp., assembly GCA_045542555.1. Classification (GTDB taxonomy): domain Bacteria; phylum Bacillota; class Clostridia; order Lachnospirales; family Lachnospiraceae; genus Acetatifactor. Next base: position 28,789 of record JAZQLH010000011.1, on the reverse strand, counting down.
TTTATTGTAAGCAATTAAAAGGGGAGAACACTTCATCAGAAGGTCTCCCCAAATTATTTATAACTCTTCCACAATAGAGCCATCTCTGTATGCCGTCAATAAATCTTCAAGATAATGAATATTCTCCTTAATATCCACACCAATATCCGTATCTGCCACCAATTTTCGATGATGGAAGGTTTCTACTTCTATGGTATCCGAAAGGATATCTGACTCATTTATGATAGCCGCCTCCGTAGATTCAAAAGGCTCATGAGCAACCAGACGCATTCCTCTGGAATTACATACAAGCGTATAGCCGGCAATACCGGTTTTCTTGTGATATGCCTTAGAAAATCCACCGTCTATAACAAGAAGCTTACCGTTGCACTTAATGGGGGATTCCCCATGAATCTGCTCCACAGGCACATGTCCGTTGACAATATGTGCATCTTCCATATCAAGACCGAATTCCTCCAAAATCCTGCTCACTGTCTCTTCTTTTTCATACAACTTGTAATAACTGTTTTTTTGCTCTTTGTGGGTCTGTTTATCCTCAATAAAATATCGCTCAAAGGTTGTCATTTTGGCCTTACCATACACAGGAGAGCCGGAACCTGACCAGATATACCAGATAATATCCTGGGCCTCCGCACGCTCTGATGCATCCTTGGCATAATAACCTCTTCTCGCATAATGCTCCAACACGTCATAAAGTGCCTTACCGCAGTATTCCTTGCCAAAAATCTCCACCTTCATGAAACTGCCGTCCTCATTCATGGGGACACAGCCATGATATAGGAGATTTCCATTATAAATCTTATACATGCCGCCCTTGGAATACAGGAAGCGCACATGTCTTTGAAGCTTCTCACAACGCATAAACGCTTTCTGAAGGCGAACCATAAGCTTAGCTTCTTCTTCCGATAACTCATACGGTTTTTTAGGATTTACCGTAGGGAAATCAACATCCTTCATGGGATATTCCTTACCGTCAATAAGAATCGTCTTCTTTTCATAATCAATCTTGTCCAAAAGAAGTCGGTCTTCCATATGAAATTCCGGGTGTCTTATGACAAACTGGCCTTCCAGCTTAAACTGCAAAATTGCCACGGCTTTGTGAATCTTGGTGTCCAGACTCAAGTCCTTCGTATTGTAATCAGTGTTATACTTAATATTAAACACACTACAATCCGTATTCCCGTAAGTTTCCAATACAAAGGTAGCGAGGGGAACCAGATTGATTCCATATCCCTCTTCCAGTACGGACAGATTGCCGTAACGGGCTGCCAGACGAATTACACTGGCAATACACAGCCAGTTACCGGCCGCTGCTCCCATCCAGCCAATATCATGATTACCCCACTGAACATCCACCGAATGATAATCACAGAGCGTATCCATAACAATGTGCGGACCGGGTCCTCTGTCATAAATATCTCCTACTATATGAAGATGATCAATGGCCAATCTCTGAATCAGAAGGCTCAGTGCCACAATAAACTGAGGCGCCCTGCCAATTCGAATGATGGTATGAATAATCTCGTTATAATAAGCCTCTTTATTTTGAATTTCAGCTTTCTCTGTAATTAATTCCTCAATTACATATGCAAAATCCTTGGGTAACGCCTTGCGGACCTTTGAACGGGTATATTTAGAGGATACACGCTTCAAAATCTGCACCAGTCTGTGCAAAGAAATCTTGTACCAGTCCTCTATATTGTCCTCTTCCTTCTCAGCCAGTTCCAGCTTGGCTTGCGGATAATATATCAGGGTTGCAAGACTTTTCTTGTCACGATTGCTGATGGTGTTGCCAAATTCCTCATCAATCTTGCGGCGAACGGAACCGGAACCGTTTTTAAGTACATGATTGAACTGTTCATATTCTCCATGAATATCCGTCAAAAAGTGCTCTGTCCCCTTAGGCAGATTCAAAATAGACTGAAGATTAATAATCTCCGTGGACGCTGCTGCAATATTTTTATACTGTCGTGATAGGGTTTTTAAAAATTTCAACTCCTGTTGGTCCATGGGAAACACCTCTTCTCTTTTGTTAGTCTGCTGCTTCATTCAAAATTATCCGATTACATCCGCCATGCTGTACATACCGGCGGGTTTGCCTGCCAGGAATTTAGCTGCCTGAACAGCACCCTTGCCAAATACAGCTCTGGAATAAGCAGTGTGGGAGAAGGTAATCACTTCATCCATACCTGCAAAAATTACATCATGATCTCCCACAATGGTACCTCCTCGCACGGCACTGATACCAATTTCCTTTGTAGGACGCTTCTCTCTGCGCGCACTTCTGTCATATACATACTCATACTCATTGTTAAGCTCTGCGTTGATGGAATCAGCCAATGCAAGAGCTGTTCCACTGGGCGCATCCAGTTTCTGATTGTGGTGCTTTTCCACAATTTCGATATCATAGCCTGCAGGAGCCAAAACACTTGTAGCCTCCTTCAGCATTTTAAGCAACAGATTGATACCCAGAGACATATTTGCAGACTTTAAAACAGCTACTTTCTTAGATACCTCATCCACCTTTGCAAGCTGCGCTTCACTTAAACCTGTGGTACAGAGAACACAGGGAATATTTTTCTCCACACAATAATCAAGCAATTTATCCACTGCAGATGCTGCTGAAAAATCAATAATACAGTCTGCTTCAACATCACATTTATCAATTTCGCTAAACACAGGATAGGGATTATGACCGTCATCATGAGCGTCAATTCCCGCAACCAGCTCTACATCTGCATCTGCTGCAATTAAACCGCTGATTACCTGACCCATTCTACCATTACAACCATGCATGATTACTCTAATCATCTTATTACCTCCCTTATTGTATTTAGTCCGGTCTCCCCAAGGAAACCGGACCTCATCACATTTTCTTACAAAATACCGTACTCTTTCATTGCCTTCTCGAGACGTGCAGCATTCTTCTCCTCCATCTCCGTCAGAGGACGACGAAGTACACCTGCCTCCTTACCCATGAGATTCAGCGCCTTCTTCACAGGGATAGGATTCACCTCACAGAACAATGCATTACACAACTCAAGTGCCTCAAGCTGCATCTTACGGCTGCCTTCCACATCACCATCCAGGTACTTTTGACAAATCTCATGAGTCTGACGGGGCGCAACATTGGAAAGTACGGAAATAACACCTACACCACCCAAAGACATAATGGGTACAATCTGATCATCATTACCGGAATAAATATCCACACAGCCCTTGGAAAGTGCTGCCAGTTTCGCAACCTGACTGATATCGCCGCTTGCTTCCTTAACACCAAGAATATTGTCAACATCCTTGCACAGGCGCACTACTGTCTCAGGCAAAATGTTGCAACCGGTACGGCTGGGTACATTATACAAAATCACAGGAATCTTTACAGAATCTGCAATCGCCTTAAAGTGCTCATAGAGACCATTCTGAGTTGCCTTATTATAATAAGGAGATACCAGCAAAAGACCGTCCACGCCATACTTTTCAGCCTCTGTGGACAAATAAATTGCAGTATCAGTGCAATTAGAACCGGTTCCTGCAACTACAGGTACACGTCCGTCTACTCTCTCCACACAATATTTGATAGTGTCAAGATGTTCCTCGTGAGTAAGAGTGGATGCCTCACCGGTAGTTCCGCAAACAATAATTGCATCTGTACCATTCTCAATCTGCCAGTCAATCAACTCACCGAACTTCTCAAAATTAACCTCTCCGTTTGCTTTCATGGGTGTTACAATGGCAACACCTGCTCCTGTAAAAATAGCCATAATTTTCCTCCTTAACAGTATAAATGCCGACACATAAATTATGCGCCGGCAAATTTTACAATTTATCCTTTGATAGCGCACCATCCGTTACGGATGACAGTCATACGGCTCTTAACCGCATGCCCAAGACTCGACTTTCAGGTCCTCTCCTCTTTCGGCGTATTTCCCTTTCTTCTCCCCTCGTCTGCGCCTGTCGCATCAGAAAAAATACTCTTAAAATACGCAACCTCTATCTTTCATTTAGCCTATCATAGCACTTTCAAATGCCACTGTCAACGGCTTTTCAGATTAAATTCCAAATTACTCCCATACCTTAAATTTCACACTCTCAATCCTGGAAACCTCATCTGCAAGAACACAGATATCGTCATTTAAACAAATACCGGTAAGAATCACATCTGTATTATTTCGGCTTTCCAAAAGAGAAATCAACTCCTGAGAATCCAGTATTTGTTTCTCAACCAGACCAAGCACCTCATCTAAGATTAACAGATCACATTCTCCTGTACCGAGCACCTTCTTTGCAAACCCAATTCCGTTTTTAATATTGCCGATCTCTTCCCTCTTGCGCTCCTCCGACAACTCTTCAAAATTCTCATCAGATTTCTCAAAGCAAAACACTTTCAGTTCGGGCTCAAGTCTTCGTAAAAACTCAGAATTCTCCGTTCCATTACCTTTCAAAAACTGTATTAATACCACATTGCCGCCACTCATGGCTACCTGCATAGCTCTCCCCAATGCTGCCTGCGACTTTCCGCGGCCTTCTCCGGTATAAATATAAAGACTTCCTTTTTCCATCTCATACCTCCGTGTCACTCCCGGTCACTCGGAATGTAAACACATCTTTATCAAACGAAAGTCATTATAGCATATCTATCCCAAAATAGCAACTTCCGGCTCCTGCGCCTCCACTCCCATAAGCTCAAGCTTGCTCACGGAAACCTCAAATGCCACTCTTTTTTCAACATGCTCCTCATCTAATTTCTTCATATATTCCCTGCTTTGGATTCTTCCCCATACAGCACAACGCTCGCCTACTTTAAAATGGTTCGCATATCTTGCATTTCTTCCCCAACAAATACAGGGTATGTAATCAGATTTTCCATAGGGACGATTTACAGCCAGAAGCAAATCTGCGATTTCCCTACCCAGAGGAGTCTTTCTGTAAATGGGCTCCTTACAGATAAAACCATCCAGATAAATCTGATTGGTTTTGGAGCTCTCTCCCACTTCGCTGATAAACTCCACCTCTCTTGCAAAAACAGATAATACCAATCTGTTTTTTCTCTCCTCGTGACGATTGTAGGAACGGAACTGTCCATTCACACACAGAAGACTTCCCGTATAATCCTGACTGACATCCAGAAGTCTCTCAGACACCATCACAGGAATCACATCAAAGCTCTCACTAAGTCTTTGTACCTTCACATCAACCATGTAAAAGCCCTCTCCAAAAATTTCATGACTGTAGGAAAATCCGCTGACAACCTCTCCCATCACTGTCACTTGATTGTTTTCAATTACCTTATCCGTCATATTAGTTCTCCCTTCTTATACCTTTGTAACGTATTTTCTATGACATTATTATGTATACTATAAAATACAAAAAATTAGTACCAAATCACGTCGCACACATCGACACACTTCACCTCCTTTCAGCAGAGATTCTCTTTATTTTTCTTGCATGAGAATTAAAATGGTGCTATACTGTACCAGTTTGAGGTTTTGAAACATAATTGATTCGTTGAAAATCGACAAAATAAATGAGGTTTGAGTATGAGACAAAAAAGAGAAGATGTAAGAAACATTGCAATTATCGCCCATGTAGACCATGGCAAAACTACATTAGTAGATGAATTATTGAAACAAAGCGGCGTATTCCGCGAAAATCAGGAAGTAGCCGAGCGTGTCATGGACTCCAACGACATCGAGCGTGAACGTGGCATTACCATCCTTGCCAAGAACACTGCCGTTATGTACAAAAATACCAAGATTAATATTATCGACACTCCCGGTCATGCTGATTTTGGCGGCGAGGTTGAGCGTGTTTTAAAGATGGTAAACGGTGTTGTACTGGTAGTTGATGCATTTGAAGGTGCAATGCCTCAGACAAAGTTTGTTTTGCGTAAAGCCTTAGAATTAAAGCTTCCCGTAATCGTATGTATCAATAAAATCGACCGTCCCGAGGCAAGACCCGATGAGGTTGTGGATGAAGTTCTGGAACTCTTTCTTGAGCTGGATGCTGACGATTCCCAGCTTGACTGCCCCTTCATCTATGCTTCTGCCAAAGCCGGCATTGCATCCTTGGATGCTTCTGAGACCGGGGTTAGCATGGAACCGCTTTTTGAGACGATTCTGGACTACATTCCTGCTCCTGAAGGCGATCCCGATGCAGGCACCCAGCTGTTAATCAGCACCATCGACTACAACGAGTATGTAGGCCGTATCGGCGTAGGCAAAATTGATAACGGTACAATCAAGGTAAACCAGGAAGTCATTATCTGCAACCACCACGATCCCGACAAGCAGTCCAAAGTAAAGGTAAGCAAGCTTTACGAGTTTGACGGACTCAACAAAGTTGAAGTAAAAGAAGCCTCCATCGGTGCTATCGTGGCCATATCCGGTATTGCAGACATCAAAATCGGTGACACACTCTGCTCCACCGACAATGTAGCTCCCATACCTTTCCAGAAAATCAGTGAGCCCACCATTGCCATGCAGTTTATGGTAAATGACTCTCCTTTAGCAGGTCAGGAAGGCAAGTTTGTCACAAGCCGCCATTTAAGAGACCGTCTGTTCCGTGAACTTAACACTGATGTATCCTTACGTGTAGAAGAAACAGACGCTGCCGACAGCTTCAAGGTATCCGGACGCGGCGAGCTGCATCTGTCCGTTTTAATTGAAAATATGCGCCGTGAAGGTTTTGAGTTTGCTGTAAGTAAGGCTGAGGTATTGTATAAAGAAGACGAAGCCGGTCACAAGCTTGAGCCCATGGAATTAGCTTACATTGATGTGCCTAATGAATTTGCAGGTGCAGTTATCGAAAAACTTGGCCAGCGCAAGGGCGAGCTTCGCAACATGGGAAGCATCTCCGGCGGCACCTACACACGTCTGGAGTTCTCTATCCCTGCACGCGGCCTTATCGGCTATCGCGGCGAGTTTATGACTGACACCAAGGGTAACGGTATCCTCAATACCGTTTTTGACGGATATGGCCCTTACAAGGGCGATATTCAATATCGTAAATTAGGTTCTTTGATTGCTTTTGAAGCCGGCGAAGCAATCACATACGGCCTCTACAATGCCCAGGAGCGCGGCACCCTGTTTATCGGACCGGGTGAGAAGGTTTACTCCGGTATGGTTGTAGGACAGACCGGTCGTAGCGAAGATATTGAAATTAATGTCTGCAAGAAAAAACAGTTGACCAACACCCGCTCTTCTTCCGCAGATGAAGCACTGCGACTTACCCCTCCCAAGATTCTTTCCTTGGAGCAGGCACTGGATTTTATTGATACGGATGAATTGCTGGAAGTAACTCCTGATAATCTTAGAATTCGTAAGAAAATTCTGGATCCGACACTAAGAAAACGTGCCGGCATAAAAAAATAACTTGTTGTCATATTAACACACTTAATATTAATTGTAAAGCACAAAATAACCTGAGAAGCAAACTCTTCTCAGGTTATTCTTTATTCTCTCCCTTTTGGGGTAACTGGGACAATATCACAGCCACAAACATCAACCCGCAGCCCACAAGCTCCCTTTCAGACAACTTCTGATGTAAAATCAACAATCCAGCCAGCACCGAAATCACAGATTCCAGACTCAGAATCATGGACGCCACCGTGGGATTCATATTTTTTTGCCCGATTATCTGCAAGGTATATGCTACACCACAGGATAAAACACCGGCATATAATATCGGCCCGGCCGCAGCCAAAATATTAGCCAGGTTTACATTTTCAAACAAAAACATCGGTATGGCCGACAACACACCGCAGGTAAAAAACTGGATACAACTCATAGCCACACAATCCACTAACGGTGCAAAATAATCAATTATCAGAATGTGGACCGCAAACACTGTTGCGCAGGCTAGTACCAGCAAATCTCCCATTCCCACAGTAAACTGCTCATTGATACACAAAAAATATAACCCTGTCACTGCTAAAATCAGTCCCAACCAGATTAGCTTTCCAACTTTTTTATGCAGAAACAGTCCAAAAAACGGTACCAACACTATATAGAGTGCCGTAATAAATCCGGCTTTACCTACGGTAGTGTACTTGATACCATGCTGTTGCAGATTTGATGCAATGCAAAGCACTGTACCGCAGCTTATTCCACCGATAATCAAAGTTTTGTGACTTCCCCGTTCATGCGTATTTGACTTTCTCAATAAAAATACACAAGGAATCAGTACAACTCCGCCTATCAAAGATCTCACACAATTAAACGTAAATCCACCCACATGCTCCATCCCTGCACTCTGCGCCACAAATGCTACACCCCAGATGGTTGCAGTAAGCAATAATATCATAGAACTCTTTACCTTGTTCATATCCACAAACTAGTTGCTTACGCTCTGTCTTAAGAACTGCACAAACTCCTCTCTGGGTAAGGGCCTTGAGAAGTAATATCCCTGAATATACTCACACTTCAATTCCGCAAACTGATGCGCAAGCTTTTCTGTTTCTATACCTTCAACCACAATTTTCATATCCATATCCTTAATCATGCGGATTGTATTGCGCACAACAATTTCCATCTTGGGATTTTGTTCCAAATCTGTGAAGGTCTTGTCCAGCTTAACAATATTTAAAGGCAGGGAAGCAACTCTCCTCATATTGGAGTAACCGGTTCCAAAATCATCCAGCGAAAAAGGAATTCCCGCTTCTGTAAGCATACGGATATTCTCTGACATAATATTCTGGGAAGAAACAGCCGCTGTTTCCGTAATCTCCAGATTAATCTGATCCGGGCGTACATTATAACGCTCTAATATCTGCATAATTTCCTTTGCCAGATTATTACGCATACACTGAGCCACAGACAGATTTACCTCAATATACTCCAGCCCTACTTCCTTAAACTCATCACTGGCAATAAAACGGCAAACCTCTTCCAATACCATAGTGCCGATACGGTGAATAACACCATTTTTTTCAGCTATAGGAATAAAAAGTTCAGGGGAAATATGACCATACTCCTCATCATCCAGACGAAGCAGCGCTTCTGCGGAAGTAAATCTTTTCTCCTCAACAGAATAAATGGGCTGATAATATACAGACAACCGCTCATTATGTAATGCATTGTCGATAATTTCTTCCAAATCCTTGATAATATAGCGTCCGTCCTTTAACAGATCCTCTGCATATAGAACCTTACCGGCCTTACCATACTCCTCAAACTCATTGCTGAATGCAAATATGCTTTGGAAATCATCCAAATCCTCCGGACAACGCAATATACAAAGATTTGACTGCAGATTGATGTCCATGTCCTGCAAACTGATATCTGCTCCCAGCATCTCTGCCAGTTCCGCAGCTGCATTATCTATTTTGCCAAAATTTTCTTTTCCGGTTACCAGACAAAAGCGGCCTCTGTCCAGATAATAGGGATCTGCTTTGGGCAAGACACTTTTACACAAGGACAAAATATTGTCCGACACTATATTGATAAGCTTTTCCGTACTCTCATATCCCAAAATATCCCTCAAAGCCTTGTAATTCAGGATATTAATCAAAATGACACAGACCGGTTTCTTATTAATCAGAGCCTGCTCTATATCCGTAGCATATGCTGTTACTTTACCAAATCCGGTATTTGTATCCGTACGCTCCTCCGGCTTTTGAATCATAAGAAGCACAAACAGAACACTGATAGCCTGTGCAAACATTTCTACACGAAGTTCCGGATAATTAATCTGCATTCCAACCGCCGCCAATATAAATGGAATTACAATAAACAGTGCCAACAACTGCCCTTTTGCAAACATCTTGCGACAACGTATCGCATAAATGATTCCTACAACGATATAAAATGCCGCACAGACATATATAAGATTATATAAAGGTCCCTGTGTATATTGATTATTCTCATCCAAATAATATATATTTCCAAAGAAATATGATGTAAGTATGAGTTCCAACAAAATCACATAAGGCAGGGAAAGCAACAATTGCAATCCCACTTTTTCCTTAAACTTGTAAACAGAATCCGTCAGACAGGCCAAATAAATAACATAAACCGGAGTTACCAGGGAATACATAATCAAATAACCACCATGTGCTATGTATTTTTCCAGCACAGCGGCGCTTTCACCATTATCCAGATTTACTGTTAAAATTTCAAAAATTGTGCTACAAAAAATAACAAGTAACAGATTCCAGAAATATCTGTTTCTTCTTCCACTGAGCATCCGTCTTGACATCACAGTCACTATCAAAACAATCAATATAGCGAGCGCACAATAATTGAAATAATTAAATTTCTCCATATGTATACCACCATTATTTTGTATATAGATACATTATGCCATGTTTCCATCAAAATAGCAATCTAATTCAGTAACCCATTTTACCGCATAAATCTAACAAAGTAAATAGTTTTTTCCATTTTCCTTAAACGTTTAAGCAAATTTTTAACAATCTCCTGCAAATTCCGTATTTATAAGCAAAAGCAGCACCCAACTTTACTGTCGGGTGCTGCTTCATATAGCATTATTTCCACTCCACAAAGGAATAGCTGTCCAATATCCGGAAGTACTTTGCCAAACGCTCATACAAAGGCTCTGCTTCTTCGCCGAAATGTGCCTTTACCAAAACACCTATGGCAACAATATCCTTTTCTCCATCCATTAAAGGCCATATGAAACTGCCCATCTTATCCAAATGGATATGGCTGACCTTTGGTTTCTTGAAAAATTTCTGAGCAATTCTATTTGCTACACCGGTATTCTCTATATCCAGTGTAATAATTCCCTCTTCGTCTGTCGACCATTTGATGTGCTCGGGACGGGTCGGTTTACGTTCCAGATAATTTTCAGATTTTGTTTTTTCTTTCTTCATAAATTAATTTGCCTTTTTCTTCTTCCATAAAGAGAACTTAAGCAGGGAAGCAATTACCAGTGCAAATACGACCAGACTGCCTACATTGCTTACTGTCGCAGGAAGATTTAATTTGGTAGAAAGGTCAATTACCTTATCCAATCCGAATATCGCAAAGACTGCCAGCAAAATACCAACCAGACCCTCACCGGCAATCATACCGGAACAGAACAGGATACCGTCATTGACAATCTCCTTCTTCTCCTCTTCCTTGCGCTTCATCTTGTCAAATGCCAGTCGAACCAGACCACCTACCATAATACATGCATTCAACTGAACAGGCAGATAAATACCGATTGCAAAAGGAAGCACGGGAAGTCTGAGAATTTCAACAATAACCGCAATAAACACACCGATAAATACCAGATTCCAAGGAAGATTTCCTTCCATTACACCCTCAATAATGGTCTTCATCAGCATTGCCTGCGGTGCGCTCAGCTCTGCTGAATCAAAGCCCCAAGCCTGATCAAGTAAATACAGTGTTGCACCAATTGCCAATGCAGATGCAACAACACCGATAACCTCACCAATCTGCTGTTTCTTAGGTGTTGCTCCCAAAAGATAGCCGGTCTTTAAATCCTGTGAAGTATCGCCGGAGATTGCAGCTACAATACAGATAATGGAACCGATTGCAATCGCACCCTGCATACCATGCACACCGGTGTCACCGGTCATCTTAAGAAGCACTGTTGCTACCAAAAGCGTTGCAATTGCCATACCGGATACAGGGTTATTACTGCTTCCCACAAGGCCAACCATTCTGGAAGAAACAGTTGCAAAGAAGAAACCAAAAATAACAATAATTACAGCTCCCAGAAGACTCACGGGAATCGCAGGAACCAACCAGATTAATACAGTGATGATTGCAATACAAACAAGAACAATCTTCATGTTTAAATCATTTGAAGTACGGGTAACTGCACCGCTCTTGGCTCCACCAATACTCTTCATCGCATCACGGAAGGTTGTCACAATCAAAGGCAGAGACTTAATCAGGCTGATAATACCACCGGCAGCCAACGCACCGGCACCGATATATCTGATATATCCCTTCCAGATCGCAGATGCACCGCCTGCTGCAAACATCTCACCGATGGGCACCTCGCCGGGATACATGATAAGCTCCTGACCAAAAAGTACAATCATGGGAATCAGTACCATCCAGCTTAATACACCGCCGGCAAACATATAAGAGGAAATACGGGGACCACAGATATAACCCACACTCATTACCGCAGGATAAATCTGAGTACCGATTTCACCGTTATAATTCTTGATGCGCATGGACACCTCGCTGGGTACCAGCTTCAAACCGTCAATGACAAACTTAAACAGTGCTGCAAATCCCATACCTGCAAACACAGTGCCTGCATTGGCACCGCCCTCTTCACCTGCAAGAAGAACCTCTGCACATGCAGTTCCCTCGGGATAAGGTAAAACACCATGCTCTTTTACAATCAATGCATTTCTGAGGGGAATCATGAAGAATACACCCAGCAAACCACCCAACAAAGCAATCAGGGTAATCTCAAGCATGCCGGGCTTATCCATTCTACCCTCTGCCGCCCACAAAAACAATGCAGGAAGTGTAAAGATAGCACCCGCTGCAACAGACTCACCTGCAGAACCGGTTGTCTGAACAATATTACTCTCCAAAATAGAGTTTTTGCGCATGATTACGCGAATAACACCCATGGCGATAACTGCCGCCGGAATGGATGCAGAAACGGTCATGCCCACTCGAAGTCCCAAATAGGCATTGGCTGCGCCGAACACTACGGCCAGAACAATACCCATGAAAATAGATGTAAATGTAAGCTCAGGGGTGATTTTCTCGGCCGGAATATAAGGCTTAAATTCCTTGTTGTCGTTCATAAATCTTCTCCTTCGTTATATTTTATACAATCTATTCTACCCAAAATATGCATTCAACGCAAGTATTCTTTCACAAAAAACCAAAATATTCCATATGAATTTTTATACAATTTCACCTAACATTTGCCCGGGATTTTCTTTCGCCTTTACATTATCAAAAGCTTTCACTATGATACCCTTTTCATCAATAAGATATGTGGTTCTTACCACGCCCATGGAAGTCTTTCCGCATCTTGTTTTCTCCTGCCATACATCATAGGCTTTAATCGCTGTAAGCTCCGTATCTGCCAGCAATGTAAACGTAAGATTATATTTCTCCTGAAACTTTTTGTGAGAAGCTATGCTATCTTTACTGATACCAAGAACCACTGCATTCTTTTCTTCAAACTGCGGATATAGCTCACTGAATCCACAGGCCTGACCGGTGCAACCGGGCGTATTATCCTTTGGATAAAAATACAAAATCACCTTTTTTCCTGCATAATCTGACAAAGAATGCATTTTGCCGTCCTGATCAGGCAATGTAAAATCCGGTGCCTTCAATCCAATTTCTAACATAATTTACCTTCCTTTTCCGCCTCCATAAAGCTTTCCTTAATCTCTAAAAACTCCTTAATATATCTCATCAACATAAAAAGTCTTGCCCTGTCTTCAAACTCCTGTCTATTCTCCGGCAAAGGCTGTTCCTCCATATAGGCATCCATCTTTCTAAATTGTTCAAGCAAAAGCTTACAATCATTATTTTCATGAAAAGCCTCGGCCATATTGTCAAAAAAGTCCGCTATAACACGGGCCGTCCGCGGTGTGGCCTCCAATGTACTGACCATCTTATACATTTCACGAAGCACAGAATACTGCCTGTTTCTCATGGAAATATACTCTGCATCCTTATCCCGCTGACTTTTTAACTGATTTTTGTAATTGATTTCCGCAGTATTCTTGGCATCTCTGATTATGTGTTCTAATGCCTTAAAACACTCACCATTATAATCTGTCAAATTCTTGTCATTTATACGTTCACCCATTCGTTCAAGAATTTTGGCAATCTGTTCATCCGTCTGCTTCTTTAAAGTCCGTATAGCTGTGCGGTCACTTTGCAGATGCAGATTCATAAAAATTCCGATTCCGACGCCCACACCAAAAATCAACAGTTCATTGGTAATTGTATGTACATTCATGCTTCCCAGCGAAATAAAATGAGAAATCAGCACCGAATTCATGGCTATAGCCGCATTCCACTTTTTCAGGCAACAAATAAAAGCATACGGCAATATATATACCATAAACGCCCACTGATTCGTTCCAAGCACCTCAAAACACACATATGCAATACCCATTGCAATCAAAAATGCAAGCAACCTCTCTGCCGCAGTTTTTACGGTCTCCCGTTTCGTGGGAAGTATGGTCAGAATTGCCACGATTCCTGCTGAAATTGCAAACTCCAAATGTAACAGGTTTGCAATACCGATAGCCATAGCCACTGCAATACTTATTTTCCCGGAATTTATTATTATCTTTTTCAAATCCTAACACCTTTTCTTTCGATTAGTAAACTAAAGGACGTGCGCCCGAAGTCACACGTCCTCATCTTAGCATTTTTTCACTTTTCATTCAAGCACTTACATAATCTTCTTAAGCACTACCCCACACACAAACAGACAAAGTGCGAACACCGCCAGTACTACCAGAAGGGTATTCATAACCACAACATTGAACATACCTGCAACCATCTGCGCCACATAGAGCAGAATAAACATGGCATATCCGGCCCATGACCAGGTCTTTAAACCAATCATCTTATTTCTTTCATCGGACTCATAAATCTCACGAGCCTTTAATTTCTCAGGATTCTTAAGCAACAATATATATTTCACAAGTGTAATTGCTGCTGCAGCAATTACACCAAATCCCAAACCGGTGTAATATCCTGCAGAATACTCTGCATCACCGGAATTAATCACTACAAAGTTTCCTACGTACAAGGATGCTGCACCCAGCACCATCAAAATCACACTATAAATCATTCTCAATTTAATTTTCTTCTTAATATTCATACTCATTTCTCCTCCTCGAAAATAAACACTTCTTCAATTGTTTTACCAAAATATTTTGCAATCTCATATGCCAGAAGCAACGATGCATTGTACTTGCCGTTTTCAAGAGAAATAATCGTCTGACGCGTAACCTGTACGGCATTTGCCAGCTCCTCCTGAGAAATACGGCGTTCCTTTCTCAATTCCTTAATAATGTTATTCATAATCCACCTTCCTTAAATGTTTAGCATGCTTTACACTTTTAGTATAGTTTGCTTTACATAAAATGTCAAGCACTTTTTACATTTTTTAAATAATTCTAATTTGCTGGTTTTTGTCTATAGATTCTATAGTGTCGATTGAGGTGCCGTTACGCTTTTTCAAGGTCTCGTGGCAAGGTATATGGCACCTAATCGACTATACATATCGGCAGACACAAACAAATAAAAGAGCCCAATGTTTTACACACAAAAAGAGCACGCAAAAGCGTGCCCTTTCAGATTCAAAGTTTTATTATTTTGCTACAGTTACGGAAGTGATGTGGGGATTTACGCCCTCATACCAGTAAAGAAAACCTTCCATATCGATGGTATCACCAACCTTAAGTTCCTTAACTGCTGCGTATACATCAGTGGTATTATCGCACAAATAGGACTCTACGGTAAAGGTATATGTAGCACCGTTAACAGAAGCATTGAAATATAAATCGTTACCGTCCACACCGGAACCATCCCAGTTATAAAGGAATGCTACCTCGTTGCCGCTTGCATCCTTAGATGCCTCAACAGTCATACCCTTGAATGCAACAAACTTGTTCTGATGGTTCACAAGCTCCTCGCTACCAAGCATTGCGGTCATATCTTCAGCCTCTGCAACATAGTTGCCCTCAAGAATTTCGAAGGTTGCATCAATGATCTCAACCTCACCTGCCCACTGTGCCTTGTAACCGGTAACCTTAATCTTGGTACCAACGGTCAGCTTCTCATAATCTTCCTGTGAACATGCCATCTCATAGATGAAGTAAGCACCATCCTGATCCTGTGTATAGATGGTTGCCTTATCCTCCCACCAAGACTGCTTTGCCTGAACATAGGTCTCAACTACAACTTCTGTGTCAAGTGCTGCTGCAGCATACTCTTCATAAGTCATAACACCCTCAGACTTTACATCAGCCTCAGCGGATGCCTCTGCGGAAGTTGCCTCAGAAGAAGCTGCCTCAGAAGAAGACTCCTGAGTTGTCGCAACATCAGAAGAAGCTGTTACATTCTCATCTGCACTCTTCGCACATGCACTGAATACCATAGCCATGGAAACTGCTACTAAAACTACGCTAAACTTTTTCATTTTCTTTCTCCTCTTTCTAAGCCTCTATTTTTTGGCTCAAAGTACATTATACATATTTTTCTTGGAAAATCAATCCTTTTTGCTATTTACCGACTTTCTTTTCTTCTTATACGCCTCAATTCCTACATATGTCCCAATGCCAAACCAAATAACAGCCAGCGTTGATAAAAGTACAACCGAAGTGGTCGGCAATGCTCCCAGATTAACTTTACTGTCAGGAGAAACACTCTGTCCGTTCGTATTCAGACGATATAAGGCCGTCATATCCGCATACAGTTCCTCCATATACGCTTCATCAATTGCTTCTTTTCGTCGCACGGATTTTGCCACATTCTCAATCATCTGTCCGGCCGCATTACGAAGAGACGTCGAACCATTGAACACAGGTGTTACAAAAGTATTCTCTGTATTTTCCAGCAACAGCCTGGACGCCTGTATCTTCACATCATAATAGGTTTCGTTATCCTCACCGCACCTTGCCAGATAATCCTGATATGCAAAAGATTCCTGTGCCTTAGAGGTAACCGGTACATACCCTTCCGTCTTGGCATAACCAATCTGTACCTCATTGCTTAAAAGATACTGGGCAAACAGCCATGATGCCAGCACTTCGCCTGAATCTTCCTTGTTAAAAATACAAACGGACGGCCCCTGAGAAATCATCTTAGGATTTTCCGGGTCAAACTGCGGAATCGGCAAAACAGCTGTCTCAAAGTTTATAAACTTATCCTCACTTATATCGGAAAGAGGGGCATTTGCCCCCATCCATGTAGCTCCTGCCGTAGAATCCACCGCAAAGACGCACTGACCCGCATTTAAGAAATTGGCCGGATAACTGGAAATTTTAAAAGTAGAAAATGCTCCTGTTTTCACATGCCCGGCCACAGTGTACAAAATCTCTTCTGTGGTGTCATTAAAAATCAGAATTTCACCATTATCCGTAGAATAGCCCGCTTCCTTTTGCTTAAGCATCTGAATCATCATATTGTCTGTGGACTTGTAGATAAAGGGAATCATGATTTCCTGATTATTCAATGCAAATGTCCCATCTGCATTCTTCTTGGTAGCCGCCTCAGAAACCTCCCACACAAAATCCCATGTCAAAACTTCGGGAAGCTCATATCCTAACTTCTCCACATAGGTCTTATTTACATAGCAGGCTTCCGTGGATCGCATATAGGGCATGGCATAATGCACATCCCCAAAGGCACACTCCTCCAAAAACTGCGGAACAATCTCCTCCCTGGTAGGACCGTCAAACTTTAATTCACTGCCGCCCAGACCATATTTTTCATTTGCAAACAACTCGTCCAATAGAACCACACTGTTGTTGCCTGTCATATAAGTAGCTATATGGTCCGGATAGGTAATACATACATTGGGCGTGGTATTGGTGCTGATATTGGTAATGACATCATTGTAAATCTTGCCATAATCCGTATACAACCTCATATTCACCGTTATATTGGGATATAACGTCTCAAAGTCTGCAATAGCCTGCTCGTACACCGCAGTCTGTAGCTTGTTTGTATCATTTTTAGCCCAAAAAGTAATCTCATACTGTTTGGAAGTGTCAAACTCTTCAGGAATCGTAAACTGACTGCGTTCTTTAGAGCCGTGACACCCAGTAAGCATACCCGCTCCTACTGCCAAGGCTCCAACCAGACAGACCGCTCTCTTCCATATTTTTCTCATCCCTTGGTTCCTCCTCTTGCCACTCCTTCCATAATTTTCTTACGGAAAATCAAAAACAACACAATCAAAGGAATAGAGATGGACACCACTGCTGCCATCATTGCCGGAATATTTTCTCGTCCGAATCCGTTCTCCCTAATCTCCTGAATACCGTTGGACACCAGAAAATACGCCTCTTCATCTGTCACCAGTCTGGGCCACACATAGGAATTCCAGCACTCAATTACCTTTAGAATTGTAATCGTAATAATCGTAGGTTTACACATAGGAATCATAACCTTAAACAGATATTTTAAATCCGAGGTAGCGTCCACCTTCGCCGCATAATACAATTCATCCGGTATCTGGGCAAAATTCTCCTTTAACAGATAAATGTAAAATACCGAAGTAACGGAAGGCAGAATCAGTCCCATAAAAGTGTTTCGCATGTCCAGATTGGTAATAGTCACGTAGTTAGTGATAATCACCAGCTCATTGGGAATCATCATCAGCGCAAGAAACAAGGTAAATACCAGATTTTTTCCACGAAACTGAAGTCTTGCAAATGCAAATGCCGCCGGAACAATCACTAAAAGCATCAAAGCCGTTGTAGCCAATGTAAAAATCAAGGTATTCAAAAAATATCCCGCCAAGGGTACTGTTGTAAAAGCATCCGTGTAGTTTTCAAACGTGGGGGACCAAGTAAAAAACGACGGAATTCTCTCTGCACTGTAAGCACTATAACTTTTTACGGATGTGAGAATCATCCAATAAAAAGGAAACAGCACCACAATGGCCCAGATAGCCAAAAGTCCATATATTATGCAATTTTTCACAGTCTGTTTTATCTTTTCAGACTGCTCTATCTTTTCGTAATCAACCGTTTTTGCCATTCTACCGACCTCATGTATAATGAACATGCTTCTTGCTTACCAGCAAATTAATACATGTCACCGTAAGTACAATTACAAATAATATCATCGCCGCCGCTGACGCATAGGAAGGATAACCGCCGCTATTTCCATAGAGCATATCATACACATAGCCCACGATGGTATTCATCTCGGCAGTATTCAAATCCGTACCAAACAGGGCAACCGCATCACTGTATGCCTTAAACGCCCCGATAAATCCGGTAATAATCAGATAAAACAACATAGGAGAAATCATAGGAAGCGTGATTTTGGTAAAAATTCGCCATCCCGGTGTTCCGTCCACCTTTGCCGCATTGTAATAAGTCTGATTCACTGACGCAAGCGCACTGGTCAGCACCAGAATCTTAAAGGGCAAAACCACCCATATAGTATAGAAACACAGCACAAACATCTTAGCCCAATAGGGACCGTCTATAAAATCCACAGAACTGCCCCCAAAACAACTAATGATCAGGTTAACCAGACCATCCGTATATGGAGTCTTTTTAAATAAAATCATAAATACCAGACCTACTGCCAAGGTATTGGTTACATAAGGCAAGAAATAAATGGTCTGGAACAAATCCCGAAGCCATTTGACAGAGCTTAATCCCAACGAAATCAGCAGTGCGATTCCCGTAGAAATAGGCACTGTGAAAATGACCAGAATAAAGGTATTCTTCACCGCCTGCAAGAAATACGGATCATGAAGCACATAGGAGTAATTATACCAGCCCACTCCAAAATAGGTCTGGGATGCAAAATTATAGCCCTCCTCAAAGGAATAAATCAACACATCTATCAGAGGATACACCATGAATACACCCAAGAAAAGTATAGCCGGCAACAGGTATAGCCAGGCTTTTTTACTATTATTTTCCATGCCTACACCTCTCCTATGATTCTTTCTTCTGTCTGCTTATCAAAAATAAACACCTTGCCCGGTTTTACTGCAAAGCGCACCTGTGTCCCCTTCACATCTGCCATATTCTCAGCACTGATAATAGAGCGTATATCCACAGTCTCTGCGTTTTTATTGGAGGAAACAATGCTGATATCACGGCCCATAACCTCTACACGGTTTAAATCACAGCACAGAGAACCGTTCTCCTCCAGCACAAAGCCCTCCGGACGGATTGCCACCCAGACATCCTTATCAGGAACGCCCTTCACAGCCATAACATCATCCTCGCCTATATACAACCGCTCTCCCTTAATCTGTCCATAGAACACATTGATAGGCGGAGTGCCGAGGAATTTGGCCACAAACAGATTCACAGGATTGTCATAGACCTCCTGGGGTTTACCAACCTGTTGAATCACGCCCTCTTTCATAACAATAATCATATCGGAAATACTCATGGCTTCTTCCTGGTCATGAGTTACAAAAATCGTAGTAATGCCGGTTTCCTTCTGGATTCTTCTAATTTCCTCTCTGGTCTGCAGCCTAAGTCTTGCATCCAGATTGGACAGAGGCTCGTCCATCAGAAGGAGTCTTGGCATCTTCACAAGCGCTCTTGCAATGGCCACTCGCTGCTGCTGGCCGCCGGATAACTCCCCCGGCTTTCTGTCCATCAGCTCATCAATCTGCACAAGCTTTGCAGCCTCTAAGGCCTTTTCCTTTATCTGCTCCTTGGTCAATTTTTCCTCTCCCTTAAGATTCTCCAATGGAAAGGTAATATTTTGCCTTACCGTCAGATGAGGATACAGTGCATAGTTTTGGAATACCACACCAATTCCCCGTTTTTCGGCAGGAAGTGCTGTCACATCATCATCGCCAAAGAAAATCTTACCCTCCGTAGGTTTCACCAGACCGCTTAACAGATTGAGTGCCGTACTTTTACCGCATCCGGAAGGTCCTAATAGGCCCACCAGCTGCCCATCGGGAATCTCGATATTAAAGTGATCCACCGCAACTACCTCATCCTTGATACGCTTATTGCGGTTGGGAAATTTCTTGGTCAGATTTTCCATAATTACTTTCATTACTCTTTACCTCTGTTTTCACTAATAAACTGTAAAAAATCTTTTATCGGCATGGGTTTGGCATAATAATAGCCCTGTATATAATCAATGCCTTCCCTACACATGCTATCAATTTCATCTTTACTTTCAATACCCTCTGCCACCAGCTTCAAATTCAATCCATGAGCCATATTTACAACAGCTCTCACCACATGCTTGGCCTTCGGTACATTAAAAAATGCCTTGGACATATCATAATCCAGCTTTACAAATGATACCGGCATCTCTACCACATACATGAGATTTGATTCACCTTTTCCAAAGTCATCCAAAGAAAAAGTAAAACCATACTCGATTAATTTCTCCATATTCTTTAAAAGCGTGGTGCGGGCACTGATAGATGCCGTCTCCGTAATTTCCAGATTAATGAACCTCGGATCCACATCATATTTTTCAACTATGGCAATTAATCTGTCCGCCAAATCCTGCATCTCACATTGGATAATAGATAAATTCACCTCAATATAATGAATTCCCAATTTCAGTGCATCCGTATTTTTCAAAAAATCGCAGAGCTTTTCTACAACTCTTTCACCAAGCTCCAGTATCTGTCCACTTTCCTCTGCTATCGGTATAAAGATACCCGGTGACAAAAGACTGCCGTCCGTTTCCCGAATACGCATCAGCGCCTCCGCCGAAGTAAAACGCTTCTCTTCGTTGGAATAAATCGGTTGAAGGAACACTTCTATACGATCCTCTTCCAACGCCTCTGTAATCTTGCGCTCTATCACATGTTTTTCTTTATATTTATTTATAACAGCCTCATCTGCACAAAAAATCGTATTTTTTGCAATCCCATACTTCGAGCGCACAAAGACAAGAAAATAGAACAAATCATCTACATTAATAAATTCCGACCCCTGTGTAACCAAAACGGCTGAAATATCCTTTGAAAATGCATCGCTTCCTGAAAAAGCTTCTAACAACTTACTTCCGGCATCCTTTAACCGCTCTACATCCTTACTGACAATCACAATATTGGAATAAATATTTTTAAAGATAAACAAATCTCTGTCGCGGTCTACCAAGGTAAGCACCTTCCTCAGCACAACATCAATATTGGAAGCATTCTCTCCATATAGGTCAGAATCATCGAACAATATTTCCAAAACACCATAACTGCACTTGCTATTCAACATTTGTTTAATATATTCCGATAATGCATAGGAATTAAAACACCCTATTTTTCTGTCAATATTTGCCTCCGGGTTCTCCATAATAACAAATAGAATCAGAATACCTATCGCATTTGCAAAGCCTACAATCAATAACGCACTATTCAAAAACTGAATAGCTGCTGCACTAATCCAGATAAACATCCAGATTCCTACTGCAAAAGCTCTTCTGGAGTTTACCTGTTTGCGAAAAACCGTAATGGTAATTAATACACTCACAATATAAATGATAACAAATAGATAAACCCCCAATACAGCAGCACCATGGGTATATACTACTTCTCCATCTTCATAAATTTTTATCGGCAAAAAAAACACAATCAGGCTTTGTATAGCCGTAATCACTGTTACTCGTTTTATCCATAATTTGTGCCTGTTTTCCGCAAAAAGATCCGTCAAAACATATCCCAATGCAAACAACATCTCCCAAACTATGGAAACAAGATATAGTTTACAAACACCATTAACCAGCATCATCGGCATATGCTGTCTGAATTGTAGCGCAACCAATGACACAATATCTAATGTCAGGTTAATCAGCGCAACACATAAAATTTTGTAAAATACTTTTTCGGAATACAACTGCAACGTCTTATGACTTTTATAAAACACCGCCAAAAGAATCAGAATAAGCATTCCGCATATCTGTACTTGTATATTCATAAATCCACCTCCACATTCAGCCGTTTATCATGCGGCCTGTCCTTCGGTGATTTGATTCATTTTTCTATGAAGTCCGGGCACAATTGCCGGTATCAGTACCATCTGCAAAACAATTCCGGGAACTGAATTTACAAAAACACCGGCTAGAAACATTTGTCCCGTAAATTTATTGCCTACAATTCCGAGAAGAATGATTTGCGCTACTCCCCACAAAATGCGCCCCGCAATCATTGCCGGCAACATGGAACCGTACACTGCCCAAATCGTTTGCTTTTTCATTTTGGCATAAATCAGTCCGGCCACCAGACCATATGTAGCAAGCTCCACCGCCATGCCCATTGCATTGGGATACAATATCGGCATCCCAAAGACAAAGGATCTCAAAATCGGCAACAACAGACCAACTGCTGCCCCATACTGCCACCCACAGATAAATGCACACAAAAATACCGGAATATGCATGGGCAATAACATCTTACCTATCTGGGGAATCTGTCCCGTCAATAAGGGTAGTACCATACCTATACTCATAAATAGTGCAGAAAGCACCAATTTGTACGTTTTTCTCTTCATACTACACTTCTACCAAATTGTATTCTCTGCTGCCATAGCCTAAAGCCGCAGCTGCTTCTATGGTGTGAACACCATTTCTGCTCTCAATACGCTCAATCAAATGAGGCTTTCCGGGGTCTGAACATGCATACACAAGATCAATACAAGCCTGATCGATTGCCACAGGATCATCTGACACCAGAATACCAATATCAGCGATACAAGGGTCTTCTGCCACCGCACAACAGTCGCAGTCCACGCTCATATTCTTCATCACATTAACATACACAAGATTTCCTTTAAAGTAATCCACTACACTGGATGCCGCATCTGCCATGGACTCTAAGAATTCGTCATGGTCTGAGCTCCAGATTTTCTTCGGCTCCCCTGCACCATGTATGTATGCCTTGCCAAAAGAAGATGCCACACCGATGGAAAGCTGCTTCAAAGCTCCGCCATAGCCTCCCATGGGATGCCCCTTAAAATGGGACAAAACAAGCATGGAATCATAATTTACAATATTTTTGCCCACATAGTTTTCCTGAATGACTTTACCTGTGGGTATTTCAAGCTTCAAATCCGGTCCTTCCGCATCCAGAAGGTCAACCGGGAAAAGTTGACTCCAACCATGATAGGAAATTAATTTCAAATGCTTATCTGTGGTATTGCGCTCGCCCTCATATGCGGTGTTACACTCAACCACCGTACCGTTTACACGGGCAATCACAGGTTTCCAGAAATCAGGCTTCAAAAAATTCTGATTGCCCTTCTCACCGGAATGAACCTTGACCGCCACTTTACCGGGCAGCTCCTTCCCAAGAAGGTTATATAACTCTAATACTTTTTCAGGTGTGATAGTACGTGAAAAATAAACGGTTGCACTCATAAGGACTCCTCCTTAACTCTTTTCCCATATTTTACACTATATTTACAGGTAAAACAATAAAAAGAACATGCTACTTCATGTTCTTTTTACCTCATCTCAATCCATATAACTAATTTCCCAGACAATCCAAAATCGGCTCAATGTACTTTTTATCGGAAATATCATAGGATGAAGAGATCATTTTAATCATAATCTCATCCTCCTCTGTCTTGTCCTTCTTGGCTTTCAACGCCTTTATAAACATCTTCATCATAAGCTTGGATGTAGTGGACATCTTGTCATAATCAAAGCCTCCGGGACAATAAAATACATTCACCTTCTCCCACTGGGTCTCATCAAAATTTTTTCTAAGTGAAACGTCTATCTCCGGATTTTCCAAAGGACTTCCACCCACACAAAAAGCAATCAGTTTTTTCCCGCTCCACTTGTCGATATTGCTCTTAAACCAAGACAGCTTACTGATTCCTCCTGCACAGGCCCAACCGCCATATACAATAGCCTCATAGTCATCCATGTTTTTCTTTTTGGCCTCTGATATTTCATAACAATCTGCACCGCAAGCTTCGGCAATCCATTCTGCATATCGTTTTGTAAAACCGGTCTGCGAAGTATATATTACAACTGTTTTCATTTACCTATCTCCCTTTATCTCTTTCAAATTGTCTTCTATCTTAGAAAGCGTCTTATAGACATTGTCTACCTCATCATCAGAAACACCTTCAAACAAATACTTCATGAATTGTATTTCCTTCTCCCGATATTTATCCGACATCTGTAGGGCATTTTCCGTTAAATACACCCGGCGTTTTCTTTTATCCTCCTCATCGGCCTCCAAGCGAATCAACTGCTTCTTTTCCAGACTGTTTAAAATCTCTTTTACATTTTGACGTGTACAGCCCATTGTCTTAGCCAAATCATTAGCAGTAGGTGCCTCATCCTGAAAAAGATTCATACAGGCCAATAAGAAAAACTGCTTGCAAGTGATTTCTTCGTAAAAGGAATCTCCCACCGCCTGAAGTCTGTTATGAAATGCAAAAAACAGGCCGAATAAGGCATATTTATGATCCATCATTTGAAACACTTCTAAAGCATTCATTTTATCCCTCCAAACATGCAATATATTGCTTATTTGTATGATACTCCACCCTTAGCCTAATGTCAACATCTTTATATTTAACCAATTCCTTTACAGTTGCCCCACATGCTTATACCCTACCACAACCCAGTCATAGGCCGCATAATCCATCTCGTTACCACAGTGCTTACATTTGCCGCCTTCCACCAAAGAAACCGTTGCACCACATCCGCCGCACCGAAACAAGGTAACATCATTTTTGAGTCTGGAGACAATCTTCTTGGCAAGGGTCACGGCCACGACGCCTTTCCCGAGTACAACACGGTTGCCACAATCCTTTAACACCTCAATCTCACGATGAAGGTCTATGTACTGATAATCTCCCTCTACACGATAATCCTTATATGAAATCTTACCTGTTTCACAATTGACAAGCGCCTGATACTCCTGAAGGTATGGCGTGATATCACATTTTACAAATGCATCCAATTCCCGGGCATCTGATGCATAGTGAATAGATTTTAACTTACAGTCCAAGGACCCAATGAATTCTTCCTCCGAAAAATTTGGAATATGCTCCTTTATCTTACTTTTTGAATCCATACTTGTTTGCAACCCTCTGGTACTTTCCTTCGCCATCTGAATTCCCTTATAGATTCCAAAGCCGCCAAGCACAGCCATTCCCAAAGAAAGTCCACCGGAAAAGCATACACCCACAAGGCCAAACACCACTCCCACTATGCTAAGTGCCATCACTACAGCATAGGAACTGTTACCCTCTCTGTAGTCAAACGCATTTTGATTATACATGACAGACACTACCTTATCCTCATAAGCCGAAATATCAAATTTAGACTTACAGTAATCACATCCGTCAAGCAGCTTATCCAAGTCCTGCTCCGCACCACAGTTCGGACAAATATACTGGCCGTTTTCATTCTGGGAACGCAATATATGATAACCAATATTACAGGTTCTCGCTTTTTGGCCTAATAAAGCACCATTACGCATATACTGCTTCTTAATGCTAGTCCGTTGTCTGGCCTCACATATAATATACTTTCCGTCCTTTTTATAAAAGCAAGTGGTTTCCGGCTTTTCAAGATACCTTTCCGGCTCATGCTTATAGGTCACATATTGCATTTTACAGCCACGATTCACCAATCGTTTTTTCTCAAGATACAAGCTATACCATTGCTCCTGAGAAGCATATCTCATAGGATTTTCCTTCTCTAGCCCCTCCTGATCAAACCATTGCAGCATTTCCTTTTTGTAGGCCTGTACAACCTCCTGCATTATGGAGTCATCCCTATTTATGGAAAGAGATTCCACATAAGAATCAAAAATCCCTTCTGCTACGTTTTCCACCAAACCCTCTACGATTTCATTCATTTCATTATCCCTCTTTAATTCTACCCTCACAGAAAAGCAAATAAGCTACTGTTGCCTAAATACAATCTTACCGGTCTCCCAATCCATCGACTCAACAATCGCCAAAGACTCCAACTGGTAGCCTAAATTTCTGATTATCCTTCCACCTGTCTGAAATCCTTTTTCAATTGCAATTCCGATTCCTTCCACCGTTGCTCCTGCTGAATGAACAATCTGAATCAACCCCTGAAGGGCACAACCATTCGCAAGGAAATCATCTATCAACAACACATGATCATCTGCATTTAAAAATTTCTTTGAAACAATAACCTGATTTTTATTCTTATGTGTAAAAGATTCTACCTCTGCCGTATACATATCCCCTTCCAGGTTAATGCTTTTTGACTTTTTGGCAAATACCACAGGTACACCAAAATGTTGTGCAACAATACAGGCAATTCCAATACCGGATGCCTCAATCGTGAGAATTTTCGTAATCTTTTTTCCTTCGAAGCGTTTTTTCCACTCTTTGCCCATTTCATTGAACAACTCTATGTCCATCTGATGGTTTAAAAAGCTATCTACTTTTAGCACATTACCTTCTTTCACAATTCCTTCTTTTACGATTTTTTCCTCTAAAAAATTCATCTTTTGCGCTCCTTTTATCTTACAATGTTTTCTCTATCTCCATATTCTGCGGCAAAACCAAATTTAAAATAATCGATGTAACAAATACTACTGCCACTACATTAGCCGAAAATACAGATTGTATCACTTCCGGAAATTCATGCCAGAGTCCAATCTCACTGGCTGTTGTAAAGCCGATACCAACAGACAAAGAAAGTGCTACAATCGTTATATTTCTTTGATTAAATCCCGCTTTTGCCACCATCTGCATACCCGATGTAAGAATTGTACCAAACATCATGATTGTACATCCGCCCAACACAGATTCCGGCAGGGACGCAAAAAAATTTCCAACAGGCGGGAGCAACCCTGCAATCATCATACAAACCGCTCCTGTCATAATTGTAAATCTATTCACCACCTTCGTCATGGCAATCAAACCAACATTTTGTGAAAATGAGGTCACCGGGGGACAACCGAACAAAGAAGATATTGCAGATGCATATCCATCACAGGCAAGTGATCCGGAAATTTCTCCATCCGTAATTTCTCTGTTCAAACCGGTAGCTACCATTGCAGAAGTATCTCCTATTGTTTCAGCGGCAGACACAAGATAGATAATGCAAACCGAGAAAATGGCAGAAAAATTGAATTCCGGTACATAGGGCATCATTTTCGGAAGGGAAATAAAACCGCCCGCAAAAATCATGGACAAATCAACTTTTCCCATAAAAATCGCAACCACATAACCGACAACCAATCCAACCAATACAGAAAGTTGCTTCATATACCCCTTTGCAATGCAATTCCACAAAAGACAAACAATTAATGTAATTGTACCCAGCAATAAATTTTTTAAAGACCCAAAATCTTCTGTATAACCTCCCCCAAAAGATCTTGCTCCTACTGCAAATAACGAAAAACCGATAGCTGTTACAACCGAAGCTGCTACAATCGGAGATATTATTTTTCTCCAATATTTTGCAAACAAACCTAACGTACCTTCGAAAATACCGCCTGCTAATACTGCTCCTATCACTGTCGGGTAACCGTAATTAACGGCAATCGTGCTCAATACGGTCACAAAAGTAAAACTGACTCCCATAACAATCGGAAGTCCTGAACCAATCTTCCACACAGGATAAAGCTGAATTAATGTAGCTATTCCAGCCACAAACATGGCATTTTGAAGCAAAACTGCTATTTCGTCCTGAGACAGGCCTCCTGCCGCTGCAATAATTGTAATTGGAGTCAGGTTTGCAACAAACATTGCCAAAATGTGCTGAATCCCAAACGGAATTGCCTTCAAAAGAGGAACTCTTCCTTCCAACTGATATATATTACTTACACTGCTTATTTTACTACTCATAATTACCTTCCTCTTCGCATGTATAATAAGACCTTTAACTCATTGTTTTTATTATACTTTATGAAATGCATTTTCTGTGTACTTTTTCATAGAATTTGTATATTTTTCTCTCATATTCTCTCTTACGTATCCTTCCTTAATACTCCCAAATACTCCTCATACGCAAACACTCTGTTTCTCGCAGCATTGGTTGTTTCCTGCAAAATACCAAGTTCTACAAGCTTCTTCACAGCCGTAGCTACTGTATTATAACTAATATCTAATTCCTTAGCAGTTCTCTTAATATCAATAATAGGATACTGCTCGATATAATCAAACACAGCTCTTAAATTATCT
>JAZQLH010000010.1:0-22341 GCA_045542555.1 Acetatifactor sp. | reverse complement strand
TATATTGCAACGGCGTGGGGCGTAAGCTACACCGGAGCAACACCTGTATTTGCGGATTGTACAGCGGATACATGGGAACTGGATCCTGCATCTGAAGTCGGATCGTAGCCATGTCGTTCTGTGAGCCAAGGAGTTGGGCTTGCCTCTTGTCTTCCTAAGACCGCTTGGCCTCCGACTTTATATTGCAACGGCGTGGGGCGTAAGCTACACCGGAGCAACACCTGTATTTGCGGATTGTACAGCGGATACATGGGAACTGGATCCTGCATCTGTGGAAGCCAAAATTACAGACAAAACAAAAGGTATTATTGGTGTTCATCTCTATGGTCAGCCTTTCGATTATGCGGCGATTAAAGCGATTGCAGATAAGCATGGCCTTTTCGTGGTGGAGGACTGTGCCCAGGCCCATGGTGCAAAGTTTGAAGGAAGAAACGTAGGTACTTTGGGCGAGCTTGCATGCTTTAGTTTTTATCCCGGTAAAAATCTTTATGCCTTCGGTGAGGGCGGCAGCGTGACCTGCGATAATGAAGCATATTTTAAACATATGACCAGACTGAAAAACCAGGGCTGTGACGTGCGTTACTATCATGACGAAATTGGTTATAACTACCGTCTGGAAGGCTTGCAGGGTGCTGTGCTTTCCGTAAGTTTAAGTTATCTGCCCCAGTGGACGGCTAAGAGACAGGAGATTGGTAAGCGTTATCTTGCAGAGATTAACAATCCTCTGATTACCATGCAGGCCCATCCTGACAATACAGAATCAGTGTTTCACCTTTTTGTCATCACTGTGCCTGACCACGACGATTTTGTAAAATATATGGCAGAGAATAATGTGGAGTGCAACATGCATTATCCCGTGCCCTGTCATTTGCAGAAGGCTTATGCACATTTAGGTTACAAGGAAGGGGATTGTCCTAATGCAGAGTATCTGGCTTCCCATTGTGTGACATTACCTTTGTTCCCTGAGATGCGGGAGGATGAGATTGCCAGAGTAATTGCGCTTTGCAATGCCTATGGTAAATAAGGCAGATATGATACAAAGACGACCGAAAGGAAGTTATGGTATGACCGGAAACTATCGGGATGAAGAGGCGGGTATTTATCTGCGCCTGATGAATCGTGAGGACACGGATTTGATTGTGTCCTGGCGGAATTCGGAAGCAGTGCGCAGGAATTTTATCTATCAGGAACTCTTCACAAGAGAGGGACATGAAAATTGGATACGCACGCAGGTGGACACCGGACGGGTGGTGCAGACCATTATCTGTGACAGTGCTACGGATAAACCATTAGGTAGTGTGTATATCAGAGATATTGACAGACAACATAACAAGGCGGAATATGGTATTTTTATCGGCGAGGCTGATGCCAGAGGGCGCGGTGTGGGAACTGCCGCTGCAAAACTGATGCTTCGTTATTGCTTTGAGGAAGCTGGTTTGCACAGAGTTTATCTGCGTGCCTTTGCAGAAAACATGCAGGCTATTGGTAGTTACGAAAAAGCAGGTTTTATAAGAGAAGGCTTGTTAAAAGATGATGTTTGCATAGACGGCGTGTATCGTGATATTGTATGGATGGCTGCAGTTGCAAAATGAGTATATGAAAGGTTGCCGTAATGAAAAAGGTAAGTTTTGTAATTCCCTGCTATCGCTCAGAGAAAACCCTGGAGCATGTGGTGGCAGAAATCAAAAATAAAATGAAGGAGCTTGCAACATATAGTTATGAAATTATTCTTATAAATGACTGTTCACCGGATGGCACACTTGCGGTTATCCGCAGGCTGTGTGAGAACAATGCAGAAGTAAGAGGGCTTGATTTTGCAAGAAATTTCGGACAGCACTCTGCACTTATGGCAGGTCTTCGTGAATCAAGAGGAGACTATGTGGTATGTCTGGATGATGATGGACAGACTCCTGCGGATGAGGTAGATAAGCTTCTGTCTAAGTTGGATGAAGGGTATGATGCGGTTTATGCCAAATACGGACATAAAAAACACTCTGCATTCCGCAATATGGGAAGCAAGGTCAATGAACTGATGACTCGTATGATGCTGGAAAAACCCAAGGAATTGTATGTGTCCAGTTATTTTGCTGTGCGTAGATTTGTGGTAGATGACATGATTCGCTATGAGAACTCTTATCCTTATGTCATTGGTCTGGTTCTTCGGACAACCAAAAACATCACCAATGTGTTGGTAAATCACAGAGAACGTGAGGAAGGTAATTCCGGCTATACCATGAAGAAGCTTTTGAGCCTTTGGTTTAATGGATTCACGGCCTTTTCGGTAAAACCTTTGCGAATTGCAACCATCATTGGCGGATTGAGTGCATGCGTAGGGTTTGCCTATGGAATCTATACCATTATTAAGAGGTTGGTAAATCCTGCAGTGCCGTTGGGATTTAGTTCCACCATGGCGGCTATTGTTTTCTTTGGCGGCATGATTATGATTATGTTGGGACTGATTGGTGAGTACATCGGAAGAATTTATATCAGTATGAATAATTCTCCCCAATATGTGATTCGGGAAAAAATAAACTGTGAGGAGATTCGATGAAGAAGTTTGACGGATTCATAGGATGGTGGAAACGGGATAAACGATATATGTACTTGGTAAAAGCGCTGCTTATGGCGCTTTTGCCCGTTATGTGCTGTGTTGTGACTGCAGCGGCAGCAGGCAGTTCTATTGGGAATGTGTATCTGCCTTCTTCGGAGTGGAATGATGAGCTTTTCTACTATAAGCAGGTGGAGAGTATTGTGGAGTTTGGTTATCCGCAGGGGTATTACGGCTTTAATGAAAGTCATGGATTAAAGTTGTCCTTTGCGGCATGGAGTCCTGTGCTTGTGTTGCCGTGGATTGTGTGGGGGTTTTTATTCGGCTGGAATATGCTGTCTCCTGTTATCTGTAATATTTTGCTGATGAGTCTGGCGATGTTTTTGTTTGTGTGGTTTACCAAGCCCACATGGAAGCAGCTGGGTCTGATAACATTTTTATTTTGTCTTTATACGCCCTTTGTAAGATATATGCTTTCCGGTATGCCGGAGATTATCTGTATCAGTCATCTGATTGTATTTTATGGTCTGGCAATCAGCTATGAAAAAAGTCCTCATGGAGGAAAGTTGGCCGCCATGTTTGGCATTTCGTCGCTTCTTACACTTATGAGACCTTATATGCTGTTGTTTTTGCTGTTGCCTGCATTTTTTTGGATTAGAGATGCCAGACGGAAGGGGAAAATATGGATTGGCCTTCTGGGCTCCGGTGCAGTGATTAGTGTGACGCTTGTCTGCTATGCCATGATTAAGCATTATTTTGGCGCAGAGTATTTTCATCCCTTGTTTTTTACAGATTGGATTACCACCTTTTTTACAGAAGGTTTCAGTGCCGGTATACACAATTTCTTTAGCACTCTTTACTGGAAGGGCAAGGATTTTTATGCACATACCGTACAGGGAATCCGCACAGGTTTGGCGTCGGGAGCTTTCTTTGCAGGCTATATTGTAACCTGCGCAATTCTTTTGTGGCAAAGCCTGGCGGACTATGGGAAACTGCGTAAAGGTAGATCGGAATTGTCTGCACAGCTTATTGCAGAAGCTCATCTTGCATTTTCCTTTATCGGAATGTTTTTTGCGCTGCTTCTTATGTACAAACTGACAGAGGGTAGCAAGCATCTTCTGACTTTTATGGCGGTTGGTGTTTTGATAGTAGGTATGATGGATACGAAATTCTATAAGAAGGCAGTGCTTTTGGGTGCCACCTTTGCATTCCTCTACACATACAAAGCGGTGGATCCTTATGATTATCAGGTACCTTATGTGACAGAGGAAAGACAGGTCCAAGTGGAGGATTGGCGTATTCGTTTTGCAGAAAGTCTGGAGTTGACGAAAGAGAATGTGCCGAACTATGAAAACTCTGTGATATGGGTATTTAACGAACAGAGTGCAGAAGGAGAGACCATGAAATGGCAACTTCTGTATGCGCTTCCGAAGGGCTTTGGTATCAGTTGTTGTCAGAAGGATTTTGTGTTAGGTAATTTTGAGACCATAAACAGCCGTTATATTGCGGCCCAGTCCGGTGCAGAGGTAGATGCCAAATGCAAAGAGGCCGGATGGATAGAGCTTTCCAGAGATAAAGATATGGTGTTGTACGGAAAATATTAAGTAAAGTGAGGACCTTGGAATGTTCCAAGGTCCTTTTTTATGTAGGTATATATAACACGCATTGTATTTAAAAACATTTTAGAAACACTTGAATTACTCTCTTTGTTATGGTAATATTGCGATATGGCGTATATAAGTCGCATAAACACACAACAAGGAGGAATGGAAGCAATGAACAAAAGAGGGAAAAATATCAGGCGCACGCTATGCCTGATACTGAGCTGGGTCATGCTCTGGAATTCTGTGGAGCTGCCCCGGGTGCAGGCGCAGGAGTCTTTAGGGGAGACGACTGTTGCCGCAGAGGAAGGGACTTACGCTACATGGGACGGTGTCACCAGGGAGAAGAGCTGGGAGCTGGAGCGGTGTCTGTTACGTTTCAACTTACGGATTACTGGGATGGCGGCTATACGGCCGTGGTGATGGTGGAGAACACGTCAGATGCCGGCATTGAAAACTGGCATGTGGCCTTTCCCATTGAGGAGGAAATCAAGGATTTGTGGAATGCTCAGACTGTGGAAGGGGAGCAGTCGGGCGTCGTTTTTAAAAATGTAGGCTGGAATCAGGATATTGCAAGTGGTCAGAGTGTGCAGTTTGGGTTTACCGCGGAAGGGGAATTTCTGGGATTTCCTGAGATTTGTGAGCTTCCTACAGCATTGAAAGCCGTTCCGGATAGTGACGCACAGGTTACTTATGAGGTTGTAGAGTCCTGGGAGAACGGTTTTAAGGGAAATATTT
This sequence comes from Acetatifactor sp., assembly GCA_045542555.1. GTDB lineage: Bacteria > Bacillota > Clostridia > Lachnospirales > Lachnospiraceae > Acetatifactor. Next base: position 17,454 of record JAZQLH010000010.1, on the reverse strand, counting down.
GTATCAACAATACGTCTGGCAGAACTATTGAGGACTGGCAGATTTCTTTTGATTTGCCCTGTGAGATTACTGACCTTTGGGAGGGGCAGATTCTTTTTAACGAGAACGGCAAATATATGGTTAGGAATAAGGACTATAACCAGAACATTGCGCCGGATGGGACTGTAACCATTGGATTTTCGGTTCAAAATGGTAGTGCCGAAAATGCTCCCACGGCCTTTTGTCTGGAGGAAGTGACCTTGGGTGAGTACACCGGCGGCGGAGAAGATGATGGAGCCGCAGACGATACCAAGCCCGGAGAGAATGAGTCCGGGGAATCGGTTCCGGAAGGGGGTACACCTTCTGAGGACGTGTCTTTTGGTGATGTGACTTCGGGAGATGTGAGTGGGGACGACGTAAGTACAGGTGACGTGTCTTCCGGCGATGTAAGTGCGGGCGATGTAAGCTCCGGTGATGTCAGTGACGGCGATTTACGGGAGGTTACCCTGACTATCGATACGACAGTTTTTGACTTGAATGAAGCATGGGAAATGTATCTGACGGATAAAAAACTGAGCGGCCTTTCCGGAACTCTTACAGGTGCAAAACAGGTGAAGAAACTGACCTTTACGGTTACGGATATCAATGAGACAGTGATTGACAGTGGCGAGCTTCCTGTGGAGGCAAGCTGGGAGATTGCGCCTGTTGGACTGGCTCTGGGCAGTAACTGTATCACTGTAACGGCCCATCTTGCAGAGGACAAGTCTGTAGAGGAACAGATTTATCTGATGAATTTTAATGCCGAAAATATGGAGGCCGCGGACTTGGATTTGTCCGATTCCGACGGTGACGGTATCAATAACTATTTTGAGACTATTTTTGGCACGGATATGTTGTCGGAGGACACGGACGGGGACGGCCTGAAGGACTTTGACGAGATGATTTTGACCGGAACAGACCCTTGCGTGGCGGATACGGATGGTAATGGCGTCAGAGATGGGGACGAAGATTTTGATGAGGATGACCTGAGCAACCTGGAGGAGCTTTTGGCAGGAGCAGGTCCTTTGTATCCGGATACGGACGGTGATGGTCTGGAAGATGGGGAGGAAGTGAAGCTCTATTTTACGGATTCTGTGATGGAGGATTCTGACGAGGACGGACTGCGAGATGGCGAGGATGTGCGCCTTGGCTATGACCCCACTAATCCCGATACTGATGGAGACGGTATTTTGGACGGTGACGAGACTTTGTACCAGACCCATACAGAGGTGCTTGATCAGGAGCGAAAGGCGGGAATCACGCAAGTATCCGTGTCCATGGACTGTGCAGGGTGTATTGACAATGAGGTGAATATCCATAACGTTTACAACCTGGATATGCGTACCACGGATGTGGTAGGCTTGTTTGGTGCGCCTGTGGCCATCGAATCCAGAGAGGCATTTGAGGAGGCCACCATCACCTTTGCCTATGATGAGGCGGCGCTGGGTGGAACTTCTGAGGACAATTTGCGCATCATGTGGTATGATAAGGAAAATGATAAGTATGTGATTCTGGATGATGAAACAGTGCTTGATAAGGAGAATAATACCCTTTCCTATACGACGGATCATTTTTCCACATGGATGGTGGTGGACAGAGTGAAGTGGTGGAATGCGTGGAGGCAGGATTTGGGGTATGCGATTTCCAATAGTGATAGTAAACTCTATGCAGATTATCTTTTTGTAGAAAATACAAATCAGTTTGTGGACACGCATTATGACTTTTATGATCCTTATAATCCACAGAATTCTTTATTCATAGTATTTTATTATCGACAACTTGATTTGGGAAAAGAAGAAATTTTTTTAAATCATAAAATGCGTGATAGTATGTATAAGCAGATGACTGTAGATGAAATGCTGACATGGGTTGTGGATTATATGGGAGCATCCAGTATTTCTACAAATAGGCAACTGTATTTTCATGTGAGATTCGATTTGCCTTATGACAGTCAACTTGTTAAAAAGGCACAAAGTAACGGTATAGCTCTTAATTTTGTTGTAGGTTCATTCCTTTATAGAGAGAATGTAGCAAGAATGGCAGCGGAAACAGGTGGAGACTATATCCAGGTTCTAAAACCAACAGAAGGGAATCTAAATATTGCAATACATACGAACTTCTTGGAAAAAGTAAGTGTTTATAAAAATATAGATACTGATGGAGATGGGCTATTGGATATCTATGAGCAAAAGGGTATGCGTCTTTCTAATGGAACAATTGTGAAAACTAAGTCCGAGGTAATTGATTCCGATGGAGATGGCATCAATGATTTCCTTGCCATGGGTGGAATTCCCACGGAGGAAACCTTTACGGTAGACGGAGAGACCTTTACCAGTGTGGTTAATAGAGGAGCGATTAGCAATGAACTGCCGAGTGATTATATTTATGTGGATGGCAGGGAGAATGCTAATGGAATGGTCGTGGATTCGAAGATGGATTATGTGCCGTATTTGGATGGGAAGAATAAGGTGCCGTGGTATGAAAAGGCAGATAACGAGACGTTTATGGGTAGTACAGAACCTTATAATGGCTTGGACGGACTGCATGGTTTGTTTGCATATAAGGCGGATGAGGTGAGTCTTGCTGAGAAACTTGCGAAATATGAGTTCTGGAATACTTTTGCAATAGCTGTTCTTATTGGTACCGGCTCAAGGACATCCTTGAATTGTTTTTATGCTTTTTGCTCGGGAGAAGGTGGTTCAGAACCGGGAATAGAAGGTCTTGGAACCAGAAAATATGTGGATATACCAAATCTGACAAATGAGATGGAGAGTAATTCTGTAAATGTGTATTTCAAAGAAAATATGGGAAGCATGCTTAGAGCTGCAAAATCTGTATTAAATGAATATAATACAGAAGTTTATATTGCGGTAGCTCCTGAAGCAAATTGGGGCGGATGTCTCTATATGGAGGACTTTGATGAAACTGATGATATTTATCGGGCCCTGACTAATTTTGAGGCTTTTGGTGCTTTCAATAAGGCAGACGCTGTTGCAACCCTACATTGTATTTATGACCCGGAAACAGATACATATTGGGGCGAGTATAAGTATTATTTGACGGATTATTATAATTTTGACTTTGCAGATACGTTTGAAGAACAGAATATGTTGGGTTTTGCAAAAAGTTATGAATTATATGGTGAGTCGACAGGTCTTGTGACAATAGTGGAAGACAAGGGATTGTGCTTTCAAATACCTGATATATTTTAACGTGGCTTGAGGGGAAATGATATGAAGAAGATGAAAAAAATATTTATAGCTATATGTATTTCTGTACTTATTCTCTTGTTTGCAAAATTTTCATGGGATGAGTTTTTTTCAAATATTTTTCCGTGGACTAAAACAGATTTTGCCAGTCATCAGGAATATATGGAGCTTTTGGAAGAGCATCATTGTTTTGGGCGATTCAGTTTTATCAATGAAGCGCCTACAAACGTGGCAGAAGAAAAGTATTATTGGCACCGTGATTTTAAAGAAATGTATGCAGCATATTCAAGGGTGCTTTCAGATGAGGAGTATTCAGGTGTTGTAGAGAAAAGAAATGAATTTTATTCTGAAACATGGAAAGATTGGGATAATGTTGTAATGTATCAAGTGCAAGGTGAAAATTTTCATTATGTAGACGAATCAGAATGGTTTAAAAATGAGTTGGGATTTGTTAATACTGTTATGAGAAATTCTGATACATTACAAGATTACTATTTCCATACAGTTGTAAGAGTTGATGCACCAAGTAAATTCAGATATAGTGGGGTTATACTAAATGCTTCTTCAAATGAGTTGATTGAATTTAGCATTGAATTGCCGGAAGAAGCAAGTGTTGATTATCAAGATGCGTGGAGGCTGCAGGAGTTTTGAAAATTAAAAATTTATCCTTAAAGCATTTTTAGCCGTATGTATAGGAAGTTGTCGCTACATTGTATGGAACAGTCTGCTAGAGTAAATGATTCCTCATAGGAGGAAGTGGTTTTCAAGTTGCGATGTATTTCGAGAAGAAGCAGAGAGGAGCGTATTTCAAAAGGCAAAGCCAATGTCTGATTAGGGCATTAAATTTTACGCTTATGAAGGCTGTTTGGAGGATAAAAGGGGGACAAAGATGAATAAACACAAGAAGACCCTGATAAAGATACTTATTATTGTATTGACCGTAACATTATTACTGTGGGTAATGCCCGGAAGGGTGAAAAGACATTTTCCTCATTATATTTTCTTTTCGACCATTTCCTACTATACACTGTATCCGGATATATTACCATTGTCCGCCCATAATATTAAGTATTACAATTTTCATTATTTTTCAATCGACAAGAGTGGATATAGGGCATCATTTTCTGAAAAGGATTATGAAATGCTAAAAGAGCAGCAAAAAGGAAAATATAATGGTGAATATCCGTGGGAACATTATCTTTATGATGGAGAAAACAAGAGATATTTAAACAGGGAAGAGGTAATTGAGAGGGGGATTGATTACTTTGATGAGCTTTTGCCAGCAGAAGAAGAGGATGGACAATATTATTTCCTTGCGTATTCCCTCTGTGATAGCGGAGATTCATATACATATGATGGTGTTATATGTAATGATGAAACTAATGAAATCATTGAATTCTCATATCAGTTAGTCAAAAGCTGACTTGGCTTATAGAAAGTTTGTCTAGTATATTTACTTTTTGCAGATGATGTGGACATAAAACCTATGAGTGATAGCTTTAAGAGGACAATTTTATGCTGTTAAAAATGAGATTGTCCTCTTGGGCAGTATCAATATATTCAGATGTGAAAGTATGTGGATTTTGACGGAGATGATATCAATGATTTTCTTGCCATGGGAGGTGTTCCTACGGAGGAAACCTTTACGGTAGATGACGAGATGAATAATGATAAGATGGATTATATGCTTAAAAATGACTGGAGCCCTTATGATTCTATAAACAATTATTTTGAGAGTAATATGCAAAGTGCAAAAATAGTTGCGGAGTCAGTATTAAATAAATATAATACTGAAATTTATATAGCTCTTTCACCTGATTCTCAGTGGGGTGGTTGTCAATATATTGTTTACGATGACTATATTGGATGGGGGGCGAGTCCTCTTGCAATTGCAGGCAATATATCAGCATTTGGAATTTTTAATAGTGCAGATGCTTCCGTAACATTACATTGTACATATGATCCGGTAACAAAACAGTATGACATGGAATTTATTTATTATATTATTGATTTTTATGATTATGAAAAATTAGGCTGGGTATGTGAGCAGGATGCATTGGGGTTGGCCAGAACCTATGAACTTTTTGGTTACTGTCCGGGAACAATGAGTTGGAAATCCTGCCAAGAGCATGTAATTACATTAGATAAAAAATAATGGGGGGCGTATGAATAAGAAACTTAAAACATGCTTAATCGTCTTAACAATTTTTACGTTTGGAATCTATGGCTTTTATTGCGTTCTCTGTTTATTTGCAGATTCAGCTTTGCCGGATACCAGAACGATATACCTGTCATATAATTCGTTCTATAAAAGTGCTAAGGAAAATACATTTATGGAGGCGCTTCCTGAGTCGGCATCTCGTAAAAAATACTTTCATCAGGCCTATTTTTTTAATGATAGGGATGGGTATGGGGCAACTTATTCAGAAGAGAAGTACGAAGATGCCAAACAGATATACTTGCAAAAAAGATGGGATTATATGAATCATTTTGTTAGTTATATTACTATTAATGGAGAGACGATTGAACAAACGGAAGAGGAGCGGGCAGAAGAATTAGCCTACTGGAATCCTTACAGTATGGACGACACCACAAGACAGGAACCGGACATGGTAACTGTGTTTGATAGATACAATGTAAATTTCTTTGATATCATTGCCAAGGAGAGTGTTGAGGATGGGAATTATCATTTTGTCTGGTGTTGGGAGCAAGGTGTAGACTCCGATTATATTAGTCTGGATTGTGTTATTTATAATGATGAGACCCGTGAAATCATAGAAATTTCTTGTCTGAAAAAGGGCTTGAGTTGGTAAAACAATGCAAGCAAAAAGTGAAAAGGCCCTGGAATTTTCCAAGGCCTTTTTGTTGTAGAAAATAGTGAGTTATTCTGTTTTAGCAGTCGCCTTTTGAACAATTTTAGCAAGATCCTGCGCCATGCAATATCGGGTCTGTTCGTTGGGATGACAGCCGTCTATGAGATAATCTGCGTGATTGGTACTGTCGATTCCAAGGCGCGTGTAGGTGTTATAAATGGGCAAATCATACGTCGCACTCAGATTTTCCATTGCAGCTACATAATCCGGGAGCATGCCGCCCTGTTCGGACTGGGGCTGTAAGCCATTGCCGAAATAGTTGGTAAAGTTAGGAGTCATTAACACAATCAATGCATCGGGATATGCGGCCTGCAATTTTTCGATGGAGGTGCGCAGTGCGCCGGTGTAGGTGGTAACGTCATAGGTATCAGCCTCTCCTACAGGATATCCTTCAAAGAAGTCGTTCATTCCAAAACCGATGACAAAGCATTTCTGACGCTTTTTCTTGGCGTTTTTGGAATAATCGGTTATGCCCTGATAAATAATGGTATCTTCGTTGTAGGAGCTTGCATCCTTAGCGAGGAAATTATCTATTACCGTCGGAAGACCGGGCGTATTTTCGTGGCCTTCGGATGCACTGTTTCCGCCCTGAGCACAGTTATAGGTGTGCGCCCCTGTAAGGCCGCCAAATGCATCGGGAATGGAAGAGGTTTCGCTGAAGGCTGTGATACTGTCACCGAAAAATACCACATCCCATTTGGATAAATCGGGATATTCTTCGGTAGTTTTGCCATCGTCTGTTTTGGTGTTACGGCTCTCGCTTACCAAAGTCTCAAAGTCTTCCAGAACTTCCTCATAATTGTCCAAGGTCAAGTAATAGTTGTGATTTTTGTCGGAATACATGGAAAGTGAGTGGGAAATGCCTGCATTTACATTAAAATCACTTTCGTAGTTATTCGGATTGCCCACAAGCCATTCGGTACCGCTGTAAAAATAGAGGGAAAGATTTCCCTGTATCCAGGGGTCATTCTCGTAATAGGGCATCAAGGTGTTGACAAAATCTTTATAGGCAGCCATTGTGGTATTGTATTCTTCTTCGTCCAGTTTTTGCCAATATTCTAAGGAAGGGTAGGAGATAATTACTTCAAAGGGAACGCCGTACCAGGTATTTATCATTGTAAGCAAGTCCTCTGCAGATACAATATCAGGGCGTACGCCCAGGTAAATAGAAGTAATCTCACGGCCGTTTTGGGTTACCAGTGTAAAGTACTGATTTAAAGTCTCCATATCGGGAATGCAATAGGAAGATTTTAAGGTATAAATTTCACGATAAGTTGCAAAATCTTCTTCTGTATAGTTGTCCACCGGGAATGTGGAGAAAAAGACAGAAGTATAGTCTGCAGTTGCAATACGCTCACAGTCATTGCGCAAAGGCTCGTATTTTTTGTATTCAGCATAGCGGTAAGCACCCACTCCGATTATGGCAAGCAGCACCACTATAAAGATAACGTGTAGTAATTTTTTCATAATCAAGTTTCCTCCGATTCAGAAGTCCTGCAAATTGTTCTGTGGATATTCTACCACAGGCCTTTTAAATTGTAAAACCAAGAATTTAACATTGATTTAAGTGGTAATAAACGGTATAATATTTTATTATGGAAAACTATGTAAAAGATTTGAAAAAGGTATATAACAATAAGGCATATGTGCTGCTTTTGAGCCTGACGGCGCTTTGCGGATATGGGTTCAAGATTATGCATCCGACGATGGGGATTGATGATACGCCATATGCTTATTATTTTGAAGAGGGTCTGGCGGCTGTTGTGGGGCGTTGGGTCCTGTTTGTAGTGAATAAAGTGCTTCACATTTCTGATTTTGCACCTTTTATGACAGATTTTGTTGCGGTGCTGATTTTTATGCTGGCAGTCACGGTGTGGGGAACATTGTTTTACCGGATTTTGGGAGATAAAATACCCAAGTGGGGATATTGGTTTTTCTCATGCATTTTTTTGTCCTGCCCTCTGATTGCAGAAGTATTTACTTATTTTCTGCACAATGGAATTGCAACGGGGTATCTGTTTTGCGGAATCAGCCTGTGCATGGTAAGTGAGGGTTTGGACAAGGCCGGGAGCAAACAACGCAAACAGATGGCGTATTATTTGCTTGGAGCTGTTGGAACGCTGGTAGTAGCCATGGGGTGTTACGAATCGTTCATGATTGTATGGCTGGTTGGGCTTCTTTTGATGCTTTTGGCACAGCGGCTTGCAGGTTGCGGTAAGAGAGTGTTTATTAAACTGGTATATGCAGCAGCTACTGCGGCAGTGGCTATGGTTATAAGAAGTATTGTGATTGAGATTGTGATTGCGGTATTTGGTTTGGGAGAGCTTCGTGATGAGGCGGTACTGCGCTCCATAACAGAGATGCTTGGCTGGGTGTTTGAACCCGGAGCATGGGATAATTTCGCAATGGTGTTAAAACGTCTTTTCGTGATGTATGGTGTGTTTGGTTATGCATATTATCCCATTAAGATATTTGTGCTGGCAACAATAGTGATTCTGCTTTTTGCATTGTGGCGCAGTATCAGGCAAAAGGACGGATGGATTGTTTTGTTGGCAACAGGTGCCTTTATTGCGGCATTTTTGCTGGCGGTTGTGGAGGGAAGCGCAACGCTTTACCGTTCTGCTCAGTTTTTGCCTTTGATTTGTGCCTTTGGCGTTATGATGGCAATTTATGCCGTTTCGGGTCTTAACGGTAAGGTGGGTAAAATTTGTCGCAGCTTAGTGCTTGTGATTGTCGTAAGTGTTTTGTGGAACCAATGTACAGATTTGAACAAATGGTTTTATGTGGATTATAACAAGTATCAATATACCAAAGAGTATATGAGTCGGGTTGGCGATGCCTTGGAGCGGGATTTTGATACGGGTAAGCCGGTTATTTTTACCGGGGAGTGGGAGAATCCCAAAAGTATTGTTGCGGATGCATATGTGGATATCGGCTCAGAGACCTTTTTTAAGATGCAGCGAATTACAAGTATGGTGGACGAGCATTTGCTGGAGAAGTTTTACAGAACCCATGGTGTATGGGTTGCGCAAACCCCTTCTTTGTCTGTGGTAAGTTGGGGGAAATATGCTTTTGAAACCAATGAAGAGTTGGTGCGTTTTATGGCGCATCATGGCTATGAGATACGTCCGCTTTTGGATAGCTCCTATTATGAGACTGCGGAGCAGTACGGTGTGAGTATGCCAAGTTTTCCCGAAGAGGGTTCTATTCAGGACATGGGTGACTATATTATTGTGCATTTTTAAAGAATGTTTTTAAACATTTTGGAGATAGATTCATGGTAAAGAAAATCGGTAATTTGATAAAATGTGTGAATCGTGGGATTGCCAGAATAGATGAGTTCCCCCTCTGGTGGGTAGGGATATTACTGACGCTTGTTGTAATAAGCCCGAATTTGCTTCTTGGAGAGGGAAGTGTATTTACTGTCCATGACCAGCTGGATGAATCCATGATGAACTATGTGCTTACAACAAGACATTTAGGGGAGTCCTCCATTCCGGAAATGATGGGTGGGGTGAATGCCACCGGTCTGCAACCTTCTGCTGCACTGTTTTCCTTGTTGTATTGTTTTTTGCCACCCTTTCAAGCATTCTTTTGTACCTATATTTTGTTGATTTTGTGCGGTTTTATGGGGATGTATTTTTGCGCCCGTGAATTGACGAAAAGCAGCATTCTTTCTTTGTTGGCGGCGGGATGTTTTTGTATGCTTCCGCTGTATCCGGTCTATGGTTTGTCTCAAATGGGAATTCCCCTTGTATTGTATGCATATCTGCGGGTGAATCAAAGCAAATCCCGAAAGGATATTTTGTTGTCTTTGGGGATTGTGCTGTTTTTTGGCTTGAACAGTCATCTTGTTTATACGGGATACGCAGTGCTTGCATTTTGGGCGGTGGCTGCTTTGGCTGCGCTTATCAGAAAAAGGTTTGTGATTTGGAATGGTGTGGGTTTTGTGACACTGCTTCTTGCTTATATAGTTACCAATTTGAATCTGATATGTGAGATTTTACTGGGCAGGACTTTGGATGGACAAAGTGCATATGTCAGCCATAGAACGGAGATGGTAAGTGGCGCCATGTCCTTTGGGGAAACGTTAAAAGGTGTTTTCACGGACAGTGCGCAGCATGCATTTACCTATCATTCTAAGCTGATTTTGCCTATGCTGATTGTGCTTGTAATAGGCGGACTGTTCTATAAGAAAATGGACGAAGTTGCAAGAAAGCGTTATCTGAATGCGGTGTTGGGCTTGGTTGTACTCTTTGGAATTGCGGTATTTTACGCATTTTACAAGTCTGAACCTGTGGTGGCGTTTAAAAATAACGCCACAGGGTTTCTGCACTATTTCCAGATGGAGCGTTTTTACTGGCTATATCCGGCGGGCTGGTATTTGGAATTTGCTTTGGTGTGTTCTTTTGGATGGACTGTGGGCAAAAACAATCAAAACAGATGGTTGAGTCTTCCGATACAATTGGTAATTATCGGACTGGTGCTTCTTCCTACGGCGAAGACCATTCTTTACAATTCGGATTTTTACCGCAATGTAAATCAGAGAAACAATGGCTCCGGTATTACGGGATACATAACCTGGGAAGCCTATTATGCCAAAGAGCTGATGCAGGAAATAGAGGAGGCTATCGGTCGGGATATGTCCGAGTATCGTGTGGTACATCTGGGCATTAGTCCTGCGCCTTCCCTGATGCATGGTTTTTATACGGTCGACGGATATTCCAACAATTATCCTCTGGCATATAAACATGCTTTTCGTAAGGTGATTGCCACAGAGCTTGAGATGGCGCCGGAGACGGCAGTTTATTTTGATAAATGGGGCAATCGCTGTTATCTGTTTAATTCCCAGACGGGCAATTACTGGATGATGAAAAAGGGAAGCGGTGTCGTGTATCAGGATTTGCAGTTTGATATGGAGGCGCTTGCGGATTTGGGCTGTGAATATCTTTTCTCAGGAGGCGAAATCGCTGATTACGACAAGATGGGATTAGAATATAAAGGTTATTTTGAAACGGACAATTCCTATTGGGGAATATGGCTGTATGAGTTGAAAAACAAGTCAGATGCTATATAATTCTTGCGTTTTTCTTAATTTTTAGGTTGCATTTTATTGAATATTGCTTGGAAAGTTGTACGAAGCCCAAAATGTGTGGTACAATAATTAGTTAGTGGCAAGGAGTAAAAATGAAAGCAAGAATTTATGTGTGTCACACCTACTATCATGTGTATGTGACCTTTTTGAAAGAATTAAAACTTCCGGTAGAAAAACGGGGGCAGGCGACGCTTCTGCTTTCCAAAATGTCCTGCAATTTTGAGAAGTTAAAGGAACGGGTGGAAAGTACGGGATTGTTCGAGCAGGTGCTTGAGTTTGATGAAAAGAATGAAAAATATTTCCCGGAGCTTGCCAAGTATAGGAAGGGTACAGGCAATTTTATCGGCAATCTGATAAAACGTATTCAGTTTACAAAGCGCTACGCCGAGCTTCAGAAGCCCTATATTCCGGTGGATTTTAAGGAATATAAGGATATTTATGTTTATTGTGACTCAGACCCTATCGGGTATTATCTGAACCAAAATCGTATTTATTATCATGCATTGGAAGACGGATTAAACTGTCTTAAGAACTTTGATGCGGCCCGTTATGACAATAGAGGGCATTTCGGGCTGAAGGTTTTTTTGTCCAGAAAATTGAATCTGATTTTTGTGCAGAACGGGTACGGCAAATATTGTCTGGATATGGAGGTTAACGATATTTCTGCTATTCAATATCCCTGTCCCCAATATATCGAGGAGCCCAGACAGGCCTTGGTGGACAGGCTTACCGAGGAAGATAAGCAGATTATTTTAAAGGCCTTTATACGGGATAAGGAAACACTGGAACGCCAGATAGCCGAAAGCAGTGGTGTGGAGGATAAGATTCTGATTCTCACGGATCCTTTGTGTACATTGGATGTAAGAGAGCGGATTTTTAAAGATATTATTGAACAGTTTAAGCCGGAGGGGCAGATTTTTATTAAACCGCATCCCAGGGATGAGCTTGATTATAGAACGCTTTTTGGTGAGTACCCTCAGTTTGATGCAACGGTTCCCATGGAGCTTTTGAATTTCTTTCCGGGACTTCGCTTCAAAAAAGCAGTGGCGGTGCTCACGGAGATTAAAGCGATTCAGTTTGCAGAGACAATCGTACGTTTGGGCGAGGATTTTATGGATAAATACGAGGACCCGTTGATTCACAGACAGAATGAACAGGTCGGAATCGAAAGGAAACAGTAATGCGACAGATACTGAAAAAGTTAAATGTCTTATTGGATAAAAAACAGAAACGCACCATGGTGGGACTGATGTTTCTCATGGTAATCGGAGCATTTCTGCAGACAGCGGGAGTTGGACTTTTGGTGCAGGTGGTAAACATTGTTATTGACCCGCAGGCAGTGCAAAACAGTGCAATTGCGTCCTGGGTGTACAAGCTGTTTGGCAGTCCGGATTATAAGACTTTTGCGGTGTCAATTATGGCGCTTTTGATTGCAGTATTCGTTATAAAGAATGTGTTTTTGTTTGTGCAGCAGAAGCTTACCTTCGCATTTGTATATACCAATCAGTTCCGTACTTCCGAGCGTATGATGCGCAATTATCTGCGCAGAAGTTATGAGTTTTATCTCAATGCGGATACAGCAGTGGTACAGCGTAGTATCACTTCGGATGTAAACAATATGTATGCGCTGATTCTGTCGCTTTTACAGATGATGTCAGACGGCGTGGTGTCGCTGTTTATCATTACTTATTGCTTCCTGACGAACGGAACCATGACAGTGCTTTTGGCGGTGGTAATGCTTGTGGTTATGGGCGGTGTGAAGATGGTATTAAAACCCATTATGTATAAAGCAGGCAAGGATAATCAGGATTATTACAGTGGACTGTTTAAGTGGATTTCCCAGACCGTACAGGGGATTAAGGAAGTGAAAATTACCACCAAGGAACAGTATTTTGTGGATGAGTATAAGAAGTGTGGTAAGGGCTATGTGGATGCGGTGCAAAAGTACAGTCTTTACAACAATATTCCCAAGCTTTTGATTGAGTCTGCATGTGTGGCTACCATGGTGGGCTATATGATTTATCTGGTGGTATCCGGTGTTTCCACGGAAAATATGCTGACAGTGTTTTCCACGCTGGCGGCAGCGGCATTTGTGCTTTTGCCCTGCGTGAACCGCATTAATAACCAGATTAATTCCATTGCATATTTTGAGCCCTTCTTTATGGGTGTAAGTGATAATTTGCAGGATGAAATCAGTGGTGATAAGGTGGACATGACCTTTGCTGTGGACGAGAAGGAAAAGCTTCCCGTGGAGAAGGTCATTGAATTGAAGGATATTACCTATGCATATCCCAACACGGAGAGGCTTATTTTTGACCATGCGGATTTGACAATTCCGGTAGGTTCTTCTGTAGGAATTGTGGGTACATCCGGTGCGGGAAAGAGTACGGTTGTGGATATTTTGTTGGGACTGTTGCAGGTGAAGGGCGGCATGGTTCTGGCAGATGGTGTGGATACCAAAACGCAGTACAGAAAATGGCTTAAAAACGTAGGTTATATCCCTCAGATGATTTTTATGCTGGATGATACCATTCGTAAAAATGTGGCCTTTGGTGTACCTGAGGAAGAGATTGATGAAAAGCGTCTTTGGGACGTGTTAAAAGAGGCACAGCTGGATGAGTTTATCAAGACGCTTCCCGAGGGGCTTGACACAGGTATCGGCGAGAGGGGTATTCGTCTCTCAGGCGGTCAGCGTCAGCGTATCGGTATTGCCAGAGCCCTTTACAATAATCCGGAGGTTTTGATTCTGGATGAGGCGACCTCTGCTTTGGACAACGATACAGAGGCTGCGATTATGGAGTCTATCAACAGACTGCATGGCAAGAAGACATTAATCATTATTGCACATAGATTACAGACCATCGAGAAATGTGATTTGGTTTATCGTGTGGAGGATGGCAAGGCGACACTGGAGAGGGGCAGTTTATGAAATTAAGCATCATTGTGCCGGTCTATAATATGGCAGCAGATGGCAAATTGGCATACTGTCTGGACTCTCTGGTAAATCAGACCTTAAAAGAGCCCTATGAAATTATTGCGGTGGATGATGCGTCTACGGATAATTCGTTAGAAATTTTAAGGGACTATGAGAAACGTTATCCGGAAATTTTTAAGGTGGTTTCTTATGATGTGAACAGACGTCAGGGTGGCGCCAAAAATGCGGGCCTTAAGGTGGCCTGTGGTGAGTGGATTGGCTTTATTGACAGTGATGACTGGGTGACCACAGACTACTATGAGAAGCTTTTGGATAAGGCTTATGAGACCGGGGCGGATATGGTAGGTTGTGACTACAATCTGGTGGATAAGCACACCTTTGAAGTTGGTCGTATTGTGCAGAATAATTCCATGGACCAGACCGGTATACTTGATGAGACAAAGCATAAAAATCTTATCATGCGTTCCGGCAGCATGGTTATTAAGATATATAAACACAGTGTGATTCGGGAAAACGCACTTTGTTTCCCGGAGGGAATCTTTTATGAGGATAACTGTGCGGGGCCGTTGTGGTCGTTGTATTTTACCCGGTTTGAGCGGGTGGAAGAGCCTATGTATTATTATTATCAGCACAATGTGTCTACGGTGCATTATATTACTGAGGCTAAGTGCAGGGACCGTATGAAGGCGGCCGAGCTTCTCTATGAGGAGTGCAAAAAAAGAGGATTTTTGGATAAATATCATGAGGAAATAGAGTATCGTTTCTGCGAGCTTTACTATGTGATTACTCTTTTTTCCTATATGTCGGGTGTAAAGCATCCTAAATTATCCTTTGTAAAAGAACTTCGGGCGGGAGCAGTATCCCGGTTTCCACAGTTTCAGAGTAATCCATATTATCTGAAATTTACCGGTGAGGAAGAGAAGGCCTTAATTGCCATGCAAGGCAAGTCGGATTTTCGTTTTTATTGGTATTATCGGTTGAAGTTGTTTGTCAGACGCATGAAGGCCGGGAGGAAATAGAAAGATGCAGTCTAAGAAGCTTGCGATTATCACTGCCAGAGGCGGCAGTAAGCGCATTCCACGTAAAAATATAAAGGAATTTTGCGGAAAGCCTATTTTGGCGTATTCCATAGAAGCGGCAGTATCGTCGGGAATCTTTGATACGGTGATGGTGTCCACGGATGATGAGGAAATTGCCGGGATTGCCAAGCAGTATGGGGCAGAGGTGCCTTTTTACAGAAGTGCAGAGACCGCCAATGATTATGCAACCACCAATGACGTGCTTTTGGAGGTGTTGGCAGAGTATGAGAAGCGTGGTCAATATTTTGATATGGCTGTGTGCATCTATCCTACCGCTCCCTTCGTAACGGCGAAAAAGCTTATGACGGCAGTGGAGCAGCTCTTAGAGAGTGATGCAGACACCCTGATTCCGGTGGTGGCGTTTTCCTATCCCCCTCAGCGGGCTATGATTGTGGAGGAGGGGAGACTGGTATTTGAGTATCCTCAGTATCTGGACAGCCGTTCTCAGGATCTGGTGCCCCATTATCATGATGTGGGACAGTTTTATGTATTCAGGACAGAGGCCTTTAAGCAAAACCGCAAGCTGATGGTAGGCAATATTTTGCCCCTTGTGGTGTCAGAGCTTGAGGTGCAGGATATCGACAATCAGACTGACTGGGAGATTGCCGAGATGAAATATCGTTTGATGAAGGACAAATAGGTGACAGGCATGGAAAAACAGGAAAAGGGCAGACGAATTGCCCTGCTTTCCAATGTGAATATGAATGCGCTGATTCGCATGCTTAAAAAGGATGCAGAAGTTTATGAGGCGGAGGGCTATGGAAATGAGCTGGGTATATTGATGAACCCTGCTTCTGCTTATCATGCCTTTGGGCCGGAAGTGACTTTTGTGGTGATGGATTTGATGGAGCTTTTAGAACATGAGCTTGATAATGATGCTGCCAAAAGTCATGTGGAGAATTGGTTTGTAGCTTTTGAAAGTGCTATGAAGGACTCCTGTGTCTATTATATCAGTGATGCTTATCTGTGGGGATTGGAGATAGAAGCAGCCAGTGCGCTTGTGGACAAGGAGGCGTTGGAATGTATTTGGGACGAGGCTTTGAGAGCGTTGTGCGAACGACAAGCCAATGTAAGGATTTTGCCCTATAAGCGCATGATTACCATGCTGGGGGAGGAGAATGCTTTCTCGCCTAAGATGTGGTATATGGGGCGCATTCTGTTAAGCGGTGAGGCACAGAAGCGTCTGGCATCATTAATTGCAGAGAAATTGGAATTGGAATACCGCACCCCGAAAAAGGTGTTAGTGCTTGATTTGGATAATACTCTTTGGGGAGGTCTTGCGGGAGAACATGACAATACGCCCATTCAGCTGTCCGAGGAGCATGGAGGACTGGCCTATAAAAATCTTCAGCGTGTGATTTTACAGATGCAAAAGCAAGGCGTGATTCTGGCTATTGCCTCCAAGAATAACCCGGAGGATGCAGAGGATATTTTGAATAATCACCCGCATATGGTGCTTCGCCAGGAGCATTTTGCGGCAAAATATATTAACTGGAATCCCAAGAATGAGAATCTGTTGAATTTGGCAAAAGAGCTGAATCTGGGCGTGGATTCGTTCGTGTTCTGGGATGATAACCCTCAGGAGAGGTTGTTGATACAGCAGACGCTGCCGGAGGTTGTGGTGCCGGAGTTTCCGGACAAGGCGGAGGATCTTGCTCCTGCCATGACCGCTATATATCATAAATATTTTGAGAAGGCAGTGCTGACGGCTGAGGATAAGGGCAAGACGGCACAGTACGCGGACAATGCCAAGCGAAACGCTTTGCAGAAAAGTGCGGTAAGCTTTGAGGATTATCTGAAACAGTTGCATATTGTTGTGACCCGGGTAAATGCATCGGAGCATGCTGCCCGGCTGGAAGCACTGTTAAATAAGACTAATCAGTTTAATCTGACGACAAGAAGGCATACATTAAGTGAAGTACAGGAAATAATACAAAATCCAAATAAGAGAGTGTTTGCCTATCGCGTGGAGGACTGCTTTGGTGACAATGGTGTTGTGGCAGTGGTGATTGTGGATGTGACAGAAATTCCTTTGATTGAAGAGTTTGTCATGAGTTGTCGTGTTATGGGTAAGAATGTGGAGAATGGAATTTTAAGTCATGTAGAGAAATGTTTAATGAATGAGGGATTTGAGCAGGTAAGAGGTTGTTATGTTCCTACAGCTAAGAATAAACCAGTGGAAGATTTTTATAAGAAACAGGGATATATCATTCCAGTAAGGGATGATATAAAGGTTCCAGTTGAG
>JAZQLH010000009.1:0-23722 GCA_045542555.1 Acetatifactor sp. | reverse complement strand
TCTTAATTCAACCACCATATTATAAAACATTTTGGGATTTTTACTGTAGTCGGGACTAATCAATGAATAATTCTGCTGTTTAGCTTCAATAAGAGAATATAATAAGATCTGTTTTAATTTTTCACGTCCATTCATATCCTTTTCTTCAATTATCTTTAAAATACCCTCGTCTGTAGCTGCTGTCATTCTATATATTACAGCATTGTATATCTCTTCCTTAGACTTAAAATGATGGTATATGGCCCCTTTTGTAAGCCCTCCCAGATTATTAATAATGTCTTGTAACGAAGTATTTTCATATCCTTTTTCCATGAATAATTTGGTTGAAATATCAAGTATCAGTTTTTCTGTTTCTTCCGGATATTTGTTTCTCGACATATATTTCACTTCTCCTTCCGACATATTATCTATTTTTCATTTTTACATACCATCGGTATCTATGTGTTGAATTATACATACCGTCGGTATCTATGTCAATAAATGATTGTCATACAGGTATCAACGGTAAGAAAAAAGCGAGTCATTAATTGGCAACAAATTTTTAAGCAATGAATCTAATATAGAGAATGGCAGATAATCTCTTAGATTACCTGCCATATAAAATACTCTGTATTAAATTGCGATTACTCGAACTCGGCAAGTTGTTGCTTTGGTTTAAACTGTTTTGTTTAAGTTTTATTTGAAATCTGCCGATATTTTACTTTATTTGCACACTTTATTTTGGCTTACTGATTTTCTGTTGCCAAAGTGTTGCCACAACTATTATACCAAATCTGACAAATAAAACAACTCTCCGAAATCAATAAAGCTTATTTCAATTTTGTTCAAATATCTCCACCATCTTCCTATTAATCTCATCAGCTTTCTCATGGTTTAGTCCATGTCCTGCATTCTCATAAAATGTGACACACATATGGTTTTCCCGTATAGCATCAGCACCTCCAAGTTTCTCAAAAGGATCTTCCAAGCCCACCAAAAACTCTACTTTATCCCGGATTATATCCACTTCTTTCTCCGTGAAAGTATGTACTTTATGATATCCCATCGCCATATTATTAAAACCCTTCAACAAATATGTATAGTGTTCCATAATATCGCTATTTTCGGTAAATACTGCACTGTTCTCTCCACACAGCTTTTCAATCAACTTTTTTACATTCTTTTTGGTTGGGAATAGTGCCTCAGGCAAAAATATCTTCATCATGGTAGCCATAGGGTTTCCGTTATTTCCAACCGATAATGCCCCCGATATACTAATCCCCTTAATTACACTTTCCGGTCTACTCAAAGCATATACCTGTACAAGATATCCACCATGAGATACTCCTGCAAAAAAAGCCTTCTCAATTGACAATCCCTCCAATATCTTGTCTATCCAAAGTACATCATCAAAATCTTTATTATATAACTCCCCCGGTACGCTTTTCCCCGGTCCCCCGATGGTATCCACCGCATAAACACGATAATATAGACTTAAATACTTTGCATTATATATCCACATTAGCGCGGCATCATCACCCACACCATGAAAAAGAACTAGCGGAGGATTGTCTTTGTTTCCACACGCAATAATATGCGTCACTCCATATGGCGTAGCAATATCCATTTCTTCTACAGCAACACCCCATTGTTTTACCAGCCTATTATATGTTCTGATAATTTCTTGTTGCATTTTCCTTCTTCTATATACCTTCATCTCTGTTGTACCTCCACGCTTGCTATTTCCTCTGTAATTGTCTTCGATAACAATACTATGGTTATTACTCCTACGACAATTCCCGAAATATGCCCTGTAAATGACATAATTGCATTCAGTGGATTCATCATAAGTAACATTTGTAACATCCCTATCAATTCAAAGGCACAATAATAAAACAACGGTTGTTTAAAACAAGAAGCGTCTCTCCTCTTAATTACTGTGTATACACAATAAAAAGCGACAGTTGCAAAGGCATAAGTTATCGTCGAAATCCCACTTGCTTGCCCTGGCTGATTCCAGCTAACCACTTGAAGAACAACTGCGGTCACCACCAACTCAACCACAAAAACAGCAAAAGTATTTTTGCTTCCTATCACTTTCTCAGTAATGATTCCCAATGGAATAAGTCCCATGAAGTTCATTCCCATATGAATCCACATAATCCATCTTGGTTCAATATTATGTATAAAACATCCACTGAAATATTGCCACATATAAGTTGGTCTGGTTTCTATACATAAATACTCATACAGTTCCGGCTTCGCCCATACCACACAAGACAACACAAAACTCACTATGACAAGCACCACAGTAACAACCGGAAATCCTTTTATCCTATACAAATCCCTTATCTTCATCTCTATCCCTCTCTCTTCATATTCATTGCATACGTTATATAAATACTCTCTTATAAAAATAACGCAACTGTATCTTAAGTTGCTGAATATCTCCTGTAAAGTATGCTAACATAATCGCTGCCTGATACTCTGCCGCTAACTCCTTGTCGGTAATAGCATCTACTATTTCTCCCCGCTCTCTTAATAACCGAAATACATTTTCCTCATGCTCTAACGGTGCAAAAATCACTAGTTCTTTCCACACCCTGTCAGCATCTTCATTATGAAATCTCTCACATTCTAACACCTTTAGCAGTGGTTCTACCTGTGCATTCTGTAAATAACCTGTTAAAAAATATACTCCCGTTTGAACAAACGATTCCTCTTCTACTGTTCCGGCCTTAGAAAGTGCATTCAAAAAAACAGCCTGTAGGGCTTCTTTCACATCCGTCGCTTTCTGTATCAGCGCCTCAAAAAGTTCCTGTTTTCCACTAAAATAATGATAAATAGAACTCACACGTATCCCTACCCTCGTGGCAATATCCCGCATTGAAACTGCTGCATATCCCTGGTTAGAAAATAGATTAAGCGCCTCCATCAAAATTATTTCTCTTGTACTTTTTTCTTCCATCAATTCACCTCAATCAATTAGCACCTCTGTGCATTCTACCGAACATTCGTTAGTTTTATGTTACGCTAACACTTACTCGATGTCAATATTTATCTACCAACTTTGGATTAAACAAAATAATACGAATAATGGCAGGCAACCTCTTGGGTTACCTGCCATATAAAATAATCTGTATTAACTTACTACTACTCAAACTCGATCGTGGCAACGGGCTTTTTGGTAATCTCGTATACGACTCTGTTGATGCTGGGAACTTCAGCTGTAATTCTGTCTGCGATTTTCTCCAAGATATCGTAATCGATTCTCTCGATGGTCGCGGTCATAGCATCAATTGTATTCACGGCACGGATAACACACATGTAGCCCATGCTTCTTGCATTGTCTCTTACGCCTACTGCCTTGAAGTCAGGCACTACGGTGAAGTACTGCCATACTTTCTTGTCAAGGCCTGCCTTTGCAAACTCATCACGAAGGATTGCATCTGCCTCGCGAAGTGCTTCCAGACGCTCGCGGGTGATTGCGCCAAGGCAACGAACGCCAAGGCCGGGGCCGGGGAAGGGCTGACGATATACCATTTCTGCAGGGAGACCAAGCTCTACGCCGCAGGCACGTACTTCGTCTTTGAAAAGCTGTGCAAGGGGCTCAACCAGCTCGAACTGGAGATCCTCAGGAAGTCCGCCTACGTTGTGGTGAGACTTTACGCACTTAGCGGTCTTGGTACCACTCTCAATGATGTCAGGGTAAATGGTACCCTGGCCCAGGAAGTCGATGCCTTCCAGCTTTCTTGCTTCTTCTTCAAATACACGAATGAACTCGCCGCCGATGATTTTTCTCTTCTGCTCAGGGTCTGCAACACCTGCCAGCTTGTCCAGGAATCTGTCGGTAGCGTCTACATATACAAGGTTTGCCTTGAGCTGGTTGCGGAATACTTCTACAACGCTCTCGGACTCATTTTTACGCATCAGGCCATGATTTACATGAACACAGGTGAGCTGGTCGCCGATTGCTTTGATCAGCAGCGCAGCCACTACGGAGGAGTCAACGCCGCCGGAGAGAGCCAACAGAACCTTTCTGTCGCCAACCTGTTTGCGGACGATTTCCACCTGGTCTTCGATGAAGTTCTTCATATTCCAGTTCGCTTCGCACTTACAGGTATCGAAAAGGAATGCCTTAACGGTTGCATCGTCGGGCAGTGCATTATACTGTACTGCGCACTTTGCAGTGGGATGGTCGATGGAGATTACGGGGATACCGCACTCGTAGATGTCTGCATTGACATCAATCTCTACACCGTCAACCACACGATTCTCACCGCCGTTTAAGATGATACCTTTTACATTGGGAAGGCTTTTCAGCTCGTCCACAGTGATGTCATGGGGATGAATCTCGCTGTAAACGCCCAAATCACGAATCTGTCTGGCAATTACTGTGTTCTCTGTGCTACCTAAGTCCAGAATTACAATCATGTCCTGTTTCATTGTTATTCTCCTTAATTTAAGTAAAGTCAAGGTTCCGGTTCGCTTATTTGTGTTGAAATATATGTAAATCGATTAGGCGCTTTTATGTCCTGCCACAGGACCTTGAAAAACGTCGGCACTTAGGCTGTGTACTTTACAGCCTTATGTGCCGCTACGCTTTTTCACGGAGCAACTTGTTGCTCCTGCGGAATGCGTTCCTGTGTAGGATATAAAGTGCCTCAATCGATATAGATACATCGCCAACACAAATAAGCGAATCACGCAACTTCATTTTAGAAACATGGAGTAATTATATTACAATTTTTTTCCGTAGAAAAGAGGTTTTTTTAATTTTTTTTGCATTTTTTTACGGGCAATATGTCCTTCCACGCTATTCTCCCATGGCAATCACCCTGTCAGCCCTTGCAATGGTAGAGGCTCTGTGGGCAATCATAATGGTGGTGCGCTCCTTACAGAGGCGTTCGATTGCTTCGTTTACCAGACGCTCGGATTCATTGTCCAGAGCGGAGGTTGCCTCGTCTAAGAGAAGAACCGGAGCATTCTTAAGCACGGCTCTTGCAATGGCAATTCGCTGTTTTTCACCACCGGAAAGGGTATTACCTCGCTCGCCGGGGATGGTGTCATAGCCTTCGGGAAGCTTCATAATGAAATCATGGGCATTGGCTGCCTTGGCTGCTTCAATGATGTCCTCCATGGGCACACCCTCCGGATTGTCCGCTCTTCCGTAGGCAATATTTTCTGCAATGGTCGCCTCGAAGAGATAGGGCTCCTGAGGCACGTAGCCGATGAGGTCACGCACCTCTTTAAGGCTCAATTCGCTGTAGGATTTGCCGTCTATAGTGATATCTCCCTGCTCGGGCTTGTAGAATCCTAATAAAAGCTTTGCAAAGGTACTCTTACCGCAACCGGAAGCGCCTGTAAGAGCCACGAATTCACCCTTCTTAATATCCAAGGAGAAGCCCTCCAGAATCTGACGGTCTTCCTTGTAGGCAAAGGCAATATCTTTGGCGGTGACGATGCCTGCCGCCTTGTCCGCCGCCCCGCTCATCTCATAAGTCTCGGGCTCCTCCTCTAAATGCAGGAAGTCGTAGATGCGTTCTGCATTGGCTACGCAGTTCATCATCTGGGGAATGTATTTGCCAATCTCCATAACCACAAAGCGGAAGTTGCCGTAGATGGAGTAAATAGCAGAAAGCTCGCCCAGAGTGGTGAGGTTCTTAGATACAAACCACACGCCCACACCTAAAAATGCCAGACTGCTTAAGAGGTCAAAGAGGTTATTTAACCCCTCCAGTGCTGCACTCATGGTGTTGGTCTTTTTCTGAATCTTGTAGCAGTCGGAATTGGCAATATCATAATCCTCCAAAAGCTGTCTGCCTGTGGGGAAAATCTTGGTGGTCTCCATACCCGCCAGAATATTGGTAATCTTCTCGGTCATCACAGCATTTTTACCGGAGAGCCTGCTGCCCATCTTTTTCATGGGCTTTAGAAAAATGCTGTTTACAAGGAGCGACAAAGCGCTTACGGACAAAAGGCATAGGGTCAGCTGCCAGTTTAACCAAAGCATAGGTATCATGTAAATGATAGTTGTAAGAAATCCGTCCAAAAGGCGGCGGAGTCTGGAGCCGTAGATATCTCCTGCTCTTTCCATATCAAACACCAGCTTGGACATGAAGTCGCCGCTGTGAATATTTTCATAGTAGCTCATGGGCAGGCGCAGCACCTTGGCAAAAACCTGTTTCTCCACCCGGGCAATGCCTCTCTTGGCTTCGATATTGTAGCGGACGATTCCGAATCGCCACATAAACATGGCGCCCACAATCACAAAGAAGTTGATGACAATGGTAAGAAAAAGCCCGTCAGTCTGTCTGGTCTGGGCCGCCTCCATGATATTTTTCACAAGCCATGCATTGGCAATTTTGCTTCCTGCAAAACCCACAATGGACACTACAATGGCAGTGAGGTAGATGGGGAGTCGCTTGCCCATAAGGCCCATGAACCAGAAGAAAATGTTTGGCTTTTGGGAAGTGTCGTTCTTATTATTCCTGCTCATTGGCTGCCACCTCCTTTCCATGCATACTTGCATAAATTCCATTCAAGGCAATCAGTTCTGCGTGAGTGCCGGACTCTGCGATACGACCGCCCTCCACCACATAAATCTTGTCCGCATCCATGATGGTGGACAGACGATGTGCAATGATAATCACAGTCTTACCCTTGGAGATGCGGGCGATGGCTTCCTGAAGCAGTTCTTCCGTTCCGGCGTCTACTGCTGCCGTGGGCTCATCCAAAAGAAGGATGGGCGCGTTTTTCAGGAATGCCCTTGCAATGGAAATACGCTGACGTTCACCGCCGGAGAGGCGCACGCCACGCTCGCCCACAAGGGTATCGTACCCTTCCGGGAGATTCATAATAAAATCATGGATGTTAGCATTTTTACAGGCCTCAATCACTTCTTCTCTGGTAGCGTCTTCCTTGCCGTAGGCCACATTGCGCAAAATAGTCTCCGGGAACAGGAATACATTCTGGGACACGTAAGAAAAGGCATTTCTGGCCGCCTGTAAATTCCAGTCCTCAAATTCATGACCAAAGAGCTTGTAGCTTCCGCCGCTCTTGCCATAAAAACCGCACAAAATACGGAATATGGTACTCTTGCCCTCGCCGGAGCCGCCTGCAAAGGCGATGGTCTGTCCCTGACCGATGGCAAGATTCATGCCATTTAACACCTGACGCTCCCCATCATAGGAGAAGGTGATGTCCTGCCACTCCACCACATTGCCATCAGAAGCTTCCATAGGAAATGCTTGGTCTCCACTTTCTTCCGGCTCCTGGTCGTAGATTTCCTGCACACGCTTCAGGGCCACATTTACCTCACGGATGTCATTGATACAGAATACAATGTTGCCCAAGGGCCAAAGAATACGGTTTAACAACACGCTGAAGGCCAGCATATCACCAGTGGTAATTTTGCCTGTGATAACCTCATGAAGGGCAAACATATAGCACAACACCACCGGAATGGTGTTGATAGCGTGTCGAAGCACATAGCCCATGGAAGTGATTTTGGTGCTCTTACAGCCCTGATCTGCCACGTCGTCTATGTAGTAGTTGATTTTTTTCTGCATAACCTTATCTAAGTTGTAGCTTCGCACCACATTGATGCCCTGAATGGCGTCGAAGGCTGCCTGGGTTCTTTTATCCAAGCTGCCGCGGCGTTTTTTCACCACAGCCGTCAGATGGCGGGAAAGCTTGTCTGCCACCACCAAAAGCACAGGGTAGGTGACAAAAAGCACCACAATCAGCATAACATCTATCTGAATCAGGTAAATGGTAACCGTCACCACAGTGACGAAGTCCACAATGAGGTTGGGCATGATTTCCGAGAAAAACCGTCCCACCTCTGCAATGTCGGACACCAACTTGGTCATGATACTTCCGGTGCCTTTTTCATCATAATAAGAATAGGGAAGGTTTAAAAGATGCTTACCGATTCGGCCACGCACGTCTTTTTGCACCTTGGCACTGTAGTTGTTACCACAAAGACTCTGCACATAGGCCATGATGGTGCCCACCACAATCATGAAAGTCAAGGGCAGGAAGAAGTCCTGAAACTGCACAGTCTCGCCAACAAGCAAAGAGTCCGTTGCCCTTGCCAGGTATTCATTACCGGAGATAACCACTGCATTTAAAATAGTAGCCGCCAGCACATACAACAGCAACAGGTATCCGTGTTTGGCACCTACATCTATATAAAGATTTTTCTTTTTGTTTTTTACCATTTTACTTTTCCTTCCGTCCATACTTTTTCGTTATGGTTGTCTTCTAATTTTTGTATCCTGCCAAGGACATGTGCCTCGTGGTACTTGCTGATAATTTCCAAAGCCTGTTTTACCCGTTCCTTAGGCACAATAACAAGCATCCCTACACCCATGCTGAAGCGGAAAGGAAAGAAATTCTTGCCCACCATGTCCTGCTCCAGCATGAATTTGTATAGGGGTTTTAGGGGGATTGAAGACATATCGATCCAAACGCCCAAGTCCTCGGGCACCATGCCTACGTAAGACCCCTCATAGAGAAAAGAGGCTTCTATTCTACAGGCACCGCGCAAAATAGCTGCTTTCTGCAATTCGCGTATTGCTGCGGTAAATGCCACATTAGGTCTTAGAATTTCTTCTACAAAATAATGTTCCTCATCAATCTTCTCATAGGCAAGCTCCGGCTTCCTGTCCAGCATAACCCGAATAAAAGGGTAGCAGTTGGCCTCAATTCCCGGAGTCACCAGACCAATCAGTACATCGCCCGCTTCTATCTGTCTGCCTGTGAGAATATCTTGCTTATCCGCTGCCGCCACAAGGGACACCGTGATTTCATATTCATTATTGCGGTAGTTGATGGGTTGGGAAGATATCTCCATGCCCGCAAAAATCACCCCATTTGCCTCACAGGTCTTCTTAAAGCCCAGAGCCATCTCCTCCAGATGTCTGACATCCTTATTACCACAGACCACCTGTGCCCGAAGAACCTTAGGCATAAAGCCGTAGCGTAGCACATTATTGATGGCACGAGCCGTCACATCCATACAAATCTCTTTATCACAGCCACGCTCTCTGGCA
Organism: Acetatifactor sp.; assembly: GCA_045542555.1. Classification (GTDB taxonomy): domain Bacteria; phylum Bacillota; class Clostridia; order Lachnospirales; family Lachnospiraceae; genus Acetatifactor. Next base: position 14,684 of record JAZQLH010000009.1, on the reverse strand, counting down.
AGTCTTGCCTTGGAGCCGGGCACATTAATGGTCATGGCAAAGACCGGCTCTGCCATCCCCTCCGTATCTACCTTAAACATCACCGGGTCCACATAATGGGCATGGAGCACATTTTCATCCTCCGTCACCCATGAATCTATTCTGGCCTTCAACCCGTAAAGCGTACGGATATCCAGGCCGGTATCTTCATAACAAATATCCCGGTTGTCCGCCACCTTGTCTGAAAGCAAGGAATCCACACTCACATCCAGCACCTGGGCCACATCATAGAGCATATCAACGGTGGGCAGACTTAAGCCCGCCTCCCATTTGGAGACGCTCTGGGCCGTAATGTTTAGGTGATTGGCAAGCTCCTTTTGCGTGATAAACTTTCGCTTGCGGTAATTGGCTATATTTTTGCCTACGATTTCTTTATCTAACATAGAGACTCCTTACTTACTACTTATCTCCAACTCAATACACTTCCACTCCCCACCCATCATTTGGTAGGTCTTGTTATATTCCTCGCCCATCTCAGTGAAACCCACACTCTTGTAGCAATGATAAGCCGCAGGGTTATTGTCGAACACACCTATGGTAACCTTTTCCACCTTCATGATATCGAAAGCAAACTGCAATGCCAGACGAATCATCTCCTTGCCATACCCCTTGCCACGCTTGGAGGTATCTAAAATCACAAAGCCAAAGCGCAAGGTCTTCTTTTCTTCATCCAAAAAACGCATAATCAGCTGCCCCACCGCTCCGGTCTCATCGAAGGCAGTCATGGTATAAAAGCTGTCCAAATCTGCTTTCTCATCATAATGGGCATTCAAATCCTCTGCCGTGATGGGATATTCGCCCAAAACACCTGCACTCCATTTATAAAAAGCTTCCTCATCCTGAATCCAGCTTACAATCTTCTTCGCATCACATCTTTTATAGGGTCTTAATCTCAACATAATCGTCTCTCCTTATTTTTCATCAACCAGCGTTTGTCCGTAATCAAACAAAATCATCTTAGGTTTCATCATGCTTTCATTCTCCCTAATCCTCAAAACTTCGATAAAATACACCTATATTAATACTATCATGTCTCACCTGAAACACAAGCACTTTTCCCTCCACAAACCTGCAAAATATCAACCAACGGTTGATTCATCGACGCAAAATGTACTTAAATCGCCAATTTACCACATCCTTGCCAAAATTTTTTTGCAAAATTTGAAAAAAAATATTTTACATCTGCAAAAAATGGTGTTAAAGTATTTTTGTTAGAAAATCTAATACTCATCTATACTTCAAAAGGAGACTATAACGATGAAGAAAATTTATGAAGGTAAAACCAAAGACGTATTCAGCCTTGACAACGGCAATGTGATGCTCAAGTTTAAGGACGACTGCACCGGCAAGGACGGCGTATTCGATCCCGGTGAGAACAGTGTAGGCTTGACTATCGAGGGTATCGGTAAGGCAAACCTGGAGACTTCCATTCACTATTTTGAACTGCTCAAGGAAGCAGGCATCAAGACTCACTACGTAAGCGCAGATGTTGAGAACGCTACTATGGAAGTTCTTCCCGCAACCGTATTCGGTCATGGCTTGGAAGTAATTTGCCGTCAGGTAGCTACCGGAAGCTTCATCCGCAGATATGGCGAGTACATCGCAGACGGCACCGTTTTGGAAGGTGGCTATGTTGAGTGTACTTTCAAAAACGACGCTCTGGGCGATCCTCTCGTTACCGGTGAGGGCCTTGCAGCACTTGGCATCATGACTCCCGCTATGTTCGAGAGCATGAAGGAGCAGACTCTGAAGATTACCAAGATTGTATCCGATGATTTGAAGTCTATCGGTCTGGATCTTTGGGACATCAAGTTCGAGTTCGGTTACAACAACGACGAGGTTATCCTCATCGACGAAATTGCATCCGGTAACATGCGTGTTTACAAGGATGGCAAGATTGTTGATCCCGTTGAGCTGACCAAGCTGATTCTGAACAGATAAATCACAAAGCCACAACCTCACTGAGGTTGGGGCTTTTCTAATTTTCTAATATCCTAAATATGAATTTCTTTCTCATCGCCAAAGTGCTTCTGACTGTAAAGGAACACATTATCTCCCGTGCGAAGTATCATATTGCCATTAGGAATCAACGCCTTATTTTTACGCTTTACCAGAACAATAACTGCATGTCGGGAAATATCCAAATCCCTGATTTTCAAATCTGTCCAAGGATGTTGCTTGCGAAGCACCACTTCCTTAAGAACCACATCATCATCATCCACAAAAGGTTCCGCTCCCAGTATAATACTGTCCTCATCCTGCAAAACCACATCGCCCCTGGGAATAATAATCTCTTCTTTGCGCTTGATAATAGCAGCTATCATTCCCGCCGGAAGATTCAAATCCTTGATTGCTTTGCCCACCCAATCATCATTCTCATTTAAAAAAATCTGAATAAACCTCATGTGGGCCTCATAGCCATACTCCGTCTTCTGCTTAATGGTTGTGTACTGGTCAACAAATCCTGCCGAAATAATACCTGTAGGGATAGCAACCATGCCCACGCCCAAAAACGTAATAATAATACCGAATATTTTACCCATTAGCGTAATGGGATATATGTCACCATATCCTACAGTAAGTAGCGTGGACGCCGCCCACCAGATACCGGAAAAGGCATTTTGGAATACATCCGGCTGTGCCTCATGCTCCAGGCTGTACATACACAAGCTGGACGCCAGCATCAACACCAAAATGATGAACACGGATGAAATCAACTGTTGTTGCTTTCCGCGAATAACCGCAGTAATAACACTGATGGAATCATAGTAGGCATTAATTCTAAACAATCGGAAAATACGTGCAATTCGAAGCAGACGGAATGCTGTAGTGCCTGCCGGGAAGAACACCGGCATAAAATATGGTAAAAAAGACAGCAAATCTACAATTCCAGTGAAGGAAAAAATGTACTTACGCAGGGCATGGGATTCCTTTAATGTCGGGTACAAATATCTTGCGGTTATCAGTCTGCAAACATAGTCTATTCCAAAGAATGCAACTGTGACACATTCCGCAATCTGAAGCCACGAACCATACTGTTCCCTTATATCTGCAAAGGTATACAAAATACTGATAATCAGATTAAGAACAATGGAACCCGCATTCACATAGTCATATGCCCGACTGACATAATCAAAATCAGTTCCTACCTCAATAATTTCAAAAAGTCTCTTACGGCGTCTTAGCCATTTCTTGTTCATGACTTACCCCTCTATTTCCCTGTAAGCTTGTCCATTAAGGCTTTCAACGCTTCCACATACAACGCATATTCCTTCTCAATAAAATCAGCATTTTCCTCTTTACCGGCCATCTCATGTTGCAAAGAAAGTTTAGAGAAATTAGAGGCTCCGATATTTAGAGAATTACCCTTCAAACCATGGGCGACCACTGCATACTGTTTCCAGTTTTTGGCATTATAATGTTCTTCAAGCTGTGGAAGATACTCGGAAGCCTGATTACAAAACTCTCCCTTCATCTCCTGATAGAAATCTTCCATGTTCATACAGTAGGACAGACCCAACTCATGGTCAATCTCCAACAATTCCTCCGGCACGGACACGCCTTTTTCTTCTTCCGGCACCTCCGCCGTCTTTTTCTTAAATCCAAAAATCACAATACTTCCTCCCTTAAATCAATCAATTCTTTCGGCAGATACTGCAAAATCATCTCTTCCAGCTTATCCGCCTGAATCGGTTTGGCAAAATAATCATTAAAACCATATTCCAGATACATTTCTCGACAACCTGCGATAGCATTAGCCGTCAGTGCAATCACAATTGCCTCCCTATTGGGATTATCCTGATCTGCCCGCAAAAGGTTCAGGGTTTCCACGCCATCCATCTCCGGCATCATATGGTCCATGAAGATTATATCATACTTTTTATCTTTCGTTAACTCCAAACATTCCTGTCCGCTCTTAACCAGATCCACCTGTATCTGTGTACGCTTCAACAGGCCTCGCATCAGAGAAAGATTCATGGTATTATCATCCACAATGAGAACTTTGGCATCCGGTGCAGTAAACATTTTCTCGGGAGCAGTCTGCTCCTTACGATTAGCATTTACAGAATCCTTCAGATTACCCAAAGGCTTTTGGTCCATAACCCTTTGTGGTATAGATACGGTAAATGTAGACCCCTTTCCATATTCACTATCAACAGCAATACTACCCTGCATCTGCGTCGCCAACTGTTTGGCAATATTAAGGCCCAGACCGGTACCTTGAATATTTCGGTTTTTATCTAACTCCAGTCGCTTGAAGCCGTCAAAAAGCTTTGATATATCCTCTTTTTTGATACCGATACCGGTATCTGTAACAGACATCACAAGAAGCACCCTTTCTTTGTCTATGGCCACATAGGACACCTTAAGGGTCACACTGCCTTCCTTGGTATACTTTACAGCATTGGATAAAATATTGGTCAATATCTGCTTGATACGAAGCTCATCACCCCAGTACTTAGAAGGTAACTTCGGGTCAACCTCCACATGGGTAGATATGGGTTTGCCTGCTGCTCTTGCATTCATAAGGAGCACTGCATCCTGTAACAGAGAACCAAGATGATACGTATCCTCCACCAGCTCCAGCTGTCCAGATTCAATCTTGGAGAAATCCAAAACATCATTAATCAGGCCAAGAAGCATCTTGCTGGCACTTTGAATATTGTGTGCATAATCTTCTATGGTATCATCTTCGTTTTCACGAAGAATCATTTCATTCATACCGATAATGGCATTGATAGGAGTTCGAATTTCGTGGGACATATTAGCCAGAAACTTTGCCTGAGCTTCACGGGCAGCAATAGCTTCCTGTTTATTTTTCTCGGTTACAAGCAAGTCCTGTCCGGTTTTGATAATCGCCATGATAAGCAAAAACATCAAACCCACGCCCAAAACCGTACCCAGTGACAATGTTGCTCCGTAATAGTACAAAAGCATCTCCAATACCGCTGTCACGAGCAATCCAAAAACACCAATTCCCACCGCCATATAAGATTTCAATTTACCCTTGATGGCGTCTCTTGTCATGGTAATAATAATACAAATTATTGCAGCAATCAATCCCCCATGAATAAAGGGTAGTTGTTGCACAAACTGTACAATATCCAATACCTGAAGAATCGTTCCTACAATCGTTACAATAACCGCATACCCAAGGGGTATGGCATATAATTTATTATATCGATTTTGTTGCACCTCGCCAATATAAATAATTAAAGTAATGGGCAATAGCATCAGACACCAGTATGTAAGGTTTGAAAGCATGGATATATTTTTAAATATAAGCTGTCTGAAATCACTTTCGGACAACATCCAGATAGCACTTAAGCATATGGTCCATGCCAGATAACCAAGCGGCAAAGTTTTTCCGTACACCCATTTCAAAACCCAGGTAATAACCAGACAAAACAAACTAAGTATAATGAGCGCAACTGCCAACAGCGATCGTACACCTGATGTTTTCGCCATATAAATCCATATACTGGCTCTATCGCCGATATATACCTGCTGCATGTTCCCTGCATATTTGGAATGGCTGGAAAACTGATAAGTCAATGTTTTTCCACTATCCGCTTCTGTCAGCTCTACAAACAGATAACGCATGGTACTATTGATTCCAAATGGCCTGGATTCCTCTGTACTGTAACTGAGACGTTGTTTTCCGTCAATATAGATTTTTACATCCTGCCAGATTGGTCGAAAACACAATGTTTCCCCATTGTGAAGCTTATTCGGCAACGTGGTAGTCAATGTGACAACCTCTCCCCATTGAGCCTCTGTATTGCCGGGCACCTCCATCGGCACACGCTCGCCATTTTCCAACACCCGTTCCCATTTTGTCTCAAACAATTTGCAGTCTGTACTGATTATCTCTTGCTCATCCGGCAAATAAAACGAACAAACAATCCAGTGAACAATAATCAATACAATGGTACATAGAAAGAAAAATTTGATATACCATATATAAGATTTTCTGTCGTTTGCTTTTGTTTTCTTACTCATAGGCGTTACTCCTGTGTGCTATTTTTTCTTCACCCTCGCACTAAGATATTTTATCAAAATCTTCTCTAACTTATCTGTGTCAATGGGCTTAGCCAGATAATCCGAAAAACCTTTCTTGCGGTATTCACTCTCCACTTCGCCTACTGCGTTAGCCGTAAGCACTACTACATTTGTCGTATGGTTGGCGTTCTTTTTGTCCGCACGCATCATCTGCAGGGTCTGCACGCCATCCGGCTCCGGCATCATATGATCCATGAGAATCAAATCATACTTTTTCTTCTTGGTCATCTCCAGACACTCATTACCTCCACCGGCCATATCAAGCTGCACCTGAGAACGCTTTAAAAGTGCCTGTACTACCTTCAAATTCATCTTGTTATCATCCACTACCAAAACCTTGGCTCCCGGTGCCACAAAAGCCTCCTGCACCTTTTCCTTGGTAATGCTTGCTTTGCTCTCCTCCTGATCAAAGGAACCCATAGCGGTTTCATCCACAATTTCCTGCGGAATCAGTACAGTAAAACAGCTGCCCTTTCCAAATTCACTTTTTACCTGAATATCACCATTCATCTGCTCCAAAAGTCGCTTAGTAATGCTAAGCCCCAGGCCGGTACCTTCCACATAGCGGTTCTTTTTCAGTTCAAGTCGATGGAAGCTGTCAAACAAAGTATCCATATCTTCCTGCCGGATGCCCATTCCCGTGTCGGTCACAGACAATTTAAGCACAAATCCGGTCTCTGTATGTAACCCTTCCGCTGTCAGGGTAATGGTTCCCTTCTCCGTATATTTCACAGCATTAGAAAGCAGATTGTTCAGTATCTGTCTGACACGGATATCATCTCCTTTAAGAACAGAAGGTAATGTTTCATCAATCTGTGTTTGCAGCTCCAGATTTTTCTTCTTGGCCCGGACCTGCGTTCCAAGTACCACATCCTTTAATGTAGCCGCAAGAGAATAGTCACTTTCCACAATCTGAAGCTTTCCTGCATCAATTTTGGAAATATCAAGAATATCATTTACAATTCCTAAGAGCATATGACTTGCATTCTTGATATTATTTGCATATTCCTGAATAGTTGCATCTTCATTTTCACGAAGAATCATCTCGTTCATTCCGATAACCGTATTGATAGGCGTACGAATTTCATGGGACATATTGGCAAGGAAATTGGCTTTGGACTCACTGGCTGTAATAGCCAACTGCTTCTCCTTCTCCACACGGATTACATCCTGACCGGTCTTTAATGCCGCCATAAACAGTAAAATAACCAGACCGAGACAAAGCGCAATACCATTTTGGTTGGTATTAACCACATAGGCCAGATAAATCTCCCAGACACCTGCGAGCGTAAAACCTGCAATTCCGATTGCAACCTCTTTATACTCCCTGATTGCCCCCCTAAATGCATCAACAATAATCGTTATAATCATAGCCAAAATCGCTACAATCAAAATGAAATGTGATGAGCCCATTGTTTCGTAGAAATCCTTTTTATCCAAAACCTGAAGCGTCGTTACAATCATTGCATTCACAAAAATTGCGCTTTGAATAAACATGTAAATAAAACGATAGCGGTATTTCTGTATTTTATTTAAATAAGCCATGAAGGGATAAGGAATCAGCATCATCACAAAAAATCCCATATGCATTGCCACCGTACTGTTAGGCAAAATAAACTGTCTTAGTCTTGACTCTACCAAAAGCCATGTAGAAGCCAGCATAATACCGTTGCCCAGATGCCAGATTTCCACTTCCTTTTTGTAGAAAACCTTACTGATTGCCCCGTAACTGAAAACGACGATACTCAGCAAAAACAACACACCGGCTATTACCGTCGAAGGTGCATACATACTCAGAAAATGTTTCCAGATTTCCGATTTTTCACCTGTCAAAATCTCACTAAATGAGCCGGTATAGGAAGAACAGGTGTTGTATTCAATCCGTAACGTTTTACCTGCATCTTCCTCATCTATGTTAAAGAAAACATAAGTCATGGTACTGGTCTTACCAAACAACTGCTTGTCCAAAGTAGAATATTCGCACCGCAATTCATCCTCTACATAAATTGCAAGTTCCTGTTGCAGACTTCGAATACAGAAGGTTGTATCCTCTTGATTTGCAGGCAAAACAGTCTCTATTACTACCAGTTCACCCGGCTGTGCCTCACAGCTTCCCGGAACTGTCACCGATTCTGTTCCTCCGCCCGGCAAAATCCTTACCCACTCCGCCTCAAATCTTTGACAGGCACCTTCTTTTACCTCATTCTCCACAGGTAATATAATTTCACCCAGTACAAAAAAAGCAAATATGGCTACCATCATTATTTCAAAAATTTTCTGAAGAATGTTAATCGGGTTCGATTTTTTCATATTTCCAGCTCCTGTGCGCAACAATTGTATATACACTTCTTTGATTATAACACAAAGAAAGAAGTTCTACAAACTACAATTGCAGAACTTCCTCTTATTTTTGACACAATATTATATCTAACCTTGCACTACCTCATTTAATTGCGCTGAAAGCACCTTAATCTGCTCTACAATCTCAGCAAGACTTGCGGTTCCTGCGGCATTTTCCTGGGTTGCGGCAGTCACCTGCTCCACTGCATTGCAGTTTTGCTGGGTATTGTTGCTGATTTGTTTCATTCTGTCAGCAACCTCCCCACTGTTTTTGCGGATAATCTCTGCTGCCTTATCAATTTCATGGATCTGACCTGCCAATTCCTCATTGGAGGAAGTAATCAAGGTAGCAGATTCGTTGGCCTTACGAATACTGTCTATGCCCTTCTGAGTAGCCTTGGCATTTTGCTCCATGGCCATCACGGCATTCTCCGTATTTTTAACCACCTCATGTACAATATTGCCGATATTATCCACCGCAGTCTTGGTCTGTTCGGAAAGCTGCTGGATTTCCTCCGCAACCACTGCGAAACCTCGTCCGTGTTCACCTGCTCTTGCTGCTTCAATACTGGCATTCAGTGCCAGAATATTGGTCTGGCCGGATATGTAAGTAATGGTCTCCACAATTCCGATAATCTGCTTGGATTCTTCTCCCAAGCTGGTAATAATCTGTTTGCACGCATTGGTGCTGCTGTGAATCTGATCCATACATTCCGTGGCATCATCCATACGCTTTTGATTTTCGCGGGTGTTTTCGCTGATTTGGTCCGTCAGGCTCGCTGTCCGATGATTCAGGTTACTAAGCTCCGAAAGCTGTTTTGAAATATCCTGTATCTTATTGTCCACATGCTCAATTGCAACTGTATTTTCCGTGGAACCGGTAAGCAAACGCTCCGTCTCTTGTCCGATACTCTGGTTGGCCTGCAGTGATTTTTCCGTAATGCCCGCCAGTTCTGTCACCATAACTACCATGGACTCGGATGAATTTGCTGCGTTATCCTTCATCAGACGCATACGCTCAAGCATGGTCTTTTGCTCCTCAGCACCCATAAGGTTGGAAAGCATGGCCGCCGTTCTGCTGCACAGCATGGTAAAAATCGCTGCCACAGCAATTACCACAAGTGCCCTGGGAATCACACCAAATATAATCACACTGTCAAATTCCGTGAAATTATCATCCTGTAAGGTATCCATATAAAACGCCATAATTTGTCCTATGGAAACACCAACAACCGTAAGTCCTGTGGCCACGATATTCAACCGTTTGGAAAAGTACAGGCTGGCAATGGCAATGGGATACACATAAATTGCCACCACATGATAGGTAAGCGTAATACTCAGAACCGTAACAAAAACCGCCGCACAGATGACATTGATGTACGGAATATACGCTTTGTCCAATTTTAACATATTGGTCAAAAGCGTAGGGAGCCAGAGCAAAGCTGAACTTAACAGGTATGCCACCGTCATAACTGTTTTGTCCACCGTAAATATACCGATTACATTTAACAGGTAAATCAAGGTAAAAATTACGAAGGTAATTCGCATCACCTTTGCCACCAAAATATTGGCTTCTTTTTCATTACTTTTCAGTAAACTCATAAGCTGTCACTCCTTTTTCTGTATACTGATTTCCTGATGAATCTTTACAATCTTTTCCCTAATATCCAAAAAAACCTCCACCAATAATGGGTCAAAATCCTGCCCACTCCCCTCCTGAATAATGTCAAAACACTTATCAAGAGGCATCGCCTCCTTATAACAACGTTTCTCGGACAACGCATCAAACACATCCGCTATAGCCATAATTCTTGCCGCCAGCGGTATTTCCTTCCTCTGAAGGCCTTCCGGATAGCCCTTGCCGTTCCATTTTTCGTGATGATACCGGGCTACTTCATATGCCATCTGTGTGTATTCCTCATTCTTAAGATGCCCGAAGGTCTCCTGTATAATTTTACTGCCACATTCCGTATGGGATTTGATGATCTCAAATTCCTCCTCCGTAAGTCGTTCCGGTTTTTGTAAAATCACATCCGGTATGGATATTTTGCCGATATCATGCATAGGTGCCGACAGACATAGATTTTTCAAAAAATCCTTGGTCAGCACTTCCTTGTAATAGCCCCTTCTGCGAAGCTCCTCCGCCAGAGCCTTTACATACATGGTTGTTCGCTTGATGTGTCCTCCGGTACTGCCATCCTTATTCTCCACAAGGGTTGCAAAGCCCATGATCATCTCATCATGATAGTGAGCAAGCTCGGCTACCGTAGGATTTTCCTGATTGACATATGCCCCCAACACAATAATCGTCACGCAAATGCTGCTTATAAGCGTCTGAGGATATATCATCTGGCAGGTTGTGACACCGGCCAGCACCAGCAAATATGTAAAAATGCTTACACGTTTGTATTTCTCTATATAGCTCCAACATCCAAAAAATGTAATCATACTAAGCAGAATATACACACCTGCCATAATAAAACAGGTATAGGCCGAAACACCCATGGAATAATTGCTGATGGCACCCTCATGGTATTTCAGCGAAGGGATATTCACGATTACCAATATGACATTTACCACGAAGGGGCTGTACAAAAGCATTCTCCTGCTCCTGCGCCGAGGCAGTCCCGTAGTTATGGATACCATATAGAGGAATAATAAAAAGATAAAAAAATCCAGACTGAGCAAAAACAGTAGGTGCAAAATTCTATTTAGTGTACTGTTCACCGTATCTAAATGATTTACCGTATAGGCCGTGGCACCATCAAAAAGCACCTCCAGCATACCCAGACTAAGCATTCCGTCAAATATTGAAATTTTATGTTTTTGTCCAAACCGTCTCCGTTCCTTGCTGTACACAAAAGCGATATACAAAATAATCAAAAGACAGCCAATCTGTAATTTACAATATTCCAAAAGTTACTCTCCTTTTACTACTGTTACCTTCTGTTCTTTTACATTTATCAAAGTCTCCTCCTTGCACTTTGGGCAAAAAAGAGGGAAATTTGTCAATTCTGTTTCTTTGCGGATTTGCGTTCTGGTCTTACTGTTGCAAATCGGACAAAGAATCCATCTGTTACCATCCATAGACAGTCCTCCTAATCAAATAAACTTGTCTCTTATACTCATTATAGTAATATAAACTCATATTTTCAGTTGTTTTTATCATATATTCCTTGCCGAAATTGAGATTTTATGACATACTGGATAATATACAAAGGAGATTACCCTATGCCCACACCATTACCTTCAGGACAACAGATTGTAGTAACCCATATTCACTTCAAAGAATCTTATCATATGGATTCCTTGCAGATGGCCACGGACCACTTCAACATCGGCATCACCTTGCAGGGACGTCGCAGAACCATTACGCCTCTGTATGCCTATTCCTATCAGGCCGGAGATGTGGCTCTGCTGCCTCCCTATATATTGCACCGCACCATCTCAGAGTATGACGAGCCCTATGAACGTATCATGATTAAATTTTCTCCTGAATTTGTTGCACCCTTCATCCGAGAGGTAGGACAACTGGAATTCAACCGGCTGTATCAAACCTTCGTGTATCATTTTACCGCCAAGTCACAGGCCAAACTTAAGGGACTGTTTTGGGACATCCTTGCAGAATATCAAAAGGATACGCCCTACAAAGAATTCATTATGCAGGGAATGCTCTTTCGGATTTTTACCACCGTTTTGGAAGAACATGTTCCCACCGAAACAGACAAACATCCCAAACCGCTGTCTCCACAGATTATGGATGCCATTGTTTACATGGAAAACCACTACAAGGAGCAGCCCTCCTTGGAAGAGGTGGCAAATCACGCCGGATTTTCTGCCGGTTATTTTTCCCGCCTGTTCCACACACAATTGGGCATGCCCTACAACACTTATTTAAACAATATTCAGCTCAGACATGTACGGATTCTGCTTGCCACCACCAATTTGTCCATTTTGGAGATTGCTCATGAAACCGGATACTGCCACAGCGAATATCTGTCTGCCCAATTCAAGAAAAAAACCGGTATGACTCCCACCAGATACCGCAAGCAATGTCTTGCCAAAAAGGACACTGTTTATCTGCCGGAGGCTTAAATTTTCTCCAGTGTTTTACATTTTTCCTGCAACTTCCTCCGTAAATCAATCGCCTCATTTGCATTACTTCTTATCTTGCGCACTGCGTACAACAAAAATAGCTATACCCAGTCCAATTACAATCCACGGAAATGCCGCCTTTGCAAAATCTGCCATAATAAACCTCCTCATTTCGCTTTCTCAGAATATACAATCATCTGAATTTCATTCTCGCTTCCGGGCGTCCCATCAAACTTTCCGAACACCTGCCGGACACTCATATTTCTATCCTTCATGATTTGTTCGATTTCTTTTAGATGATACAAGCGTATAGGGTCTCCCGCTTCAAATTGAGGAGCCTCAAGAAGCTCACCGTACGCAAAATCCTTCTGACCATACAGCATAATTTGACTTTCCTTGTCCCATTCAAATCGGGACAATGTGATGCCCTTTTCTCCGGCATCCCACAAATTACAGGGAAAATGAGTGTCTGCATAATCAGCACTCATGATATCCATAACATGCTTACCACCGGGGCGCAGTGCGTTGGCAATCACGTCATAAATTTTCAGATTTTCTGCCTCATTTTCCAGATAACCGATGGCGCCGTCTCCCATGTTGAGCACCACATCAAACTCCCTCGTAAAGTCCACATCCCGTATGTCCATGTGAAGAAATGTAGCGGCAAGGCGTTCTTCCTCTGCCTGTCTTGTGGCTTCTTCCACATAAGCTTTTGTAATATCTATGCCTACAACAGTATATCCTCTTCTGGCAAGCTCCAGACTATGTCTGCCGAAACCACAGGCCAGATCCAGTATTCTCTCATGGCCTGTCAGTCCCAGGGTCTCTATCAGGAAATCCACCTGCTTTTTCGTGTCTTCCGTCCATGATTGTTCCTTGATATTTAACGTCCATATCTCTTTATACCAGGTTGCGTTTTTGCGCTTCATAATGCATTCTCCTTTGTATACATTTCCTTACACATAAACAGTACATGCTCACAATCTGCAAATCCATTCTCCTGATTTTAAGCTTCTAATATGCATACTTTTTCTCCAGAGGTACATGTCATTTCGTTTATGTCTTTTGGCCGATGTATTGCACTACTTATCGTTTGTATTGTCTAATTAATTTGTGGTGAAACCAGATCATAACAGGTAGCGGCAGACACACTCCGCCAATGAGTGGAACCGTACACCAAACACTGTCAATCATCAATACACCAATAATTGATGTAATCACAATAATAGCTCCATATATAACCCACATCGCGCCGTGCTTCACATTCCAAGCGCGTACATCCGATAGTTCTCTTTCATCCGGGCTCTTTTCTCCTGAATAAAACCCTACCGGTCTTTTGCTCTTTATTTGACTAAACCCGATACCACACATAATGGCGGCTACAGCCAGCATTATAAAAAGTAAGATTATTGTTTCTTCATTCATTTACTCTTTTCCTCCGCCAGTGAGAATTTATACAATCGGACAAACAAGCTGAAGGTCGTATGGTTCATCATTTGCAATAGAGATAATTGGATTGTCAGTGACATCCGCACCCATTGCTCTGTAGAAACAGATTGTCTCCTCCGATGGGCAAGCTGAAATGTACAACTCTTTTGCTTCGTTTAAACGTGCTTCTTCCACCGCCTTTTCCCATAATATGCGACCGATTCCACGACCGCGAAAATCCTTGTCAACTTGAATTAAATCAAGAATCATCCGCCCTGATATCAGCTCCTTCACAAGACTCACAAAACCAACAATTCTATCTTCCTCAAGAGCGAGGTAGGAAATATGCTCACTATCAATAAGTTTGTGCGCAACTTCTCTTTTTCTATCGATACTCCAATCCATCACACCTCGGCGTTCTTCAAGCACATACGTTTCACCTTTTCTGACGTATATTCTTGTAACTTCCTGTTGGCGATTGAAATCATCAAGATTAATTTCCAGAAAACTATCCCCTTTTATTTTTTCTATTTTCACACAGACCTCCATAAATTGGAATTTGCGCGAGCAATGAGCCATGCGCAGATGAGCCGAATTGTCTGCCGGGTGCTTGCACACGAGCAGACACATTCGAGCTCAGATGCATACGGCGAATGCCGCGACAGTGAGCAGGCTTGCCTGCGAACCTGTCGGCATGGCTCTTCTTGTAGCCCCTTTGG
>JAZQLH010000008.1:0-37778 GCA_045542555.1 Acetatifactor sp. | reverse complement strand
ATGGCTTGTCTTAGTTTACTGATGGCAGCAGTTCTGGCTATGACTATTGTGACTCTTACCTTTGTGGAGGGTTTATGCAAGGCTTTTCGTGATTGTACGTCCCCCTTTGAGGAGCAGGTTATAAAGAAGATGCAACGGGTGGCAATCTGCCTGATTCCGTGGACTTTAGTTTCCTCTATCGGAGATACGATTACAAACAGTATGATGTCCGGTGGGATGCAGTGGACAGTCTCTCTTGATTTGGGTGTTGTTTTGGTGGTTGTAATTGTGCTAATATTGGTGTATATTTTCAAATATGGTGCCGTTTTGCAGCAGGAATCCGATGAGACACTGTAAAGGAGGAAGCCATGGGTAAAATAGTGCTTCGGTTGGACCGGGTAATGGCTGACCGTAAAATGAGTTTAAATGAATTGTCGGAGAAGGTGGGGGTATCCAATGTGAACCTCTCCAAGATAAAGACGGGCAAAATCAGTGCTATCCGCTTCTCGACGCTGGTGGCAATCTGTGAGGCATTAAACTGCCAGCCGGGGGATATTTTAGAGTTTGACCCGGAGGGAACGGAAGAATAATTTTAGAAAAATCACTTTCAAGTTAGGAAGTGATTTTTTTATTCAAAAAATGAATTTGACGAATTTGCAAAAAAATGATAGATTAAAAACAACGAATTTGCATAAAATAATAAAATTAAAAACAGCGGTTTTGCGAAAAGGAGGGAATGCTATGTTTCAAAGAAAGATATATAGTAAGCTTCTGGAGTGGAAACAGGAATCAGCCGGGAAAACTGCATTGTTGGTTGAAGGGGCAAGACGTGTAGGAAAATCAACGGTTGTGGAGGAATTTGCCCAAAAAGAATATAAAAGCTATATTTTAATAGATTTTTCTAAAGCCTCAAAGGAGGTTAGGGAACTGTTTGATGATATTTCAAATTTGGATTATATATTTTTGAGACTTCAGCTAATTTATGGTGTGGATTTGCACAAGAGAGAATCTGTTATCATTTTTGATGAAGTACAATTGTGTCCTATGGCAAGGCAGGCCATAAAGCATTTGGTAAAAGATCATAGATATGATTATATAGAAACCGGTTCTCTCATATCTATTAAGAAAAATATAAAAGATATATTGATTCCCAGCGAAGAGCGCAAGATAAGCATGTTTCCGATGGATTATGAAGAGTTTCTGTGGGCGTTAGGGGATGCTTCTACATCAAAGCTTCTGGCGGAAGTGTATGAGAAAAAGATGTCTTTGGGAGATGCGGTTCATAGGAAATTAATGCGAGACTTTCGTCTGTACATGCTGGTAGGTGGAATGCCTCAGGCGGTGAATGAGTATATAGAAACCAATAATTTCAAAAAAGTAGATGAAATTAAGAGGGATATCCTGAAGCTTTATGAGGATGATTTTAAGAAGATTGATTCTTCGGGAAGGATGTCCGTGCTATTTGATGCAATCCCTGCTCAGCTTAATACCAATGCATCCAGATATCAGGTGTCGAGTGTATTGGAAGGAGACAGAGCAGAACAGATTATGGAATTAATTGCAGATATGGCAGATTCCAAAACAGTTCAAGTGGCTTATCATGCAAATGATCCTAATGTGGGGTTGGCAAACGCTAAAGATTTGAGAAAATTCAAATTATTTTTGGCTGATACGGGACTATTTATTACACTGATTTTTAAAGATAAAGATTTTACGGAAAATGTGATTTATGAGAAATTACTAAGTGATAAGTTGGGCGTTAATTTGGGATATGTTTACGAGAATGTGGTGGCCCAGATTTTGGCAGCAAATGGTCACGCCTTGTATTATTATACCTTTTTGAATGAGAAGTCAAAACACAATTACGAGATTGATTTTTTAATTTCAAAACGAAATAAAATATGTCCTATAGAGGTAAAGTCCTCCGGATACAATACACATAAATCATTGGATGTATTTGTGGAGAAGTATTCTGACAGGATTTTGGATAAATATCTGGTATATACAAAGGATCTCAAGAAGGATGCGGATGTTTTGATGATGCCGGTGTATATGGTTCCGTTTATAAAATAGGCCATAGTAATAAGATAAATGGGTCGGCGTATCGCCGGCCCTATTTTTGTTTCTCAATACAAATTTATCGAATTTCAATAAAAACATATTGACAAACGAAAGTGATGTGCATATAATGGGTCCTAAGAACAGGGGGGTGGAAATATTTTCCCGACAATATGGAGGTACATAGGATATGAAGGATGAGACGAAGAAGAAACTGCTTCTGACAAAGGGCACCAAGGTAATGTTGGATGCCATGTTTTATATGGGAATTGTGGTAACAGCTACATTGCCGTTTACAATTAAGTGGATTGGACAGTTTTATGAGCCGGTGAAGGAAAGCTACGAGGAGACCACCATTATTTATTTTGTATTGGGCGTGGCGGCGCTGGTGTTAATCAGGGAGCTTCGGAAGATTTTCCGCACGGTGCTTGACGAAGACTGCTTCGTTATGGAGAATGTGGTAAGTCTGCGTAAGATGGGCAATTGGAGCTTCTTCATTGCAGGAATGTCGGTAGTCAGAAGTATTGTTTATGTGACTATCGCCATGGCAGTGGTGGTGCTGGTGTTTGTAATTGCGGGGCTATTTTCTAAGGTGCTTGCGCTGGTATTTGAGGAAGCGGTTCGTTACAAGGAAGAGAACGATTTGACGATTTAGACAGATTGAATTGCCTGCGGAAAGCGGGTGGAAGAAAGAGGATGAGAATATGGCGATTGTGATTAATTTGGACGTGATGATGGCCAAGCGCAAGAAGAGTCTCACGGAGCTGGCGGGCGAGGTAGATATCACGCTGGCAAATCTGTCCGTCCTGAAAAATAACAAGGCAAAGGCAGTGCGGTTATCCACTTTGGATGCTATTTGTAAGGCACTGGATTGTCAACCCGGGGACATTTTGGAGTTTGTGCCCGATGAGGAGTAGGTAGGAGGAGATAGTTATGGAAAATCAAGTAACAAATAATGAACAGATACAAAATCAAGGCGGATTATATTCGGCACCCATGCAGGGGGTGACGGCATCCCAGCCTCAGGCGACGCCCATGCAGGGAACTGCGGCGCCACAGCTTCAGCCCGGGCCGATTTCCTATACCCCGGTGCGTAAGCCGGAGACGGCAGAAAGCAGTCGCATGAAGGAGAATTTTGCGTTCTTCGGTCCGGTGACGTTTTTATATGCAGTATTTTATGCATTTTGTATGTTTAAGAACGGATCAGGAATCACCTTCCCTTTTTTCATAGCCGCCAGCCTCTGTTATTTGTACTTTACGTTGTCAAAACTAGAGCTTACATTGAAAAAAGGAAGCATCTTTCACATGGCAAGCATGATGCTTTTAGCGGTCTCCACTTTTTGCACGGACGACGGGCGCATTATCGCTTTCAATAAAACGGGCATTTTCCTGCTGGTGATGAGTCTGCTTTTAAACCAGTTTTATGATACAAAAAAGTGGAATCTGGGCAAGTATCTGGGCAATATTTTTATTCTGGTATTTGCCAGTATCGGTGAATTGCCTCAGCCCTTTGTGGATGCAACCCGTTATTTTAAGCAGGAGAAGAGTAAGAAGAATAAGACTCTTTGGTACGTATTGTTGGGTGTGATTATTGCAATACCTTTGGTGGCTTTTGTGGTGGCAATGCTTTCCGGCGCAGATGCGGTGTTCAGACAGGTGACGGATACATTGCTTGCGGGTGTAAGCTTTGGCAATATGTTTAATATCAGCTTCCGCATTGGTTTCATTTTCTTTTCCACTTATTGGTTGGTGTCCTTTCTGTGTAAGAGGACTCTTAATGAGGAGGTTAAGGATAACCGCAAGGGTGAGCCTGTGTTAGCCATTACCATTAACAGCATTCTCACTGTGATATATCTTTTGTTTTCCGGCATACAGATTATTTATTTGTTCATGGGCAAAATGGAGTTGCCTGAAGGGTATACATATGCTATGTATGCAAGAGAGGGATTCTTCCAGCTTTTGATTGTAAGCATTTTGAATCTGATTATTGTGCTGGTATCTTTGAGTTTGTTTAGAGAAAGCAAGGCGCTGAAGGGCGTTCTGACAGTTATGTCACTTTGTACATTTATTATGATTGCATCCAGTGCAATGCGTATGATTATTTACATTCGTTTTTACTATATGACGTTTCTGCGTATCCTGGTGTTGTGGGCGCTGGCGCTGTTGTTTGTATTGTTTGTGGGAATTATACTGAACATTTTTAAGAAGGAGTTCCCGTTATTCCGCTATAGCATGACAGTGGTGACGCTTTTGTATCTGGTGCTGTCCTTCAGTCATCCGGATTACATCATTGCTAAGATTAATCTTGCCAACGCACCGCAGAGTCTTACAGAAAACAATATGGGGCAGCCGGCCGGAGAATTCTTTTTGGCGGAGCAAAAATATGTGGATTTCTATTATCTTTATGATTTGAGTGCGGATGCGGCTCCTGTGATTATCCCGTATTTGAAGCAGTTGGGATATGATATGAGTGAGTTCTATCTGGAGGGTGATGAGCTTGCTGTCAGAAATCGTCAGCAAAGGAGAAATTATTACCGTCAGGAGGAGTTTGGATATTATTATCTGAGAGAGTTGCAGCGTTCTACAGAGAATTTTGGACCTCGTACCTTCAATGTGTCAAGATATGTGGCACTGAAGGAGATTGAGGAGGCTATGGAGTAAATGAAGAAAACGATGATTGGTTTTGTATTGTTCGGCTGTATGTTATTATGTGGTTGCGGAAGCAAAGTAAATTGGGACATAGCTGACAATGCCATTGAAATAGGAGATACCAACAAAAACGAATA
Organism: Acetatifactor sp.; assembly: GCA_045542555.1. Taxonomy (GTDB): domain Bacteria; phylum Bacillota; class Clostridia; order Lachnospirales; family Lachnospiraceae; genus Acetatifactor. Next base: position 32,955 of record JAZQLH010000008.1, on the reverse strand, counting down.
TGTCAGCCCGTATGATAAGGAAGATGCATATATCTATGTAGAAATAAATGGAGTTATGTATTTGCCTTATGGGGTACAGGGTGAGCGAATCACGGGTGATATGATAGGAGCGTGTATCGCATATGAAGTCGATGACGACAATCAGAGATATTTCAAAGTTAACGGTTCGGATGAGTTCATAGCTGATTATTATGTTGGCGGAGAAATGGAGCAGGTTCGTTTTTTGAGGAAAGCAGACACGATAGGTAAAGATATAGAAATACCGGATTTTATAGATGATTTAGGGTATGAGATATGGAAATGATTTAGAAGATTGATAATAAGGTAAGGGTGAAAGGTATCAAGTGTTTAAGAAATTGCACTATAACGATGACCAAATCACCCTCGATTTACAGAAGGTTATGATAAACCTTATACCTTTTAAGTCGCATTATTAGAAAGATTGTTGGAAAGGAATTGCTGCACTTGAGTCAAGTCCTCGAAAATCCAACGTGTAATGGATTTCATCTCATCATTGGGTGCAATCATATCAGGAACCATGATGGGTTTCATGCCTGCCCAGTGAGCGGCGCGGATGCCGTTTAAGGAGTCTTCGATGGCAAAACATTCCTTGGGAGCGACGCCTAGCTCTTCGCAGGCCTTTAAGTAAATATCAGGCTGTGGCTTGGAGTGTTCTACCATATCTCCGGTGATAATGACAGAGAAATAATCCCGGATGCCGGTCCGCTCCAGATGTGAGAGGACAGATTGTTTGCGGGAAGAGGAGGCAAGGCCGATAGACCAGCCATTGTCTTTTAAATAGTTCAGAATTTCATGGACTCCCTTTTTCATGGGGAGTCCCTTTTCTTCTACAAAATTATGAAACCACTCGGAGGCTTCCTTCTTGAATTCATCATAGGGAAAATCCTCGCCCAAGCGGTCCAAAACCAGAGTGCGGGTGTCAGTGTCGTTTAGCCCGATACACAGGGGAAAGACTTCTTCCATACCTGTAATGCCGCGGTTTTCAGCAATGGCCACCCAACTGTCCATACATAACTTCTCGGTATCAAACAACACACCATCCATATCAAATACAACTGTTTTCACGTAATTACCTCGATTATAATTATTTTTTTACTGCTTTAGATTCAATTCTCATATTTGTGTTGTGAGTATGTAAATTGATTAGGCGCTTTATGTCCTACCACGAGACCTTGAAAAACGCCGGTATTTGGGCTGTGTACTTTACAGCCCTATGTACCGTTGCGTTTTTCACGGAGCAAAAGCGTTCCGTGGTAGGACTAAAGCGCCTAATCGATGTTATATATATCTTTAACACAAAAATTAGAATTGAACTACAGATATTTTCTCATGGCAGCTTCCACTACGTGGCCCACAAGCACAGAGGTGGTTACGCTTCCTGCACCGCCGGGAACGGGAGTGATTGCCTCCACGATTTTCTCAGCCTCTTCATAGTTTACGTCGCCGCAAAGTTTACCTTCTTCATTTACGTTGATTCCTACATCGATAACAATCTGGCCTTCTCTTAAGTAGGAACCATCTACAACGCCGGCCTTGCCTGCAGCTACGATAACGATGTCAGCCTCTTTTACAACGGAGGGCATGTCCTTGGTGCGGGTGTGGCATACGGTAACGGTTGCGTTTTTCTTAAGAAGCATCATGGCAGCAGGTTTGCCCACAACAAGGCTTCGGCCTACCACAACGGCCTTTTTGCCGGTGCAGTCGATTCCGTAGTGGTCGAGAATCTCCATGCAGCCCTGGGGAGTACAGGGAGGGAAGCCCTGCTCTTTGCCGGCAAATACGCCTGCCAGAGAACCGTCGGTGATGCCGTCCACGTCTTTTTCAAAATCCAGTGCGTTGATGATTTTCTCTTCGTTTAAGTGTTTGGGCAGAGGGCGGAATAACAATACACCATGAATATTGTCGTCTTCGTTCACCTGCTTGATTACATCCAAAAGAGCTTCTTCGGTTACATCCTGGGGAAGCAGGAATTTCTCGTAGGCTACGCCCAGAGTCTCACATCTTTTGGTAGCACCTCTCTCATAGGAGATGTCGTCCTCACGTTCACCCACACGGATGATTCCTAAAGTGGGGGTGATACCCTTTTCGTTTAATTTAGCAACATTTGCCTTAATTTTCTCGTTCATGGAAGCAGTAACTTCCTTGCCTAATAACTGTTTTGCCATAATGGTATCCTCCCTATTTCAAACGCTCATTTACATTGTTGAAAACTGCATCAGCCTTGGCAGAGTAGGTAGCAATCATTTCAGTTGCCTCTGCATTAAGGCTTTCAGCGTATTCACGGTTAGCCATGGATTTGGTGTTAATAAATACGTTGAGGGATGCGCCCAGAAGTGCGGCCTTGCAGAATGCAGCACCTACGCCGGCATCGCTCAGTGCGATAATGCTTCCCTTAGCTGCAAATTCTTCAATCAAATCAATTGCTTCGCAGCATTTTCTCATGATTTCCATGGGAACGGAGCAGGCGTCTTTTAAAACAATCTCCATCACACGGGCTTTCTCTGCCTTCTCTTCCTCGGTGTCCTTGGGCATACCGTAAGCCTTGGAAAGGGGCTCGAATACTTTCGCATCTTCTTCAACCAGACGAAGGAAGTCCTTCTGCAGTGCGTCAGCCTTTTCCTTCAGTGCAATGATATCTGCCTCCACATCGGCATATTTTTTCTTGCCAACGGTGAGGCTTCCCACCATATTGCCCAGTGCAGTGCCTAAAGCGCCAACCAGTGCGGAAGCACCGCCGCCGCCGGGAACGGGAGCCTTGGTAGACAGTATTTCAACAAAATCCTCGCAGGTATAAGTAGTAAAATTCATGATGTTCCTCCTAAAATTAAATGATTCGTGTTGTCCATTGTGTCAAATCCCAAATATCGGTAGCCAGTCCTTCGTAAAACTCAGGCTCGTGACAAACCATAAGAATGCTGCCCTTGTAGGCCTTCAGCGCACGCTTTAACTCGTCCTTGGCGTCCACATCCAGATGGTTGGTAGGCTCGTCCAGAACCAGCACATTGCTGGGACGGTTGATGAGCTTACACAGACGAACTTTGGCCTGCTCGCCACCGCTTAAAACCTTTACACGACTTTCGATGTGTTTGGTGGTGAGACCGCATTTTGCCAGGGCAGTACGCACTTCATACTGGGTAAATCCGGGAAATTCCTGCCAGATTTCATCGATACAGCTGTTGTCCTTGGAACCGCTCATTTCCTGCTCGAAGTAGCCAAGTTCTATGTAGTCGCCGGTCTCCGTTGTGCCGGAGAGGGGCTTAATCTGCCCTAAGAGACTCTTTAGCAATGTGGTTTTACCGATACCATTGGCGCCAATGATGGCGATTTTCTGGCCGCGCTCCATCAAAAGATTCATAGGGCGTGACAAAGGTTCGTCGTAGCCAATTACCAAATCGGTGGCTTGGAACAATACACGGCCGGGAGTGCGTGATTCCTTGAAGTTAAACTCGGGCTTGGGTTTCTCTGCCGCAAGCTCAATCACATCCATCTTATCCAGCTTTTTCTGGCGGGACATGGCCATGTTACGTGTGGAAACACGTGCCTTGTTGCGGGCTACGAAATCCTTCAGATCCGCAATCTCTTTTTGCTGTTTATTGTAAGCGGCCTCCAGTTGCGCCTTTTTCATGGCGTAAACCTCCTGGAACTTATCATAGTCGCCTACATAGCGGTTCAGCTCCTGATTGTCCATATGGTAAATCAGGTTGATTACACTGTTTAAGAAAGGAATGTCATGGCTGATAAGGATAAAGGCGTTCTCGTATTCGTTTAAGTAACGCTTCAGCCATTCAATATGTTCTGCATCCAAGTAGTTGGTGGGCTCGTCCAAAAGCAAAATATCAGGCTTTTCAAGCAAAAGCTTGCCCAGAAGTACCTTGGTACGCTGACCGCCGGAAAGCTCGGTGACATCCCGCTCCAGTCCGATGTCGGCAAGGCCAAGAGCACGGCCTACTTCTTCAACCTTGGAATCAATCATATAAAAATCATGCATAGTGAGCAAATCCTGAATGGTGCCCAAATCTTCCATGTAAACTTCTAACTCTTCGGGAGTGGCATCCCCCATCTTGTGACAGATTTCATTCATCTGGGCTTCCATCTCGAATAAAAAGTCAAAAGCAGACGCTAAAACCTGTCGGATGGTCATGCCGGGTTCTAACACAGTGTGCTGGTCCAAGTAACCCACACGTACACGTTTTGCCCACTCGATTTTACCTTCATCGGGAGTAAGCTTGCCTGTGATAATATTCATAAAGGTGGACTTACCTTCGCCGTTGGCACCAATCAGGCCAATATGTTCACCCGCCAACAAGCGGAATGACACATCATTAAAAATCGCCCGGTCTCCAAAACCATGTGTCAAATGCTCTACATTTAAAATACTCATAATATTCCTCTTTTTTCTAATAATATGCAACTGAGAATATTATTCTAAGAATTTGGCGGAATGTCAAGGGAAAGAAAATATTTATATTTTATTTATAGTATCTTAATTTGCACAAACAAACAATATATGTTATATTGAGGGCGTAAAGAAGTTGTAGGAATAAAGTTTATTTGAGGGACATACAATATTTACCATGAAGGCATGTCCTAAAAGGAGGAGAATTATGAAAAAATTAGTTGTTTCTATGTTGGTTGGTACATTGGTTCTGGGTCTTACCGCTTGTGGTGGCAAGGATGCACAGGAGTCCACAGAGTCAAGCGTGGAGAGTTCTGTAGTACAGGAGAGCTCATCCGTACAGGAGAGTACTCAGGAGAGCAGCGAGGCTTCATCCGGAGCAGAGGCTTTGCCCGAGGAGGCAGGTGCGTGGAGTGAAGAGATGGCAGGTCTTCGCGGTGCGGTAGTGGAAGAGCTGGGTGATAATTATTGGCCCAACATGGCAATTCCCGCAGAGATTTTGGAGGCAAATTATGGTCTGACCTCCGATATGTATGTAGATTACATGGGTGAGATGCCCATGATGAGTGCTCATGTGGACACGCTTCTTATTGTGAAGGCTGCAGAGGGCAAAGAGGAAGATGTAGAGAAGGCGCTTCAGACCTATCGTGATAATATTGCAAGTGACACGATGCAGTATCCTACTAATTTGGGCAAGGTGCAGGCTTCCATGGTAAAACGTTTGGATGGCTATGTTGTATTTGTGCTCTTAGGTGGAGATACTATGGATGCCCAGACTCAGGGTGGCGATGAGGCTGTTATCAAGCAGTGTCAGGAAGCGAATCAGCAGGTTATTGACCTGATTGCTGAGAAATTGGGTGTGACAGAGTAATTTATCAGGCTTTGAAGCATCCTCGGGGAGGAACAGCATGGTATTTAGCAGTATCTTGTTTCTGTTTCGGTTTTTGCCGATATTTATGATTTTGTATTTTCTGGCTCCCGGCCGGGCGAAAAATCTGGTTCTCTTTTTAGGGAGCCTGATTTTTTATGCCTGGGGGGAGCCTGTTTACATTGTGTTGATGCTGTTTTCCACGGTGTCGGATTATATTCACGGTATTCTGATTGGTCCCAGACGAGGGACGAAGGCGGCCAAAGGACTGATGGTTTCATCGATTGTTATTAATCTGTTGATGTTGGGATTTTTTAAGTATGCAGACTTCCTGATTCAAACAATTAATTCCATTGGAGGATTTTCCATCCCGCTGTTTGAACTCGGACTCCCCATCGGTATTTCTTTTTATACCTTCCAGACCATGTCCTATACCATTGATGTGTATAGAGGCGAGGCAAAGGTGCAGAAGAATCTGTTGGACTTTGCGGTGTTCGTGACCATGTTCCCTCAGCTGATTGCGGGACCTATCGTAAAATATCGTGATGTGGAGAGTAAACTCCATACCCGAAAATCCGATATTTGTGCAATCAGCTATGGGGCAAAGCGTTTTGTGCTTGGATTGGCTAAGAAGGTGCTTCTGGCCAACAACATGGGGCTTATCTGGACAACGGTCAAAAGTTATGATTATGGTGAGATGAGCGTTCTCACGGCATGGCTTGGTATCATTGCTTTTGCACTGCAGATTTATTTTGATTTTGCAGGATATTCGGATATGGCTATCGGACTTGGAGCGGTCATGGGCTTTCAATTCCCGGAGAACTTTAATTATCCCTACATTTCCAAGTCGGTGACAGAGTTTTGGCGCAGATGGCATATGACTCTGAGCAGTTGGTTTAAAGAGTATGTATATATTCCTCTGGGCGGTAATCGCAAAGGTCTGCCCAGGCAGATTCTGAATATTTTGATTGTGTGGATGCTCACAGGCATCTGGCATGGCGCAGGCTGGAATTTTGTGTTGTGGGGCCTGTGGTTTGCGGCGTTTTTGATTGTGGAAAAAATCTTTTTGCGCAAGTTATTGTCCAAATTGCCCGGTGTGGTAGGGCATACGTATTGTCTTATAGTAGTGTTGGTGAGCTGGGTGATGTTTGAGCTCGAATCTGTGGCGTCCATTGGCAATTATATCAGTGCAATGTTTGGTGTGAACGGTGGTGTGCTTTGGGATAACAAGGCATTGTATCTGGGTCGGGAGAATCTGGTTCTTCTGGTGATAGCTGTACTGGCGGCTACGCCTATTTTTACAGCACCTGTCAAGCGGCTTAAAAGGAGTAAGACCGGATATGCCATGGCACTGTATTCTTTCGGGGAAAAGGTGATTCCGGCATTACTTTTACTTTTATCTATCGCTTATGTGGTGGAAGCTTCCTATAATCCGTTCTTGTATTTCAGGTTTTAGGGAGGTGGTCAGATGAAGAAAATGAGTAGAGAAAAAAGACAGGCGGCTTTGACCGTAGGTGTAATCTGTGCTATACTGCTTGTGTTTACGGTGGCAGATTTCTTAAATAAAGACAGACTTTATTCCGAGAAGGAGAAGCGAATGCTGGCTCAGAAGCCTAAGCTCACAAAGGAGACTGTGTTGGATGGCAGCTTCATGGAGGACTATGAAGAGTATGTGACAGATCAGTTTGTGGCCCGGGACAAGTGGACAGGCATTAAGACCACGATGGATTTGGCTTTGTTAAAACAGGAGATTAACAGCGTCTATCTGTGCGAAGACGATTACCTGATTGAGAAGCATGAGGCGGCGGATTACCCGCCCGAGCTTATAGAGGAAAAGTTGGCATTGCTCGAACCTCTTGTAGAGCAATGGGATGCGAAGGTGATGCTGGTTCCCACGGCTGACAATGTTATGAAAAATAAGTTGCCTGCCTATGCGGAATACTTTGACCAGACGCAGTTTCTTTCAAAGGTTAGCGAGCGGGTTGGTGAAGATAATTATATTGATGTGTATTCTGCACTTTTGGAGCATCGAGACGAGGGGCTTTATTATCGCACAGACCATCATTGGAACAGTCTGGGTGCTTATTATGGGTATCAGGCCTGGGTGGATGCTATGGATTATTCGGCACTCAATTATGACCCTGCTGATATGGAAACCGTGTCCGATGATTTCCTGGGAACCTTGCATGCAAAGGTAAATCTGGATTGGCAGCCGGATACGATAGAATATTTTCCGGTAACAAACTATTGGCCTGTGAAAGTGACTTATGACATGACTGTCACTAGGGATTCTATGTATGAGGAAAAGTATCTGGACGGAAATAATCAATATGCCTATTTCCTGGATGATAATCATGCCTTTGTAGAGATTGATACACGCAGTATCAGTGGTGATACGCTTTTTATCATCAAGGATTCCTATGCAAATTGTGTGATTCCTATGATGGCGATGCATTACGATAAGATTTATGTGGTAGATTTGCGTTATATGAACGGACAGCTTTTTCCTTTGATGGAGAGCGTTGAACCAAAGGACGGCATGGATGTGCTGGTTTTGTATAACTGTGTACACTTTTTGGAAGATTTTAAATACTGGTAGAGTAAGGAGAAACTATGGCGAATCTCGGTATCCCCCAGAACACCATTGCGGTGCTTCAAAAATATGGATTCAATTTTCAAAAAAAGTTTGGTCAGAATTTTCTGATTGATACCAATGTGCTTGACAGAATCATCTCTGCGGCAGAGATTACAAAGGATGATTGTGTGCTGGAAATCGGACCCGGTATCGGTACCATGTCGCAGTATCTGGCAGAGACTGCCCGTGAGGTGGTGGCGGTGGAGATTGACAAGGCATTGATTCCTATTTTGGAGGATACCTTGTCCGCCTATGACAATGTGACAGTTATCAATGAGGACATCTTAAAGGTGGATATCAATGCCATTGTGCAGGAGAGAAATGGAGGACGCCCCATCAAGGTGGTGGCAAACCTCCCTTACTACATAACCACGCCCATTATTATGGGTTTGTTTGAACAGCATGTGCCCCTAAAGAGCATTACCATCATGGTGCAAAAAGAGGTGGCAGACCGTATGCAGGTGGGTCCCGGAACCAAGGATTATGGTGCGCTGTCCTTGGCGGTCCAGTATTATGCGGAGCCTAAAATCGTGGCAAATGTGCCCCCCAACTGCTTTATTCCAAGACCCAATGTGGGTAGTGCCGTGATTCGACTGACCCGTTATGAGGAGCCTCCTGTAAAGGTAGATGACGAGCATAAAATGTTCGCCCTTATTCGGGCGTCCTTTAATCAGCGCCGTAAAACATTGGTAAATGGTTTGGGTAATGCGGCCGGTTTGTCCGTGACCAAGGAGCAGGTGGCGGAAGCTTTGGAGAAGATGGGACTGTCTCCCACTATAAGGGGAGAGGCCTTGACGCTGGAACAGTTTGCCAGCCTAAGTAATTTGTTATAATATCGACATCTAGTTTGGCAAGATATGGTGGAGACACTATATCTTGTATTTTTTATGTACTTTTTTAGTGTTTATTTTTGACATACCATGTCGACTATGATAAACTTAGGAAGTAAAAATGGGTTTAATGTCGATTAATATATAAATGGGAGCGAATTGTTTTGGATAAGTACGAATATAAAGTAAGAGCAGAGGAAATTAAGAATCTCATTGCGCAGAGAGATTATGCGCAGGCTGCAGAGATTGCAGATACCATTGACTGGCGCAGAGTGAAAAGTGTCATGATGCTTTGTACCATCAGTGATTTATATAAGGTAAACAGAAGATTCGAGGATGCCAGAGATATGTTGCTTCTGGCTTATGAGCGTCGTCCCGGCGGAAGAAATATCTGTTATTCCCTGTGTGAGTTGTCTATTAAGACCGGTGAGTTTGTGCAGGCTATGGAGTATTATAAGGAGTTTGTGCAAGTAGCACCCAGAGACCCGGGCCGTTATATTTTGCAGTACAAGCTTTATGAGGACCAGGATGTAAGTCTGGAGGAGCGCATCGAGGTTCTGGAGGAGCTTAAGAAACACGATTATCGTGAAAAATGGGCTTATGAGTTGGCTTACCTTTACCACAGAGTGGGACTGGCTACCCGCTGTGTGGAAGAGTGTGACGAGATGATTCTGTGGTTTGGTGAGGGAGATTATGTTATCAAGGCCATGGAGCTTAAGATGTTGCATCAGCCTTTGAATGAGGAACAGCAGGAAAAATATGACCATCGTTTTGATGCGGCTGTTGCCGAGGAGGCGTGGAGCGCAGAGGCTGAGTCGTCTGCAGAATCCGGCATGGATAATTATGTGAGCGGTGATACGCAGGTATATACTCCTGTTCGTGATGAGGACTTGGAGCAGGTAAATTATTCTGCTGATTTTAATACGCAGGATCTGGCACAGGATGAGATGATGCAGACGGAAGTGTTCTTAGAGGAGACAGAAGAGTCTGACGAGCTGGATATTCAGGTAAAAACCGTGGATGTGGGGCAGTACAATACCATCAATCTGCAAGCGGAGCTGGCTCAGGGATTAAGAGAACTTCTGGACAGCGAGACTCCCGGTATTGAGAATCCCATTACCCGTTCCATTATGGAGCCTATGTTGGGGTCGGATACAGAGCCTTTAGATTATCCGGAGATTGACGAGGTTAACGAGGAAGATTTAGAGCCTGACACAGAAGAGATGGAGGAGTCCGAGGTATTTTTCGGAGAGACAGGAGAGATTGCTTTAGATCAGCTTCGTTTGGACGAAGTGACTATCGGCGATGTGAAGGAGGCTTTTCCTCAGGAGACAATTGAAGAGACCGTCGAAGAGACTGTTGAAGAGACCGTTGAAGAGACTGTCGAGGAGGTCATTGAAGAAGTGGCCGATGAGGTTATAGAGGATCCTGTAGAACAATCTGTAGAGGAAGCGGTTGAGGAAGAGCAGATTGCATCGGATTTTGAGGATAGCGAGCAGCTTGTGCTGGAAGAGTTAGAGCCCATGAAGATGTCCGGTGCCAGCACCAGAAACATGACTGTTATTGAACCACCCAAGGAGCTTGCTCATGTGCTTGCACAGGAGTCTGATGGTCAGATCAGTCTGGTGATTCCGGAGAAAGAAAATGTAGAAAAGCAAATTACCGGTCAGATGAACATTGAGGATATTCTGGCTGAGTGGGAACGCTGGAAAAAACAGAACGAGGAAAAACATAAAGAAGAGGTGCGTCAGCGTGTGCTTCAACAGACCGGAAATATGTTTACTGAGTTTGAGGCGGCTGTGCGTGACGGACTTTTAGAGCAGTTAGAGAAGAGTGCGGACCAGACGGAAGAAGAGACTGCTGAATTGACAGAGACTGACGAAGTAGAGGAAATTGAAGAAGTTGTTGAGGAAGTCTTAGAGGAAGCAGACGAGTCAGAAGTTATTGCAGAGTCTGAGGAAATCGAGGAAACTGATGTTGCGGAAGAATCTGATGAGGTCGAGGAAATTGCTGAAGTGGAGGAAACTGCAGAGGCAGAGGAAGATGTCCGCGAGTTTGTAATGATTAAGGAATACAATGGCGCAGACGAGGCTGAAGAGGAGACGGCAGAAGAGGAAGAGGCTGTAATCGAAGAAACTGAGCTTGTAGAGGAAGCGAGTGAAGCAGAAGAGGAAGTTGCTGAAACGGAGGAAGCGCCTGCTAACGCTTCTGCCAAGGCTCGTCCCATGACAAAGGATGAGAAGGAGCTTTACGGTGAGTACGTTCAGAATCGTGCTATTGCAGATCAGATTGTACGGGCGGTGGACGAGATTACACTTGCTGCTTACACCGGAAATGTGATTATTACCGGTGAGTCCGGAATGGACATTCTGACATTGGCTAAGAACATGATTCGCGAAGTTCAGGCTGAGGACAGTAATTTCTCGGGAAAGGTTGCCAAGATTTCCGGTCAGGGTCTGAATCATAAGGATGTAGAGGAGACATTAACCAAGTTGCAAAACGGCGCACTGATTGTTCAGGATGCCTGTGACATGGAGGAGAATACGGTACAGACTTTGTATAAGGTTCTTCAGAAGGAGAGTCTTGGAATCATTATTGTTCTGTTGGATGATGTCAAGATTATGAACCGCTTCCTGCGGGAAAATGAGTATTTACAGGACATGTTCACTGCGAGAGTGGATGTGAAAGCTTTAAGTAATAAAGCATTGGTTGAGTTTGGTAAAAAGTATGCCAAGGAGCAGGAATATGCCATCGATGATTTGGGGGTACTGGCATTGCATACCTGCATTGAACAGCGTCAGACAATAGACCATGCAGTGACGACGGCGGAAGTTCAAGAGATGGTGGATGATGCTATTCGTCGGGCTAACCGCAAGACACCCGGTCATTTCTTTAGTATTTTGTTCTCGAAGCGTTATGATGAAGAGGACATGATTATTATTACCGAGAAAGATTTCGTATAATTCCAATTAGGAGGAACAGCTATGAGAGAGAAGGTTTTCGTTTCTGAGGCGGACCAATATCTGTTTGCTCAGGGAACTCACTATGATATTTATAAAAAGCTGGGTGCGCATCTGTCCACAGAGGACGGCAAAGATGGTGTGTTTTTTGCAGTCTGGGCACCTAATGCGGAGGATGTTCATGTGGTTGGCAATTTTAACGGTTGGGATGAAAATGCACACCGTATGGAACTTCTGGGACCGGGAGGCATCTGGGGATTATTTGTGCCTGGTATCGGCGAGGGTGAATTATACAAATTTTTGATTACTGCTAAGGATGGGAGAAAGCTTTATAAGGCAGATCCCTTTGCCAACTATGCAGAGTATCGCCCGGGAACCGCATCCATTGTCACTGATTTGGAGGGCTTTGTCTGGAAGGATCAGAAGTGGATGGAGGAGCGAGACAAGAAAGATATGAACAAGGAGCCCATGGCAATTTACGAGTGTCATATTGGTTCCTTTATGAAGCATCCTGATAATGGTACAGAGGAAGGCTTCTACAATTATAGAGAATTTGCCGAGCGTATTGTGGAATATATGAAGGAAATGAAGTATACTCATGTAGAGCTTATGGGTATTGCGGAGCATCCTTTTGATGGTTCATGGGGCTATCAGGTGACAGGCTACTACGCACCTACCGCCCGCTACGGCACACCCAAGGATTTTATGTATCTGGTGAATGAGCTTCACAAAGCCGGTGTGGGTGTGATTCTGGACTGGGTGCCTGCTCACTTTGCAACAGATGCCCACGGTCTGGGTGAGTTTGACGGAACCTGTATTTTTGAGCATCCCGATCCCCGTAGAGGAGAGCATCCCGACTGGGGTACCAAAATTTTCAATTATGGCAAGACAGAGGTAAAAAATTTCCTGATTGCAAACGCACTGTTTTGGCTTAAGGAGTTCCATGTGGACGGTATTCGTGTGGACGCAGTGGCTTCCATGCTCTATCTGGATTATGGTAAGCGTGACGGTCAGTGGCTGCCTAATGAGTATGGCGGTAATAAGAACCTGGAAGCAATTGAATTTTTTAAGCATTTAAACTCTGTAATCCGTGGTACTTATCCCGGCTTCCTTACCATTGCGGAGGAGTCCACTGCATGGCCTGATGTAACCGGAGATATCGGAACGGACAGCTTAGGATTTTCCTTTAAATGGAATATGGGCTGGATGCATGATTTCTGTGAATATATGAAGCTCGACCCTATTTATCGAAAGGGCAATCATTATGCCATGAGCTTTGCTATGAGCTATAACGAGAGTGAGAATTATATTTTGCCGTTGTCTCATGATGAGGTGGTGCATCTGAAGTGTTCTATGGTGAATAAGATGCCTGGTTACATGGTGGACAAATATGCCAACCTGCGTACAGGATATGCGTACATGTTCGGTCATTGCGGCAAGAAGCTTTTGTTTATGGGACAGGACTTCGGCCAGGAGCGTGAGTGGAGCGAGGCAAGAGAACTGGATTGGTTCCTTCTTGGTGAGAAGAGTAACAAGGGCATGCATGAGTGGGTAAAGGAGCTTCTTGGCATTTATCGAAAGTACCCTGCCATGTATGAGTTTGATAATAACTGGAACGGTTTTGAGTGGATGAATGCAGATGACAAGGACAGAAGTGTGTATTCTTTTGTACGTAAGTCCTCTACCGGCAAGAATAACCTGCTCTTTATTATGAATATGACTCCCATCAAATGGGAGAATTACATGGTGCCCGTGCCCAAGAAGAAAAAATATAAGTTACTTGCAAACAGCGATGAAGAGCGGTTTGGCGGTTGGGGCAACGAGGTTCCTGCAGAAATTAACGCAGACAAGGTACCCTGCCACAGTCAGGAGTATTCCATCAAGCTGGATTTGCCGCCTTACTGTGCTGTGGTGTATCAGTTCTAAGAAGTACAAATTCTGACAGGTTAAGAAAAATTGAATTTATACCGAAATAAAAGGTGAGTGCAAGTTGCACTCGCCTTTTTTCTATACAAATATCAGCAGTTTGAATGAGAAGGAGAATTGCATGAATATATCATTCCAGAGCCAGAATAATCAAAATCGGACCTCTGTTTTACATCAGGGGGAGTGCATAGAGGGAAGTCAAATAGCTTATAGCAAAGATAAAGTGACACATAATTCGAATGGTGCAGTAAATGTGGACTTTTCTGACAGAAATTTTCGTATTCCGGGGGCTCTTGATGAGTTGCGAGAGGGTAAAGAGAAGAGCAAGACTTTTGCGGATTTACAGCAGGAGGCTACATTTACCGATGTGGGAATTGCTCGGGATTATATGACATTAATGTCACATACAATGTCTGATGAGGATTATAAGAAGCTTTCTGAGGAAGGCTTTGATTTTTCTGAAATGAATCCGGAAGAAGCGGTTACGATTGTGGATAAAATCAAGGCAGAATTGGTTCGCAGTGGACAACATATTGCAGGTTACACCGATGATTTGGATGTGGAAACATTGGCGGCAGCAGTGGGCAGTGATGCGCTGGCACAGTCTATTTCTCGTAGTTTTGCGCAGGCGGACATTCCTATGACGCAGGAAAATGTGGATTCGGTGGGTAAGGCATGGCAAATGGCATCACAGCTTAGTGCGCCTACAGAGGGCACCTATCAGTATATGGTAGATAATAATCTGGAACCGGAAATTGCCAATTTTTACCTTGCTCAGAACAGTGGTGCAAACGTAGCAAATGCAGGCGCATATCCCATTGATGAAAATTTGGCAAAGCAGATAGACCAGGTGCTTGAACAGGCCGGATATGAAGTAAATGACGAGAATCGTCAGGAGGCCAAGTGGCTTCTGTCAAACCGTCTTCCGCTTACAGAGGAGAGTCTGCAGCGGCTGTCACGTTTAAAAGATGCAATAGTGCCCGTAACGGAAGAAGTTTTTGCACAGGCAGTCACCGGAGCAATTGCAGAGGGCAAGTCCCCGATTTATGGTAATCTGTCCATGGATGCCAAACAGCGCAGCATTTATGAAAAAGCGGTAGAGGTGACTGTGAAATGGTTGGGTGAGGCAGAAGAATTCGTAAATGTGTCTGACATCACTGCCAGAAAGCAGTTAGAGGAAATTCGACTTCGCATGACGGCTGAGGTAAATGTAAAGCTGTTAAAAAGCGGGTTTGCCATTGATACGGAGCCCATGGAGGCGTTAATTCGGGCGCTTCGCAAGGCAGAAGGGGAAGTAGCTGACAGTTATTTTCCTGATGATGCAGAGGCGGTTTCCAAGTATCAGAATTGGAATCAGACCAATCAGGTAATGCAGGAGTTGCCGGGACTGCCCGCACAGCTCCTTGGTACAGTTCGAAATTCCGCTGTTTTGTCTCATTTTCATGCAGAGGGTGTTACCCTTAAGCAGACCTATATAAGGGCCGGTGAGAGCTATGAGGCATTGATGACGGCTCCCAGAGCAGATTTGGGTGACAATATTCGTAAGGCCTTTGGTAACGTTGAGGAGCTGGTGAAAGAGTTGGGGTTGGAGCCCACCGAAGCCAACAATCGGATTGTTCGTATCCTCGGCTATAATCAGATGGAGATTACTAAGGAGAATTATAATCGTGTGCAGAATGCTGACACACAGGTGCGCAATTTAATAGAGAAAATGACTCCGGCTGCCACCCTTAAAATGATTCGTGATGGTGTAAATCCTTTGGAGGCAAGTTTAAGTGACTTGAATCAATATTTTGATAATCTTCCACAGGAATATCAAAATGAAGCAGAAAGTTATAGCCGATATCTGTATGGTCTTGAACGAAATAACCAGATTACGGATGCAGAAAAAGAAAGCTATATTGGCGTATATCGTCTGCTACATCAGATAGAGAAAAAGGATGGAGCGGCTATTGGTGCCGTGGTAAACGCACAGGCAGAGCTTCAGTTTGCAAATCTTTTGTCTGCAGTCAGAAGTGGGAAGTTTAGGCATATGGATGTGCGTGCAACGGATGAGTTTGGAATGTTGAAGGAACTGGTTAAAAAGGGTGAGTCATCTTCCATTTCAGAGCAGATTATGGGCGGTTATGAGCGTGAGAAGCTAAACCAGCTTCGTGAGGTTGTCAAGATGAATGAGGCAGCTCCGGCAATGCTTGAACGTGGAGAAGTTCCCGTAAGTGGTGCAAATCTGTTGGCTGCCTGGTCGCTTGTGCAGGGAGAGGAGAATCCTTTTAAAACGCTTCGCAAAAAGGCAGAAGAGTTGCGGGGAAGTGTAGAGGACACCAAAGATGCAGTAAACAAGGCCCATGATTTGTGGGAGCAGCTTGATCGTCCGAATGAGTTTAACGAAAGCTACAGAGAAGTGATTTGGCAGATGCAGAATCAGGTGGAAGAGTTCACCTTTGACGGTGTTGAAACCAGTCTGGACGTGCGTCTGATGCAGACCACTCACCGACAGCTTGGTATTATGGGCAGTCTGTCTCAGAGTCAGGAATATTTCATTCCCATGTATGTGGGAGAGGAGCAAGCTTTGGTACACCTGACCATGGAAAGTGGTACAGTGACGAAGGGAACAGTTTCTATTTCCGTTGATATGGGTTCCCGGGAAGAGGGAAATGCAGCCCATATGGAGGCACATTTGCAGGTGAATGGCAGTCGTGTGGAGGGTTATCTTCTGGGAAAAACCTCTGCGGAGGTTACGAAATTGAAAGAAGCATCCGATATATTTTATAACTTGATAAACGAAAATGCTTCCTTGGAATTGGAAGCAACAAAATTACCTGTGGTAAGCAGAGGAAACATAAATTTGACAGGGACGTCGGAAAGTAGCAGCCAAGGGGAGGGGACTTCCCCGGATAACGGAACGCTGTATCATGTTGCAAAGCTTTTTTTACAGGCAATCAGATAATTCTTCGATGGTAAGAAGAAAGCGAGGTAGCATATGAGAATTAATTATAACGTATCCGCTATGTTGTCCAACAATGCGCTGGCTAATAACGACTCTTTGTTAGCGAAGTCTCTGGAGAGATTATCTTCCGGATATAAAATCAATCACGCAAAGGATAATCCTGCCGGTCTTGCTATGGCGAAACGTATGAATGCGCAGATAAAGGGTCTTTCCGTGGCCAATCAGAATGCAGCAGATGGTGTATCTGTTATTGAGACTGCAGACGGTGCGCTGACAGAGGTTGCTTCCATGTTGCAGCGTATGAATGAGTTGTCTGTAAAAGCTGCGAATGATACTTTGACTGAGCTGGATAAGGAGACAATTCAGGAAGAGATTGCACAGCTGAAAGAGGAGATCACCCGAGTATCCAATGACACAGAGTTCAATGGACAGAAACTTTTAAATGGAGAATTTGCTGCTAAGGGTTTCACCAACAATAATAATGTAAAAGTGAATTCGTACAGTTCGGAAACAACGGCTACAATGTATTCGCTGGATTTGACTGTGTCAAGAAATGCAAAAGGAGAGTTAGAAGCATCTGCTAACTTGGGCGCAGGATTTCCTGATGGATGTAAGGTAGAGATGCAGGATGAACTGGTAACCATCAGAAACAGTGAGGGATTTGAATTGACCTTGGAGGTTCCCGAACAGGTTGACAGTTATCAGAGATTGGAAGTGGATGTGACAGGTATCGGTTCCATGCGTCTGCAGATTGGTTCCAACGAAGGCCAGATATTGGAAGTTGAAATTCCTGCAGTAACCCTTCAGAACATGGGGATTGAAGATCTTGATGTAAGCACGTCTGAGGGAGCAGATGAAGCGATTGAACGTCTGGATGGTGCTATTCAGTATGTATCAAGTGTGCGCGGCAAACTGGGTGCTTACCAGAATCGTCTCGAGTCCACAGAGAACAGTCTGGACATCACCAGTGAGAATATGACTTCTGCATATTCCCGCATCATGGATGTGGATATGGCGGAGGAGATGACAGCTTATACCACGGCGCAGGTGCTGACTCAGGCCGGTACCTCCATGCTGGCGCAGGCAAATGAAAGACCTTCACAGGTTCTTCAGCTTTTGCAGTAATTGTTTTAGATGATTAATGCAAAAAGAGAGGATGAGCATATGACGAAGGAACGAATACAGCAGTTTACTCTGCGTGTTACACAGGCAAACTCCACAGATTTGGTTGTTATTCTGTATGAAATGTTATTGGAATATATAGAGGAGGCCAAAGAAGCTTCTTTTAGGGGGGATAATATTGCCCTGGCAGAAGATGTGCGTAAAGCAAGAAATGTTCTGAATGAACTTTTGGAATCTTTGGATATGAGGTATGAGCCGGCTGTAAATTTGCGAAAGCTTTACTTTTATTGTCTTAGAAAGCTGGTACATGCACAGGCGGGTAAGGAAGGAGCCCTTGACGAGATTTGCAAGGTGATAATTCCTCTGCGGGATGCTTATGCACAGATTGCTCCTTCCAATGAAAATGGTCCTGTTATGGGCAATTCCCAGACGGTATATGCCGGATTGACCTACGGTCGCAATGACTTAACCGAAAACATGGCTGACCAGGGTTCGAATCGGGGAATGCGTGTATAAGGTTTCGGTTTCCGGCGCAACAGAAGCCTCTGCAAGGGCGGTCAAATGATTATAACGCTTTTGCAGTGCATTGATTTCGTAAATATAGCTGTCGATTAAATCTGTATCGAGAGCGTTGTTAAAACCCGAGTAGGCAATTTCTAAAGCCTGTCGGGTTTTTTCTATGGAATCCTTCAGATTTAAGGTTGTCAACTCTTCTTCTACAGGAATTACGGAATTCATGCTTTGCTTATAAAAAACTTTCATAGGTTTCTCCTATCCATAATGGTTTCGGGATAATTTGTTATCAGTATAGGTCATGAATAAACAAAATATACCAAAAGAGGAATTTTTATATATTATTCACATAGACTGTAAAGATTTCCCCTTTTGGACGGGTGGTAAAGAGGAGTTTAAATATGGAAAATTCTGTGGGAATGATGCTGATTATGGGAGCGTGTGCAGTTGTACTGATTATGGGGGTTGTGCGCAGGAGAATGGAGTGGCTTCTGAATGTGGCTATGCGTAGCATCTTGGGAACAATTGCAATGTATTTTGTGAATTCTGCGCTGGCATCTGCAGGAATTTCTCTTGGGGTAGGTATTAATGTTGTGACTGTTTTGACATCTGGAATCCTTGGATTTCCGGGGTTTTTGGCCCTTTATGGATTGGGAATATATCATTCTTTATAAAAAATCAACAAAAATAATATTTTTTTGTTTTTTATCTTGCCAGAAGGATTATTTGTGCTATAATGACTTTACTTCTTAAATTTACTTTCATTTCAATTGGGACAGGTTCGTCCCGCTATCCGTTTTTAAAATTTAATATACTGTAAAGGAGATGGTAGTTTGGTTGTTTTGTGTGCCGTTCTCGGGATAGTCTGTATTTTCGACTATGCGAGAGGGAAGATTCCCAATCTTTTTCCTGTGGGGATTGCTTTTGGGGGAATGATTAAGTGTTATCAGAAGTGTAGTCTGAGTGGTTTGGGACGGTATTTTCTGGTGATGGTGGTTGTTTTGCTTATGCTGTATCCGCTTTTTCGGATTGGAGGTCTGGGAGGTGGCGATGTTAAGCTGTTAAGTGTCTGTGCAGGGTACTTTCCTGTATCCAAAATTTTCTTGTTTCTGTTTATGTCTATGCTGATTTCGGCAGTTTTTTCGGTGATTCCAATATTAAAAGAAGGCAATGTAAGAGAGAGGGCATCTTATTTTTGTTCCTATTGTGTTTCGGTGGCACGCAGTGGTAAGTGGCAGCTTTATCTGCCTGAAAAGGATGGCAGAAGGCTTCGAGGAGTCTGTATGTCCGGGCCTGTTTTGTGTAGTGTGTTGCTATATTTGGGAGGAGTTTATTGATGAAAGAAAATAAAGAATCAATTTTGGTGTTGTGCGATAGAGAGGAAGAGTATGCACAGCTTATGACAGAGTTTATCAGAACTCACAAGGAGCTTCCATGGAAAATACATACTTACACGGATGTGGATGAACTTCTGCGTAAGGAAAGGGACCGGGACATAGATGTAATGGCTGTGTCTGAACGGACTTATCAGGAAAGATTGGCTTCGTTAAAGCCCTTGCGGACAGTCATTCTAAATGAGAGCGGATTAAAACAATGGGAACAGTTTGTCAATATTGATAAGTACCAACAGGCACAGAATGTATTGCAAAGTTTGTTGGAAGTATATCTGGAGGTGGCGGAAGCAGTTTTGCCGGGATTACAGCGGCCGGATGGTGTGCGATTCGTGGGACTGTATTCCCCGGTAAGAAGGTGCAAACAGACGACTTTTGCACTGACATTGGCTCAGATGCTGGCTGCAAATTATAAGACACTTTATTTAAATTTTGAGCATTACGTAGGGTTGTGTGAATTGGGAGCAGAAGTTGGCGACAGAGATTTGGCGGATTTGCTGTATTTTCTCATGACGGATGATGACAAGTTCAAGATTCGGCTTCAGGCGATGGTAAAACATTTGGGCAATTTGGATTATGTGCCGCCCATGAAATCAGGTCAGAATCTGATAACAGTTAAACCTAAGGAATGGATTCGTCTCTTGGAGAGAATAGGGGCGTTGGGAAATTACGAAATTGTTATTTTGGATTTGAGCGAAAGCATGCAAGGGTTGTTTGATTTGCTGCGATTTTGTACAAAGGTATTTACTTTGACGGGTGAGGACGGAGTGGCTCAAGGGAAGCTTGCAGAATATGAGCGGATTCTGACCACCTATGAATATAAAGATGTGTTGGATAAAACTTGCAAATGTCTGGTCCCCAAGGTGCGAAGAATTCCGGAAGAACTGGCGCAATATACCAGAGGAGAGATGGCTGATTTTGTCAGAGTCATGATACAGGAGTTGGAGGTGGTGACACACGATGGAGAATGAGGTGGATTGTAAGATACATAAGCAAAAATTGCTCGGCCTGGTACAACAGCAGATGAATTATGCAAGAGACTATACTGATGAGGAAGTGGAGGAATTTATTGATGAAGTCTTATTGGAAAATGAGGAGTTGAGCCTATATTCTGTGGATTATCGCAGGAATCTTAAGCAGGAGCTTTTTAACTCTCTTCGAAGGCTGGATGTCTTACAAAGCTTTGTGGAGGATGTGCGTGTTACGGAAATCATGATTAATGGGACTGAGCCTATATTTATAGAGCGGGACGGAATTCTTGGACAGACAGATGTGTGTTTTGAATCCATAGAAAAACTGCAGGATGTGATTCAGCGGATTGTGGCGGGATGTAATCGAGTGGTAAATGAAGCATCGCCTATTGTGGATGCCCGTCTGGCAAATGGTTCCCGTGTAAATATTGTTATGAATCCGGTTGCGTTAAATGGACCGATTGTAACAATCAGGCGATTTTCGGATAAACCTATCACCATGGACAGGCTGGTGGATATCGGTTCAATTACCAAGGAGGCGGCAGGATTTTTGCAGAAACTGGTCAAGTCCGGTTACAACCTTTTTATCAGTGGCGGAACCGGTAGTGGCAAGACCACTTTTCTAAATGCGTTATCTGCTTACATACCCTGTGCGGAACGTGTGATTACAATTGAGGACAGTGCAGAGCTGCAATTGCAGGGAATTCCCAATTTGGTGCGACTTGAAACCCGTAACAGCAATGTGGAAGGGTGCCGGGAGATTACCATACGTGAGTTGATTCGTTCGGCCCTTCGTATGCGACCTGATCGGATTGTTGTAGGTGAGGTCCGAGGAGCGGAGGCTGTTGATTTGTTGCAGTGTCTGAATACGGGGCATGATGGTAGTATGTCCACCGGCCATGCCAACAGTGCAGAAGATATGCTTTCCCGTTTGGAAAATATGGTGCTTATGGGTATGGATATTCCGCTGTCGGCTATTCGCCAGCAGATTGCAGCAGGTTTGGATGTAATTGTGCATCTGGGAAGACTAAGGGATAAGTCACGCAGAGTATTGGAGATTATGGAGGTGACAGGTTATGCAGATGGTTGTATTCAGCTTAATCCGTTGTATATTTTCCGAGAGGCAGGAGAAGACGAGGCCGGTCGGATTCAAGGATGTTTGCAGAGAAAGGGGGTGCTTATGAATGAATACAAACTTATCGCAGCGGGACTACCAAAAGATGCAGTGGACAGCGGGTGATTTGCTTGGTTCCGTGGCTAAATCGGTATTGGTGGTATGTGTCTTAGCTTACTTTTTCTATCGTAGCATTTGGGCGGTAATTCCGCTGACGGTTGTGGGAGTGCTGTTTTTTAGAATGGAGACAGTGCGTAAGGTGGAGCGGGTCAAAGAAGAATTAAACTGTCAATTTAAAGAGTGTATTTTGTCGGTAGCAGCGTCTTTAAAGGCCGGATATGCGGTGGAAAATGCATTTGTGGAAAGTCGGAATGATATGAAGCTTTTATACGGTGAGAAATCCGTTATTTATAGGGAGCTTGAGCATATCAGAAGAGGGCTTGTAATTAATATTACGCTTCAGGAGCTTTTGACAGATTTGGCTCATAGAAGTGGCAGTGATGATATTATGCAGTTTGCGCAGGTCTTTATAATTGCAAAAAAGAGTGGCGGAAGGCTTCCGGAGATTATTGAGACTACGGCAGTGGCAATCGGCAGACGAATTGATGCCGTGCAAGAGATTAAGACCATGCTCAGCGGCAGACAGATGGAGCAGAATATCATGAAGGCCATGCCCTTCGGAATTTTGATTTATGTAGGCAGTAGTTATCCCGGGTATTTTGATGAGTTGTATCATAATTTGCAGGGGATAGCTGTCATGACGGTCTGCCTGGTGATTTATCTGGCGGCATATGTTGTGGGAGACCGTATTTTACAACAGATAGCTGACAAAATCGGATAGGAGAGATGAATTTGAAGGGGTTGGATTGGCTGGCGGGATGGCTGTATGATGTGCTGAATCGCAAGGGAAACGGAGTAAACAGGCAGGTGAGAGGCGATTTGTCGCAGTTGTATCCCGGGGAGAATTTAGAGGTCCTGTGTCGCCGGTATGGTGTCCGGAAGCTGCAAAAATCTTTCGTTATTGTCTTTGCAGGGGCAGTGCTTGCGGGAGTGTTGGCTGTGCGGGCAGAGGATGAGCGTGAAATTAAAGGTAATGAAATCCCAAGAGAAGAGCTTTCGGGCGAAGCGATGATAGTGGAATTGGAGACGGTGCTTGAGGGTAAGTCTGAGCAATTCGAAATTGAGATGCAACCGATTCGTATGACGGACGATGAACTGCAAAGCTCATATCAGGAGTTTTGTGAAACGCTTCCCGGACTCATTATGGGTGAAAATGAATCTCTTAATCGTGTCACCAAAGATTTGAGGCTTTTAGAGAGCTACGAAGGATATCCTTTTTTACTGGAATGGCGAAGTGATACATCGGATTGTGTCAGTTCTTCAGGGGTAGTTGCGGCAGATGATGTGGCACAGGAGGTACATTTGCGGGCATTAATCAGTTATGAAGAGCAGGAGTGGGAGGAAGTTTTGACGGTTTGTGTGCCAGCTCAAATTATAACGCCTGAAGAAAGGAGGCATAATGAGCTGGAAAAGGAGTTGATTTTCTCGCAGGAGGCTACCAGAACGAATGCTGTTTGGACATTGCCGCAAAGCTATCAGGATACAGAGCTTCAATGGAGGCGTGTAGTCGAGGATAATAGCATGCTTTTGTGGGCCGGAGCATTGGTGGTGAGTGTGGTGGTCTATTGGTTAGGAGATAAAGACCTGCATCAAAAAATAGAAGAGCGGCGAGAACACATGAAGCGGGAATATGCGGATGTGGTACATAAACTTGCACTCTATTTGGGAGCGGGGATGACTTTGCAAGGCGCTTTCAGGAAGCTTGCCGCTGAGTATGAGCAGAGAAAAACTCCTGCTTATGAAGAGATGCTCTATACTTGCCGGGAATTAGAGGCGGGAGTGCCGGAAAGTAAAGCGTATGAACGGTTCGGGAAACGAACCGGTGTGCAGGAATATATCCGACTCAGTACATTGCTTACACAGAATTTGAAAAAGGGAAGCAGTTCCTTGCTTTCAAGACTTCAGGAGGAAGCGGACCGTGCATTGGCTGAGCGTATCCGGTCGGGAAGAAAGTTGGGAGAGGAAGCTTCTACGAAACTGTTGATTCCCATGGTTATGATGTTGGCTGTGGTTATGGTGATGGTTATGTTGCCGGCATTAAGTTCCATGGGCTTATAGAAGGAGAAAATTATGAAACAAGTTAAAGGATTAGAACTTAAAAATTGGAGACAGTTGATTACAGAAGAGGATGGTATGGGCACTGTGGAAATTATTCTTATCATTGTTGTGCTTGTTGGTCTGGTGCTGATATTCAAAGAAAATATTACAGATATTGTGGAATCTATTTTCTCTAAGATTACCAAACAGACAAATAAGTTCTAATTGTCTGAGGTAATGCAGATAAAGGAGAGGAGTGGGTAAATGACGAATAGGGTTCAGGGGATAAAAAGTTACTTAACAGTGTATTTAACACTGACGCTGACACTCATCCTCTCTCTTTGTCTGGCGCTCATTGAAGGGGTGAGACAAAATGCAATTTTTCTTGAGGCAGAGTGTGTTACTGATATTGGATTAAACAGTATCTTTGCAGAATATCATAGGGAGCTAATGGAACAATACAATTTGTTCGCAATAGACTCTTCCTATGGCACCTCTTTGCCGCAGATTGCGATGACCGGGAAACATTTAGAGGGCTATATAGAGAAAAATGTGTCCACGGATGATGTGTTTTTAGATTGGCTTTTGTACAGAGATTTTTGTGGGATGTCGTTAAATGAGGCGCAGATAACAAAAGCATTGTTGTTGACGGATGGGAATGGGGCAGTTTTTAGGCGAAGGGCGGCTGAGGCAGTTTGGGATGATACAAATTTAACTGTACTCGATGACATGAAGGGTTGGATGATGATTGTTGAATCACAACAATTGACGGAAAGGGATATTGCGGAGGAAAAACGCAAGCTTGATGAGGAATTGGATAGTTATGACGGTGATAAAATCTGGATTTCTGAAACACAATGGGAGACGGTGGATGTGGAAAATCCTACGGCATGGCTTGAAGAATTGCGAGGTGAAGGTGTGCTTTCCTGGGCGGTTGATTCGTCGAAACTGTCGGATAAGAGTATTGTTTTTGAAAATCTTATAGAGTCTCGGGCGGCAGCAGGTAGTCTTAACAGAGGCAACATGAGATGGGAAGAGACTTCGGAAGCAGAAGAGTTACTGGAACGCTTCTTTTTTCAGGAATATCTGATTCGGTACATGGGATATTATGGTGCTGAGTCTGAGGGGGATGCTCTGTCCTATCAGGTAGAGTATTTAATTTCCGGAAATGGTTCGGACAGAGAGAATCTTCGGAGTGTAATCAATTCTATATTTGCTGTACGAGAGGTCGCAAATCTTAGTTATATTGTCGCCGATCAGGATAATCGCATGATAGTGGAAGGTTTGGCGGCACTTCTGGCAACGGTCATGGGAATACCGGAGGCTGCGGAGATTTTAGAATGGATACTCTTAATGGGGTGGTCGTTTGCGGAAAGTGTTTATGACGTCAAATGCATTATGGGAGGTGGCCGGATACCCCTCATGAAAAGTTCTGATACATGGCATTACAATCTGGACAAGGCATTGAATTTCGATATGGATGTTGAAGATTATTTTTCTGAAGAAGGATTATCCTATGCAGATTATTTACGCATATTTATGTTTTTAGAAAATAAGGACAAGCTTACCATGCGTGCAATGAACATGATTGAAGCGGATATACGATCTACAACGGGGAATGAAAATTTTAGGTTGGATGGATGTGTAGATTGTGTGGAGGTAACAGTCAAAATGCAAAGCGTATACGGATATGAGTGTGAAATAACAAGGCAAAAGGGATACAGTACACAATAAAAACAGGGAGGTGGATGGTGATGCCTTTTTTATGGAATGTCTGCCAAAAATTGACAAATAACCTAAACAGGCCTTCTCCAAAGCGTAAAAACACCCTCTTTTTTGGCAATTTCATAGAGAGGGCATCACTGTCTGCCTTTTTGAAATGTTACCTTGATGCGGGGATGACGGTGGAGGCGGCAATGGTTTTACCGTTATTTCTTTTCTTTTTTGTGAATATGGGAAGTGCAATAGAGATGATACGGTTGCATGGCAATTTGCAGTTGGCGCTCTGGGATACGGGTAATCAGATGTGTGTATATGGTTATGTTGGAAAAGAAGCCGGTGTAATAGATGAATCTGTGAAAGAGGAGTCAGAGCGTGCATGGTGGGCAGATATAGGAGATGTTGCATTGACCTATACATATGTAAAAGGACAGGTCGTAGATTATACAGGAAGAGAGTATTTAGAAGATTCTCCGCTTAGCCATGGTGCGGATGGGTTGCACTTCTGGGAAAGTGATGTGGTGGGCAATGGAGATTTGGTAGTGGCGGGTGATGTGCTTGACATTGTGATGACTTATGAGGTGTCGCCTGCATTTGAAATTCCTTTTGTAAAACCATTTCGAATGTGTAATCGATACTATGGTCGATTGTGGACCGGATATGATGTGGGCAACGGTAAGACAGATGCTGATTTAAAGAATGTAGTATATGTTGTAGAAAATGCAGAGGTTTATCATGCAAGGTCTGATTGTACTCATCTGAAGCTTGATATACGGGAAGTGTCACTTATGGAGGCTTTTTCGGAGAGAAATGAAAATGGTGGCAGATACACAGCGTGTTCAAAGTGTAGTGGGGTTTTGTATGCTCAAACGGTGTATATTGCCAGGGAAGGAGATTTTTATCATAAGGATAGAGGCTGCCCGGGGTTAAAACGCACAATTTACACAATGCCACAAAAACAGGCTGAAACAAGATATAGGTCGTGTTCAAGGTGTGTAAGGTAGAGGTGGATGAGATGAAAGAAATTGTATTGACAGGCTATTTGGTTGCTTTGAGTGTATTTGACGGAAGGCAACAGAAAGTGCCATTAGTTTTGCTTGACGTGGGGACTTTACTTGCAGTTGTTTTGGTTGTGAGAGATTGTTTTGATGTTTCGCAGGATTGGCAAAGAATTGTTTTGGCAGCCGTGTTGGGATTGAGCCCGGGTGTGTTTATGTTGTTGTGTGCTTATAGCACTCGAAAAATGGGATATGGAGACGGATTGGCCCTTTTGGCAGTTGGAATGCTTGAGGGATATAAAAAATGCTGGGGAATGCTGTGTATTAGTCTGATGATAATGTCTTTCTGGTGTATAGCGGTGCTGATGTTTCGGAAAGGAACCAAAAATAGCAGGTTGCCATATCTGCCGTTTTTGACAATAACATATTTGATGGGGCTGTTTGTGAGAGGAGGATGAGCTATGGACAAAGAAAATAAAGGTATTTGCAGAAGGGCAGAGGCATATCTGACCGTGGAGGCGGCGTTAGTATTGCCTATGGTTTTTGGGGTGGTGTTGCTGGTAATGTATCTGTTATTTTTTCAGTATGACAGGTGCTTGATGGAGCAAAATGTTGGAAAGCTTGCTATGCGTGGATGCACATTTCAGCTTACGGAAAGTGAAAAAATTGTAGCAAGAATTGTTGCACAGTCGAGGCAGGCAGATGAACGGTTCCTTGCGTGGGAGTTGGGAGATATAAAGGTAATGATAAAAGGAAATCGTGTGCGGGTGGAACGAAGCGGAGAATTAGAGTTTCCATTCAAGAGATTTGTATTTTGGCAGGCTGATTCGGTATGGCAAAGTCAAATTGCATATGAAAATCATAGGATTGAGCCGGTTCAATTCATAAGAAATTGCAAAAAGATTATGGGAGGAAAGTAAATGTTGGAGACAGAATTTATCAGAAGCTTACAGAGTAACTATGAAAGAGTTCGTTTAAAGGAACAACCGGATGAACAGAGATATCAGTATTGCATCCTCACACGAGGTGGTATCAGGGGGTTGCTTCCTTGTAGTTTGAGATATATTAACGGAGAAGCATATTTGTATTATGACATCACTTCCAGACAAAATGTGGCACAACTATATGCAAAGCAGTCCATAGATCGTGGGTGGGTCAGGGATTTCTTTTGGAGCTATGAGCAGGTGCGGCAGGAACTTGGTAGATTTCTGTTGGACGAAAAGAATATTTTAGTCTATCCACAACAGATTTTTGAGGATTTGGGGAGTCGTAATTTTTTCTTTCTGTATTTGCCTTATAATGAAGAGGAGAGTGGATTTGACGAACTTCTGGAATTTGTGTTGGAGCATATGGATTACAAGGATCAACAATTGGTAAATTGTATGTATTCCGTGTATGAACAGTATGAGAAATATGGAGAGGTGTATTTGCAGGAGCAGATATTTGAAGATGTAAAGTGTCTTGAGAAGGGTGAAAGTTCTGTGAAGCGCACAGGATATGTAGAAAGAGTTACTACGATTGGAGAGGAAGAACTTTTTTCGAAGCCGGAGCCGATAGCACCTGCGGAACCGGCGGAGAATGTAAGGGTAAAAGAGGTGCAGAAGAAAAAAAGTTTCTGGGAGAAACTGGGGTTTGTGAGGAGAAATAAAGTTTCCCGACAGAATTTATATAAAGAAACAATTGCGCTGTCGATGGAAGGGAGGGCCGTGGCTGAGGAGCCGGAGTATGGAGAGGAATATGATGAGGAGTATGGAAAGACTGTTTACATAGAGCAGCAGGAAGATTTTGGCGTGAGAAAGTTATATGCTCCGGATGGTAGAATTGTTACAAAAATAGAGAAGGATGTTTTTGTAATAGGAAAGCATAGGGAAGAAGCGGATTTGGTACTGGAGGATGATAGTGTCAGCAGATTGCATGCCAGAATATATAGGCAGGGGGATTATATCTATTTGGAAGATTTAAATTCTACAAATGGGACATTTAAGAATGGATTACGTCTGCAACCTTATGAAAAACGAAGACTGGAAGAGGATGATGAGATAAGGTTTGGGAATGTATTATTTATCTATCGGTAATGGTTTGGCGGTTGACGTAGAGGGGTAAAGAGTGGTACATTTGAGTAAAGATTTTGTCATGTGAGAGGTGCAGATTTGAATATTCATATTTATTACGGCGGAAGAGGACTTATTGATGACCCTACCAGCTATGTTATAAACAAGATGCAGGCTGTTTTGGAGGAGTTGCGTGTAAACGTGACACGTTACAACTTATATGAATTGAAGAATACAATTCCTACATTGCCGCAGACGCTTAAGGATGCAGATGGTATTATTCTGGCAACTACGGTGGAATGGTTCGGTATCGGCGGGTATATGCAGCAGTTTCTGGATGCCTGTTGGCTTTATGGCGATAAAGAGCGTATTTCTCAAATATACATGTGCCCTATTGTAATGTCTACAACCTATGGAGAACGTGAGGCGAAACTGAGTCTGGCTAATGCATGGGAGATATTGGGTGGTCGTCCTTGTAGCGGTATTTGTGGGTATATTGAAAATACTGTTGCCATGGAAATGAATGAGAATTATGCTCATATTATCGAGAAGAAGGCAGAGAATATGTATCGCACAATTAATCAGCATACAGCGAGTTTCCCTGCGAGCAACCAGGCAGTGCGTCAGAAGGTTGCAGTGTCTCAGACAATCGATTTGTCCCCTCAGGAGACGGAACAGTTGTCCCAGTACGTTGCGGATGATGTATATGTGCAACGACAGAAAGAGGATATTCAGGAGTTGGCAAGCTTTTTCAGAGACAGGCTTAGTCAGGAAGGCAGTGACAGTGAAGCGGAATATGTTTCTGAGTTTAAGCGGATATACAAACCTATGGCAGGATTTCATGCGTTATGCATTGTAAATATTACTGAGAAAAAGAGTGGGCTTGTGCTTGATATTAAAGGGCCGGATATGGACTGTAGCTATGGTAGCTGTGAACAGCCGGACATGATGATGAACACCAATCGTGCAACGATGGAAGAGATTGTGAATGGTCGTATGACATTCCAGAGAGCATTTATGTCGGGAGCCATGACCACAAAGGGTGATATGAAAATTTTGCGGATGCTGGATCAGGTATTTGCATTTGAAGAAAGGTAGGAGCCGGAAATGAATAAGGATTGTATTTTTTGTAAAATTGCCAATGGAGAGATTCCGTCTAAGACGATATATGAGGATGAGAGCTTTCGTGTAATATTGGATTTGGCTCCTGCGACCAAGGGACATGCATTAATTCTTCCCAAATCACATGCAGATAACCTTTATGAGTTACCGGAGGAGGTTGCGGCTAAAGTTTTGCCGGTTGCAAAGCAGGTTGCTGCAAAGATGAAAGCAAACTTGCAATGTGATGGTTTGAATTTGGTGCAGAACAATGGTGAATCTGCAGGACAGACGGTAATGCATTTTCATATGCATATGATTCCCCGTTACGCCAATGATGGTCAGCAGATTAATTGGGTTCCGGGGGAGTCCGCTCAGGATGAACTGGAGTCTGTCGCAAATCAGATTAGGGGATAATCAGGAGCTGGCAGAATGAGAACGATAGATGTACAGGTTATTACAGATAATATTAAGGAGATGTGCATAGAGGCTAATCATTTTCTTTCTGATGATATGCGGACTGCGCTACAATCTGCGCTACAGAAGGAAGAAGCTCCCCTTGGAAAACAGATTCTGAAACAGCTTCAGGATAATATGGAAATTGCGGGCGCAGACATGATACCCATTTGTCAAGACACAGGAATGGCTGTTATCTTTTTAGAGATTGGTCAGGATGTACATTTTGAGGGTGGTTTGCTTGAGGATGCTGTAAATGAAGGCGTTCGTCGCGGATACGTGGATGGATATCTGCGTAAATCAGTAGTAAAAGATCCTATTCATAGAGAAAACACCAAAGACAATACCCCTGCAATTATACATTACAAAATAGTAGAGGGTGACAGGGTAAAGATTACCGTGGCGCCCAAGGGATTCGGCAGTGAAAACATGAGTCGTGTATTTATGTTAAAGCCGGCAGATGGCATAGAGGGCGTCAAGGAAGCGGTGCTTACAGCAGTTAAGGATGCCGGCCCTAACGCATGCCCTCCCATGGTTGTAGGTGTTGGCGTGGGAGGTACTTTTGAAAAATGTGCTTTGATGGCAAAAGAGGCACTTACCCGTTCGGTGGAGGAAAGGTCTTCTGTTCCTTATATTATGGAAATGGAAGAGGAGCTACTTGAGAAAATCAATTCATCAGGAATTGGGCCCGGTGGTCTGGGTGGTAGAATTACGGCGTTGGCGGTTAACATTAATACATATCCTACACATATTGCCGGATTGCCGGTGGCGGTTAATATATGCTGTCATGTAAATCGTCATGCCGTAAGAATTATATAATAATTAGGAAAGATGTATATTTTATGAATAAATATATTAATGTGCCAATGAGTAAAAAGGATGCGTCGAGTCTTCGATCCGGGGATTATGTTTATCTTTCCGGCGTAATCTACACGGCCAGAGATGCTGCACACAAAAGAATGTATGAAGCTTTGCAAAACGGGGAATGCTTACCTTTGGATATGAAAAATAATGTGATTTACTATATGGGGCCATCTCCTGCCAGAGAAGGAAGAGCTATTGGTTCGGCAGGACCTACTACATCCAGTCGTATGGATAAATATGCACCTTCTTTGTTGGATATGGGTTTGGTCGGCATGATTGGAAAAGGGAAGCGTTCCAAGGAAGTGAAGGATGCAGTTGTTAGGAATGGTGCGGTTTACTTTGCAGCAGTAGGCGGTGCAGGTGCATTGCTTTCCCGGTCTATCATAGAATCTGAAGTGATTGCATATGATGATTTGGGAACGGAAGCGATTCGTAAATTAACTGTAGAAAACTTTCCTGTTATTGTAGTAAGTGATTCACAAGGAAATGACCTGTATGAAACAGCAATAAAAGAATACCAAAAAAGCAATTGACAAACAGGTCATCTTTATGTATAATAATCTTTGCGTCACAGAAGTGACACTAATAGCA
Source organism: Acetatifactor sp. (assembly GCA_045542555.1). Taxonomy (GTDB): domain Bacteria; phylum Bacillota; class Clostridia; order Lachnospirales; family Lachnospiraceae; genus Acetatifactor. The sequence continues at coordinate 1,327 of JAZQLH010000008.1, read as the reverse complement.
TATTGGCAGAGTCGTAGTTCGGATTATGGAGAAATACTCAAGAGGCCGAAGAGGCGCCCCTGCTAAGGGTGTAGGTCGGGCAACCGGCGCGAGGGTTCAAATCCCTCTTTCTCCGTTTAGCTGCCAATGGTATCAAGAGCATCGACAGATGCTCTTGATTTTTTTATAATAAAATAAAACATACGGAAGAAAAGAATATGAATGATGCAGGAATGAGAATTGGCTGGTTTTTTATTGTTATAGGTTTTTTGGTGGGAGCTTGGAATCTGCAAGGTGCTGTTGCGTCAATGCGTCCACCAATCAATTTGACTGATGAAAAAACCAATATTAATGAAATACAATATTTTGATTTGGTGGAAGCGGACATAGAAGTGGTTTTGGACCAATATGCGACACAGACAAATCGTGTAAGTCGATATTCCAATCAGAAAATAACCCGATACTATTATGTTCTTCCCGTGCATGGAGAATCTGCGGACGAAGTGTATTATATCGGAATAGAAGTTTCTGAAGAATCAGTTGATGCTTATAATAAGATGGTAGATAATCCGGGAGTACATAGTGTACATGTGCAGGGTTGTATAAAAAATATGATGGATTATCAATTCGATGAGTTTAAAAACTGGTTTGCGAAATCGGGAGTGTTAGATTCTGATGAGGATATAGAACAGTACGCATTAAACAGGTGCTTTATTCCTTTGAATCCGGATGCGTGTCAGCAAAAACTAAAAGCCGCAGTCATATGTCTTGGATTGGGGATACTTATTGTTGTTATTGGTGGAGTGCGTAACAAGAAACGACAAAAGCCTCGTAAGAAAACCCGCAAGGAAATTGTAGCACAGCAAGTCATTACCATTGATGGAGTGACGTATGCTAAAGAGAGTTTAAAGCCTGTGGATAAATACGTGAGCAGACGAAAGAAAAAAGAAGCAATAAATGAACTTTGTAAAATAACAGGAATTGAACCGATCGATGCTCAAATTATTATAAGTAATTGGTCCTCTTACTATTATAAATAAATTAATAAAAAAGATGTTGACAACTGCATTACCTGTGTGATAGTATAAAGTTCCACCGCAAAAAAACGGCTTTTCTAACAGCCTAAAAAACGGTGAAAAAGTTTTTAAAAAAGTTGTTGACAAAGCGAACGACGCATGATATGATATCAGAGTTGCCGCTAAGAACAGCAACACCACAAATTCGCACAAGCGAATTTGCAAAGACTTCGAAGAAGTCTTTTTGTACCTTGACAAATAAACAGCAATGCAACCCTGAAAATTCCAAGAGCTGCGCTATAGCAGCAGAGAAAATTCAGAGAACTAAGTGA
>JAZQLH010000007.1:0-35465 GCA_045542555.1 Acetatifactor sp. | reverse complement strand
GCAGAAGCAAACCGTTGTATCAATTGTAAGAATGCACAGTGTGTAAAGGGATGTCCCGTTTCTATCGACATTCCCGGATTTATAGAGCAGGTTAAGGAAGGCAATATCGAAGAGGCTTATCAGATTATCAGTAAGTCAAGTGCTTTGCCTGCAGTTTGTGGACGTGTATGTCCCCAGGAGAGCCAGTGCGAGGGTAAATGTATCCGCGGAATTAAAGGAGATCCTATTTCTATCGGAAAGCTGGAGCGTTTCGTTGCTGACTGGGCAAGAGAGAATGGTATCAAGCCTGAAGGCGCAACAGAGAAAAAGGGCAAGAAGGTTGCTGTTATCGGTTCCGGCCCTGCAGGACTTACCTGTGCAGGAGACCTTGCTAAGATGGGGTATGATGTGACTATTTTTGAAGCTTTACATGAGGCGGGTGGTGTGCTTGTGTACGGTATTCCTGAGTTCCGTCTTCCTAAGAGTGCTGTTGTTGCTAAGGAGATTGAGAATGTAAAGTCTCTTGGTGTCAAAATTGAGACCAATGTGGTAATCGGTAAGTCTACCACTATCGATGATTTGATGGATGAGGAAGGCTTTGATGCAGTATTTATTGGTTCCGGTGCAGGTCTTCCCAAATTTATGGGTATTCCCGGAGAGAATTCCAATGGTGTATTCTCTGCAAATGAGTATCTGACCAGAAGTAATCTGATGAAGGCTTTTGATGAGAATTCCAATACCCCTATTATGCGCGGCAAGAAGGTTGCTGTTGTAGGTGGTGGTAATGTGGCAATGGATGCTGCAAGAACTGCACTGCGTCTGGGGGCTGAGGTACATATTGTGTACCGTAGAAGTGAGGAGGAGCTCCCTGCAAGAGTGGAAGAAGTACATCACGCTAAGGAAGAGGGTATCATTTTTGACCTCCTTACCAATCCTACTGAGATTATTGCGGATGATAAGGGCTGGGTTACCGGCATGAAATGCATCAAGATGGAGCTGGGTGAGCCTGATGAGTCAGGCAGAAGACGTCCTGTTGAGGTACCTGATTCTGAATACACTATGGAAGTGGATACGGTAATCATGTCCCTTGGCACCTCCCCGAATCCTTTGATTTCTTCTACTACAGAAGGTCTTGAGGTTAACAAGTGGAAGTGCATCGTAGCTGATGAGGCGAACGGTAAGACCACCAAGGAAGGTGTTTATGCAGGTGGTGATGCGGTTACAGGTGCAGCTACTGTAATTCTTGCCATGGGCGCAGGAAAAGCGGCTGCAAAGGGTATTGATGAATATTTGAGTAATAAGTAATGAATCGTATCGGAGTGAACCTATGAAAGTGACGATTCTTTGTGTAGGCAAAATCAAAGAGAAATTTTATAAAGATGCCTTAGAGGAATATGCAAAACGTCTTGGCAAGTATTGTAAGTTTGAGATCCTTGAGGTCGCTGACGAACAGACACCAGATAAGGCAAACGAGGCATTAGAAGAACAGATTAAAGCCAAAGAGGCAGAACGAATCTTAGGTAAAATTAAGGACAATATTTTGGTGTGCAGTCTTGAAATTCAAGGGAAAAAGCTGACCTCCGAACAGTTTGCAGACTGGATTAACCAGGCCGGCATTTCAGGGAAGAGTAGTATTTGTTTTGTAATTGGCGGCTCTTTAGGACTTCACGAATCCGTCACCAAACGGGCAGATTATCATTTAAGTTTCTCCGATATGACCTTTCCTCATCAGTTGATGAGAGTGATTTTAAGTGAACAGATTTATAGGGCTTTCCGCATTATAAACGGAGAGCCCTACCACAAATAGAGGAAAACTAATGAATATGATATTAGTAGAAATTGGAATTGTAAATATTTTTTTGATTATTGCAATGATTTGTGAGAAAAAATCCGGAACAATTCCGCCTATTATCGGGTGGATTGGTTGTGCAGCGGGAGTTGTTTGTAGTGTGATTGGTGGCGCCATCTGTACGTGGCAGGTGGATTTGATTGCTTATGTAATTAGTTATGTGGTAATCATGATTATATACACAATATGCAAAGATTGTTTTGGCGGCGGTGTTCTAAAGATGATGGCAATGACAGCTGTATATTTTGGACCATATACTTTGATTGTTTTTGGTGTGGCATTTGTTGGCTTGTTGCTTTTTATTCCTATTGCAGCTAAAATAATCAAGTGTATTCCATATGTGGCGGAAAGATACCATGGCGGATTGGTGCTGGCGATGCCTTTTGTGCTTTTGGCTTCATTGGTGACATCTGCAATGGTATATTTGGGGTTTTAAAATTAGGAGGTAACGATTATGGCATTTTGTATTATAACGGATTCAGCATCGGATATCCCCAGACATATAATTGAGAAATATAATCTTCATGTAATCCCGACTCCGGTAACGTTGGATGGTGAGGACTATTTTGATGGTGCAACTTTGCAACCGGACGAGTTTTATCGTATTCAGAAAGAAAATAAGGTCGATATTAAGACTTATCATATCAGTCAGTTTATGTTTTATGAACATTTTAAGCCCTATGCAGAGCGTGGGGATGAGGTGCTGTATATTTGCTTCTCAACCGGAATTGCAGGCACATTTCAGGCGGCAAATCTGGCTAAGGAAGATTTGTTAGAGGAGTACCCGGACTTCAAGATTACTATCATTGATTCCAAGTGTGCATCCCTTGGTTTTGGCCTTGTTGTGTACAAGCTGCTTCGCATGCAACAAAACGGGGCTCCCAGGGAATTGATTTTAGAAGCTGCGGAGTTTTTCTGTGGACATATGGAGCATGTTGTAACGGTAAATACCTTAGAGTATCTTGCACGCGGCGGTCGTCTTTCCAAGACATCTGCGGCGGTGGGAGGCGTACTTGATATTAAGCCCATTATCATTGTAAATGAAAATGGAGCATTGGAGTCTGTAGAGAAAGTCAGAGGCATGAAAAAGACCCTTAAACGTTGTCTGGAGATGGTGCAGGAAAAGGGTGCATCCCTGGATAAGCAGATTATAGGTGTGGTTTATGGTGCTGATGCGGCTGATGCCGAGCCTGTAGTAGAGGTGCTTCAAAAGGAGTTTGGAGTGAAGGAGGTTCTTCTTGGTCAGGTAGGTTGTGCCATTGGTGCGCATACCGGTCCGGGGATTCTTGGCATTGTGTTTGAAAATGCTTATGATGAGAAATATGAGGAGTATTTATAATGACGAAAAAACAGCTTGCCCTTGAAATCATAGAGCGGCTTAAGAAGGAATATCCGCAGTCGGGGTGTTCCTTGGAGTACGATCAGGCATGGAAATTGCTTGTCAGTGTTCGTCTTGCAGCCCAGTGTACCGACGCCCGGGTGAATGTGGTGGTGGAAGGGCTATATGAGAAGTTTCCTGATTTGAATGCGCTGGCGGAGGCTTCTGTGGAGGAAATTGAACGTATTGTCCGTCCCTGCGGCCTTGGCAATAGCAAAGCAAGGGACATCAGTGCTTGTATGAAGATGCTTCGTGATGAGTATGGCGGAAGAGTGCCTGACACTATGGAAGAATTGTTGAAGCTTCCGGGTGTAGGACGAAAGAGTGCCAACCTTGTCATGGGAGATGTGTATGGCAAGCCTGCAATTGTCACGGATACCCACTGTATTCGTCTGGTAAATCGAATGGGTCTTGTAAACGGCATTAAGGAGCCGGGGAAGGTGGAAAAAGAGCTTTGGAAGCTGATTCCACCAGTGGAAGGCAGTGATTTCTGTCATAGACTGGTGGATCATGGAAGGGCGATTTGTACAGCAAGAACCAAACCATATTGTGACAAATGCTGTTTGCAGGATATCTGTAAGAAGAAAATTTAGCTAAAATACGGCTGACGAAGCAGCCTTTCAAGAAACCTACAGGAGGTACTAAGGATATGCAGACTGTAATGGATTTTTTGAATTATCTGGAAGAATTTAATGAAGTATCTATTTTGGTAAGATTGATTCTTGCTACCATTATGGGCGGAGTTATTGGTATGGAGCGCGGAGCCACCAAGCATGCAGCGGGGCTACGAACTTTTATGCTGGTGTGTCTTGGAGCGGCCCTGGCCCAGATTATTGATATGCGATGTGTGATGATGTTTGGTTTAGGAGACCCCTTGCGTCTTGCACAAGGTGTGATTAATGGTATTGGTTTCCTCGGTGTAGGCACCATTATTATTACCGGACGTAGCCATATAAAGGGACTTACTACGGCAGCTACGCTGTGGACAACCGCAGTTTTGGGAATTTCTATAGGCTCCGGTTATCTGTATTCTTCAATTATTACGTTTGTTTTGATTATGATTGTAATCAAAGCCATGGCGGGAATCAGCCGCAAACAGATGCAGTATAATCGTATGATACAGGTTAAAATTGAGGTTTTGGACAATGCCGGTACGAAACAGATAGTTGCGTATCTTCGAGAAAAAGGATACAGGGTTACAGAGATGGACAAAAGGGAAAATGGGGAGAATATTCTTTTGAGTATGGACATTGATTTAGGAAAAAAGGTAAATCACGATAAGGTAATTGAGGAATTGAGTGGTCTGAAGGAAGTGGAATTTGCCATGGAAATTCTCTAACCACAAAGATTAACTTGCATATAATATCATAAGCTTTTAATGTGGGGCGATTTATGGAAATATATGTGGTACAATCGAATGACACGGTTGATTTAATTGCGGGACGGTTTGGCGTTACGACGCAACAAATAATACAGGATAATCAGTTGATTTATCCATATGAGCTTGCCATTGGGCAAGCTCTTTTAATTATACAAGGGGAAAGAACACCTTCCCGAAGTGTCTTGGTCAGCGGATATGCCTATCCGTTTATCAGCCCGTGGGTGCTCGGGCAGACGATGCCGTATTTGTCAGAACTCCCGATATTTTCTTATGGATTTACTTATGAAGGGGAATTAATTCCGCCCCTTTGGGATGATGAGTGGATGATTAGTTTGGCGCAGGGGCAGGGGGTGCAACCCATTCTTGTACTGACACCCTTTGGGACGGATGGAAAATTTAATAATCAGCTGATTAGTTCAGTGGTTAATACGGTTGCCTATGGAGAGAATCTGATTCAAAATCTATTGAACATAATGGGACAAAAGGGTTATCGGGGCCTTGATATTGATTTTGAATATATTTTAGCTTCGGACAGAGATGCATTTACGGAATTTGTGCGCCGGGTGGCGGAGGCGATGCGGGCAAACGGGTATCACACCTCTGTGGCGTTGGCGCCTAAGACCAGTGCTGATCAAAGGGGGCTCCTTTATGAGGGAAAGGATTATAGAGCGCTGGGAGAAATTGCTGACCATGTGCTTCTTATGACCTATGAATGGGGATATACCTATGGACCGCCCATGGCAGTTGCGCCTATTAATCAGGTACGAAGAGTGGTGGAGTATGCCTTGACAGAAATTCCGGCAGAGAAAATTGATTTGGGTATTCCAAACTATGGCTATGACTGGCCACTGCCCTATGAAAGAGGAGTGACAGAGGCTGTGACAATCAACAATGTTCAGGCTGTTCGGATTGCTATACGGGAAGGCGCCCAAATTCAGTTTGATGATTTGGCGCAAAGTCCGTTTTTTATTTATAGGGATAGAGAAAGCGGAATCATGCATGAAGTATGGTTTGAAGATGTACGTAGCCTTCAGGCAAAATTTGATTTAATAAATGAGTATAATTTGAGGGGATGCGGATATTGGCAGATTATGCAATGGTTTCGGGCAAATTGGCTTCTTTTGTCAGAAAATTTCTATATTATAAAGCAATAATGCAGATAAGTTTCTTGCTTTTTATCTTGCCGGATGTCATAATGTAATTAGATGTTAAATAAAGGGGAATACAAGGGACATAGGAGGGCTAGTGCGTATGAGAATGTACGATATCATTATGAAGAAGCGCAACGGCGGTGAGTTGACAACAGAGGAAATCAACTTTTTTGTAGAAGGATATACCAAAGGAGAAATTCCTGATTATCAGGTTTCTGCGCTTATGATGGCAATTTATTTTCAGAAAATGACGAAAGCGGAGACTCACGCACTTACCATGGCTATGACAAACAGTGGAGACGTGCTTGATTTGTCTGAAATTCAGGGGATTAAAGTAGACAAGCATAGTACCGGTGGTGTGGGGGATAAGACTTCTCTGGCTTTGGCACCCATGGTTGCAGCATGTGGTATTCCTGTAGCTAAGATGAGTGGACGTGGACTGGGACACACCGGAGGAACCATTGATAAGTTAGAGAGTTTTGAAGGGTTTTCTACGGGAATTCCAACAGAGAAATTTATAGAGAATGTAAATCGAATCGGCATTGCAATTATGGGGCAGACGGCAGACCTTGCACCTGCTGATAAAAAGCTGTATGCACTCCGTGATGTGACTGCTACAGTAGATAATTTGTCTCTGATAGCAAGCTCTATCATGAGTAAAAAGCTTGCGGCAGGAGCGGATGCCATTGTGCTTGACGTAAAGACCGGAAGTGGTGCTTTTATGAAAAAAGAGGCGGATGCCAGGGCGTTGGCTAAAGAGATGGTGGATATTGGAAATGCGGCAGGGAGACGAACCATTGCGGTGATTTCGGATATGGACCAGCCTTTGGGGCGGGCTGTAGGCAATGCTTTGGAGGTTAAGGAGGCCATTGCTACGTTAAAGGGACAGGGACCCGCGGATTTTGAAAAATTGTGCCTGACACTGGGAAGTCAGATGTTGATTGCAGGTGGCAAGGCTGATACTGAGGCGATTGCCGAAGAAATGCTCAAACAGGTCATTTTGGATGGCTCTGCACTTAAAAAGTTGGCTGAGTTTGTTAAAGCGCAGGGAGGAGATGAGAGGGCGGTCTATGAACCGGAACTTTTGCCGGAAGCATCCATTGTACAGAGTATTCCGTCACCTGAAAGCGGATATATTCAGCATATAGCCTGCGATGAGGTGGGGATTTGTTCGCTGATTTTAGGTGGAGGACGTGAAACCAAGGAAAGCGATATTGATTTGGCAGTAGGTATTATTCTTGAGAAAAAGGTTGGCGATTATGTTGAGGCCGGAGAACCTTTAGCTTATATTCATGCCAATGATGAGGCTAAGTGTCTGGCAGCATCGAAGCGTTATATAGAGGCTGTGACTATTGGTGCGGCTAAACCGGACAGGGAAGGATATTCTATCATAAAAGATGTCATGAATGCCATAGATTAGTCATATAGTGGTATCATGAGAGAAGAAGCTAAGAATGATAAACAAAAAAAGGTAAAATTGTTTGAAACGCTCCAGTTGCCGAAAGATGTGTGTCTTGGCACTATGAGAGTGACCCTTACCGGTAATACGGAGGCATGGATAGAGAATTACAAGGGGTTACTTGAGTATTCGGAAAACACAGTCTTGTTGCAGGGGAAAAATTGTCAGGTATGCTTTGAAGGCGCTTCTCTGACCATAGATTACTATACCAATGAGGATATGAAAATCAGTGGTTGTATTAAGAGTGTCAGGTATTTGTAGCGGACGGAAAGGAGCGCAAGTATGCTTAACCTTTTGAAAAAGATGCGTGGATATCTGCGTATTCATGTCAGTGGATTTTCCCCGGAACGTTTTATGAATCTATGCAGCAACAGAGATATTTTGCTGTGGGATATTATGCAGGAAAAAGACGGTTATAGTATGTGCGTCAGTCTGCAAAATTTTTATAAGTTAAAGGCAATTGTACGTAAGACAAGAACAAAGGTAGTTATCGTGGAAAAATACGGACTACCTTTTTTTGTGCCTGTAATGCAAAAACGAAGGATATTTGTTGCCGGACTGTTTTTGACAATCAGTTTTTGGTATATTTCCTCATGGTTTGTGTGGGATATTGAATTTGCCGGTAATTATCGGATTACCACGGATCAGTTGGAGGAATTTCTGGAGGGGCAGGATGTGCGGACAGGTATGCGTAAAAAAGAATTAAATATCGGTGAATTGGAAAAAGAACTTCGCAGACAGTTTACATTAGTTACATGGACTTCTGCCAAATTAGACGGGACAAAACTTTTGATTTCCATAAAAGAAAATGATGCACCGATTTTAACGGAAAATGATTTGAAGCAGACGGTTACGGGAACGGATTTGGTGTCAGAATTTGATGGCCGGGTGGTATCCATTGTGGTGCGAAGCGGTGTTCCTAAAGTTTCAGCTGGAGATGAGGTGATGGCAGGGACGATTTTGGTGGATGGAAAGGTTCCCGTGTATAATGAGGATGGAACTGTCAGAGAATACATAATGACAGATGCTGATGCGGATATCGTGATAGAACATACTAAGAAATTTGAGACAAATCTTTCCTTTTTTCATGTGGAAAGAGAATATACCGGAAGAGAGAAAAAACAGGACTTTTTGCGTATAGGTGACAATTTTGAAGGGAAAATTCCCATAGAGAGTCCTTATCTTGTATATGATCGTGTGATGCGTCTGGAGCGTCCTCTTTTTTTTGAGAAGTTGAATATCCCTGTATTTAGCGGTTCTTATACCTATCGGGAGTATCGAAATGTAGAGTATAAATACAGTGAAGAGGAGGCGGAAAAACTCTTTTCAGAAAAATTAATACAATTTCTTCAAACTTTAGAGCAAAAAGGGGTACAAATTATTGAAAAAAATGTTAAAATAGATAAGAGTGATGATGAATGGATTATGCTGGGGGAGTTTCTGGTACAGGAGCCTGCCGGTAAACGGGCTGTCACCGACAAGAAAGAAGAAACGGTTGAGGAAAGAAATGATGGATGATAAATCCTTTTCTATGAGTATAGATATGCCAATTGAGCATATGCAGAAAATTTTTGGCATGCAGGACAATTATATCAAAAAGTTAGAGCGTGATTTTCATGTATCGGTAGTGGACCGAAACGGTCGGGTTGTAATTACCGGAGCAGAGTCTGATGTTATACGTGCTGCGGGAGTGTTGCGGCAGCTTACGATTTTGTCTGACAGAGGCAATGAGATTGAGGAACAGAGTGTGGATTATGCTATTACATTGGGTAAAGAATCCAAGGAAGATGCCCTGACAGAGATTGATACGGACTGTATCTGTCACACCATAAACGGAAAGCCCATAAAGCCTAAGACACTGGGCCAGAAGGCATATGTGGATGCCATTCGTAACAATATGATTGTGTTTGGTCTTGGGCCTGCCGGTACCGGCAAGACCTATCTTGCAATGGCTATGGCAATTACGGCCTTTAAGAATGATGAGGTTGGCAGAATTATCCTCACAAGACCTGCTATTGAGGCCGGAGAAAAACTGGGATTTTTGCCCGGAGATTTACAGAGTAAGGTTGACCCTTATTTGCGTCCTCTCTATGATGCGCTGTATCAGATTATGGGTGCAGAGAGTTTTGCCAAGAATATGGAAAAGGGTCTGATTGAAGTAGCTCCTTTAGCTTATATGCGCGGACGTACATTGGATAATGCTTATATTATTCTCGATGAAGCACAGAATACCACTCCGGCACAGATGAAGATGTTTTTGACCCGTATTGGCTTTGGCTCTAAAGTTGTGGTTACCGGTGATTCCTCGCAGAAGGATTTACCTGTTGGCGCCAAGTCAGGATTGGATGTGGCGGAAAAGGTGCTTAACAAGATTGAGGGGATTTCCTTCTGCAAGCTTACCAACAAGGATGTGGTAAGACATCCGTTGGTACAGAAGATTGTTACTGCTTATGATAATTATGAGGCGAAAGAGAAATCCGGAGGACAAAAGAAGTATGGCAGGACGCAAAAATAAAAAAATAAGTGTCATGCTCCTGGCGGAGATTGGTTGTATGGTGCTTGCTGCGGCGGGCATGTCAGCATTGGTTCTGGGTGAAGTAATAAAACTCGGAACAGATTTTATGGTGGCATATATTGTGCTTGTTGTTTTAGGGATCGGCATTGTAGGATTTGGAATGCGCAGAGGAATTCTTACGAATGATTTGGAGTATGATAATACAGATCATCCGGGGAGATTTTGGATGTGTTTTCTGATTGGACTTGTCGTTTCTTTTGCGTGTGTTTTTTTGCCGGCTGCGGCTTGGCCCTTTTTGCCGGTATATATTGCTCTTAGTCTGTTTGGGAATTTTCCACTGGGTTTACTTGGAGCAACCGTTCTTTTGGTGATTCCTGTGTGTATGACACAATCAGGTATAGAGATATTTTTGTTGTATTTAATCAGTGGATTTTTTGGTATAACACTTTTTAGAAAGCTTGAAAACGGTTTTAGGATGGGCGTTCCTTTGGTGCTTACACTGGGGGGATTGTTGGTTTGTGAGACGGCCGGTACTGTACTTGTGGTAAATGCCAAACCCGGTCCGGAATATTTTGTTATACCCGGAATCAATATGATTGTGTCAGGGATTATGATTCTTGGAATTTTGAAAAATTTTTCAAGCAAGGTTGTTTATAAGTATCGGGAAAGCTATCTGGATTTAAATGATCCTGAGAATTCTATTTTAGGTGCATTGAAGCAGACGGATAGAAAGGCCTATATGAAGAGTATACATACTGCCTATTTTTGTGAGAGAATAGCAGGAAAGCTTGAGCTGGACACGGATGCGCTTAAATGTGCAGGTTATTATTACAGTATGGGTGAAGCGCTGACAGAGATTTATGAAATTCATCCATTTCCACCAAAGGCATGGGAGATTTTAGAGGAGTATCGGGCAAAAGGCAAGGCGATTGTACATAAGGAAACGGCGGTTCTAATTGCCTCAGAAAATGTTGTAAGTGCTATTTTGATGCTTTTTGAAAAGGCAGAAGGTGCCAAAGTGGATTATGATAAGGTGATTGACAGTATTTTCAAACGTTATCTTGATGCAGGAAGCTTTAGACAGTGTGATATTTCCATGCAGGAGTTTTATATGATGCAAAAGATTTTTAAGGAGGAAAAGCTCTATTATGACTTTTTACATTGAGTTTGATGAGGGCATTGCCAATGATTTCCCTTTTGATGTGGAAGAAGTGGTGCAAAGTGTTGCCAAGAGTGTTCTTGACTTAGAAGGTTGTCCCTATGAGGCCTGTGTGAATGTACTTGTTACGGACAATGAGGGAATCAGGGAGTTTAATAGACAATATCGCAATATTGACAGGGAGACGGATGTGTTATCTTTTCCCAATGTTGATTTTGAAGTGGCTGGAGAGTTTGTTATAGAGGAAGAAAGAGAGGCGGATTATTTTGATCCTGACAGCGGCGAGCTGGTGTTGGGGGATATTATTCTTTCTGTAAATCGAATAAAGGAACAGGCAGAGAGCTATGGACACAGTCAAAAAAGGGAATTTGCCTTTCTTGTAGCGCATAGCATGCTTCATCTGTGTGGATATGACCATATGGAGGAAGCGGAAGCTGCTGTAATGGAGGCGAAACAGGAAGAGACTTTACAGAAGCTTGGAATTACAAGAGATTGATAAAAAACATTTTATTTATGAGGATAATTGGATGAGGCAGATAGAGATAAAAAAGCGGCAAATGGAGATGGCTTCTTATGTGTTGGGGCTGATCGTTTTGCTGATTCTTGGAAATGTACTGGGGGATAATGGGGTTGCCTATGCTGCAATTGCAGTGGAGTGCTTTCTGTTGTTTTGGACTTTTACAGGAAGGACATTGGCTGATGTGTTAGGCAAACTGTTACGCACAAGAAGTAGTAAAGGACAGTATAAAAACGCCATCAAACTGCGCAGAAGCGCGTTGGTGTTAGAGGGATTCTTAGGAATCGTGGGAAGTTTTGTACTGTTTCTTTTGGCGGAGTCTTTGGGAGAGGGACTTTTTGGCCTGACTTATAGTGTGGTTATTATAAAAATTATGGCACCTGTTATTTTTGTAAGAACCATGTCAGAACTTCTCTTGGGATATTTTCAGGGAGAAGGGACAGAGCTTCCGTCAGTTATCTCGTGTGTGGCAAGACAGATTTTGATTCTTGGTTTCTCTTTGGTGTTTGCAAATTGGTTTAAAGCATACGGTAGCAAAGTAAGTAGTCTTTTGAGACAGGATAATTTTACTGCAATGTATGCCGGTATGGGTGTGGCATTGGCGATTCTTATGACGGAGATACTGATTCTGGTATTTTTGTTTTTGGTACAACGAGGTGGTCACAGAAGAGAAAGACGCAACAGTGGCGAGGGTATGCGCACAACTGATACCTTTACAGGTAATATTGCAATTTTGTGCGGCAATATGCTTTCGGAAGTTTTGATTGTTTTTCTTGGAACCCTGCCCGTATGGATGGGGGCGATTTTCTTTAGAAAAAGCATAACGGATATAGCCGAATTAAATGATTATGGTTTGTTGATGGGGAAATTTTTTCCGCTTGTGGGTGTGTTGATTATTTTAGGTTGTATGATGCTTGTGGGAAATTGCTATAAAACGGCTTCCTGTGTTCGTAGAGAAGAACAACGTTTTGCCAGAGGACATTTTCAGGGTGGCCTTCATATGGCAGTAGTATATAGTGTGTTTATAACGGTGTTTACAGCAATACTTGCACCACAAATTGCTGAGTTATTATGCCAAGATGCGGCGGAATCTGTGGAAGAAATGATACGTTATGGATCTGTAAGTATTGTTTTGGTTATAGTTGCATTTTATCTGTCTGAATTGTTGCAAATGCTGGGAAACAGATTTTATGTACCGGGACTGTTGGCAGTGTATAATCTTGTATATGCCGCAACCATGGCATTGCTTTTAAATGGCAAGAGTGGTGTTGGTGCCCTTGTGTATGCTGCATTAATCTCCGGTGTTGTCTATGTGGCTGGTGCAGGCGCACTGTTGCTTCTTAAATTCCGATTGAATGTGGATTGGTTACAGACAGTTGCAGTTCCTGCAGCGCTTTCCTGTGCCATCGGTTTGATTGCTATGGTTATCGCAAAGGGAATAACGCCTCATCTGGGGAATCTTTTGACGATTGTATTGTGTGTGTTGTTTGGTAACGTGCTTTATTGGGTAGTTTTGATGCTTTTGCGTAATTTCAGAGAACAGGAGCTTTCTTTTGTTCCCTGCGGAAAAATAATTCATATAATTGGCAAAATGTTCAGAATATATTAATATTGTATAAATTTCAGAAAAAAGCTGATACTTTATTTCAAGACTGGCGATGCAGGTGACGAAAATGAAAGTTTTAAAAGGTATCAGCTTATTCTTTATATATCCTACAATAATGTTTCTTATCGGTTTTTGGTGCGGTGTGAAAGCAGAGAGTTTTTTTTATCCATACAATGCTGAAAGTAATTTGGAGACAAATCAGGAAACCTATTACGGAGATTTGTCAGATGTGCCGGCAATTATGGTTAACTCTGAAGCCGAAACCTTGTGCGCAGATACGGAATACGTTCTGGAAGAGGCGGATGTTTTGCGCAACACTGTAGTGGAGACTACGCGTAATCTTCCCGGTCAGTATTTGGGGATGGACAGAGAACAGTTTTTGGCTGCTATAGAAGATTTTGAACTTGCGCCACCCCTTGCCGAGTTAGAGCGTGGATTTGTAGGTGCGGAGGTTTTGCATTTTTCCAGGGAACGAGTGGTGGTTCGCATGGATTACAAGTATGTGCAACCGGGAGAGGGATTTTATCTGGCGGTTCGTGATCATGAGGTAGTTGTTTATCTGGAGGATAAAGAAACCGTTTATATGAATACGGGAATTAGATTGGATGAATTTCCTGAAGATTTGCAGTTGAAAATCATTGAGTTACATTATATTGAGGGAGAAGGCAATTTATATAATTTTCTGGAGACCTATTCCAGTTAGGTCGGGAGGAAGTATATGGCATACTATACCAAGTTAAGAATAGGTGTTGTGGGAGGTGGAGCTGCCGGAATGTTGGCGGCAATTACTGCTTCCCAGGAAGGCGCAAGAGTTACTTTGCTGGAGGGCGGAGAACGTGTGGGCAAGAAAATCCTGGCCACCGGCAATGGCAAGTGTAATCTGGGGAATCTGAATCTGAGTGTTACAGATTATTACGGAGCAAAAAAAGAATGGATTGAGTCGGCTTTATCTTATTTCGACACGGAAGAAACCATTCGTTTTTTTAGAAAAGCAGGATTGATGCTTAAGGAAAAAAACGGATATCTGTATCCTTTGTCGGAGCAGGCTTCATCGGTGCTTGATGTGCTGCGTACAGAGCTTCGGGAATCCGGTGTGGAGGTTGTTGCGGAGTGTAAAGTAACCGAAGTAAGTAAGACTGATGCGGGTGAATTTCTTGTTTGTGCAGGGGATAGAAGCTTTGCTTTTGATAAAGTGGTACTTGCCTGTGGCAGTAAGGCAGCGCCTAAGACCGGCTCCGATGGCAGTGGGTATAAGCTTGCAAAAAAACTGGGTCATGACTTGATTCCCACAGTTCCTGCGTTGGTACAGCTTCACTGTGAGGAGAATTATCTGAAAGAAGTTGCCGGTGTACGTGCTGATGCTGAAATTACTGTGTTGTATAGTAAGGGTGAAGCCATTGTGGAGCGTGGAGAATTGCAGCTTACGGACTATGGGATCTCCGGTATCCCGGTGTTTCAGTTAAGTCGCAAGATAAATTATCTTCTTCGGGATATGGGCAAAAATGCAGAAGTGAAGGTAAAGATTGATTTGTTGCCGGATATGGATGAGGAAGCGTTTTCTCAGTTTTGTGAAGTTAGAAAACTGTTGCAGACAGACCGTACGGTGGAAGAATTCTTTACCGGTATGTTGAATAAAAAGCTGATGCTTTTATTTATTAAGCTTGCGGGATTAAAGCGTGATATGCCTGTATCCGAAGCATCTGAGGACAAGCTGGAGGCTGTGTTTTCGTTGTGCAAGGATTGGCGCCTTACGGTGGTGGGAAGTAATTCCTATGACAATGCTCAGGTCTGCGCAGGCGGTGTGGATACAACGCAGGTTAATGCAACTATGGAGTCGAAGCTGGTGCCGGGGCTTTATTTTGCAGGAGAAATACTGGATGTGGACGGCAGATGCGGTGGCTATAATTTGCAGTGGGCATGGTGCAGCGGGCATTTGGCAGGAAAAAATGCAGCCAAAGGTTGAATTTAGGAAAGATTTGATTGGAATACATAGATGATTAGAATAAACCAGTTAAAGTTGAAAAGTGAAATTGTACACAGTGCCAAGGCGAGTGGCGAAGAGGTGTTAAAAAAGCTTCTGGCCGGCCGGGCTGCGGCCGCTTTGCAGTTGCCACAGGCAGATATATTGGAGCTTGAGATTTGCAGAGAGTCTATTGATGCCCGTAAAAAGCCGGATATTTTTTATATTTATACTGTGGAAGTTCGTGTGAAGCAAGAGCAAAAGGTCTTGCAACGTATTTTGAATGCAGGCAAAAAGAAAAAAGGTAAGTCCGGTCAGGGCAATGTACAGATTACGACAGGGGAATCAGTAAAATATCGGTTTCCTGAGTCGGGTGAAGTTTTACTTAAGAATCGTGTTGTGATTGTGGGAACAGGCCCGGCGGGACTGTTTTGCGGATATTTCCTGGCGATGCATGGATATCAGCCTATTCTCTTGGAACGGGGCAGATGTGTGGAAGAACGTCAGAAGGATGTGGAGTGTTTTTGGGAGACCGGCATATTGGATACGGCGTCCAATGTACAGTTTGGAGAAGGCGGCGCAGGAACCTTTTCCGATGGTAAGCTTAATACCCTTGTAAAGGATAAATATGGACGAAATAAAGCAGTATTACAGGTGTTTGTTGACTGCGGTGCCACCCCTGAGATTTTATATGATGCAAAGCCCCATATTGGCACAGATGTGTTGTGTAAGGTCGTAAAGACCATGCGTGAGCGTATCCTTGCATGGGGCGGTGAAGTGCGCTTTGAAAGTCAGATGACAGATGTGGTACTTGAGGGAAATTGTTTAAAAGGTATTTATGTAAACGGTACGGAGTATTTGGCGTGTGAACAGCTTGTTTTGGCAACAGGGCATAGTGCCAGAGATACCTTTGCTATGTTGCATGACAAGAAGATTCCCATGGAAGCCAAATCCTTTGCGGTGGGACTTCGCGTGGAGCATCCCCAGGAAATGATTAATGAAAGTCAGTACGGAATGGCGGATGCAGGAGATTTTGGTGCCGCACCCTACAAAGTTGTGGCTCAGGCGGATAATGGCAGAGGAGTTTATTCTTTTTGTATGTGTCCAGGAGGGTATGTAGTAAATGCTTCCTCTGAGGAGGGGCGTCTTGCGGTAAACGGTATGAGTTATAGCGGCAGAAACGGTCGAAATGCCAATTCCGCAGTGATTGTGGCGGTTACACCACAGGATTTCGGTTCAGACCATCCCTTGGCAGGTGTAGGATTTCAAAGGAGACTGGAGGAAAAAGCTTATTCTTTGGCTGACGGCAAAATCCCTATGCAACGATACGGAGAGTTTAAGTCCTGCGTGGAGAAAAGGAAAAAACAGGATGCATCGGATACGGTGCAAAAGGTTGACACGAAAAGCTTTTTGCGAGATAATGCATGCTATGGGGTTGAACCTGAGAATAAGGGTTTGTGTGCATGGGCGGATGTCAGTCAGATTTTGCCTAAGGAATGTAATGAAGCCTTTGTACAGGGAATGGAAGCCTTTGGACGGCAGATTACCGGATTTGACCGTGAAGATGCTATTTTATCCGGTGTGGAGAGCAGAACTTCTTCGCCAATAAGGATTCATCGTGATGAGACCTTACAATCTGAGGTGCGGGGCATTTATCCCTGTGGTGAAGGTGCGGGCTATGCAGGAGGGATTACTTCGGCTGCCATGGACGGTCTTCGGGTGGCCGAGGCCATTGCGGCTGTCTATGCACCCTTTGAGAAATAGAGCGCATTTGTGCGCAGAAATGAGGAGTTATGTATAATGATATTTTGAGTATCGGATCCTTTACTATTCATGGTTATGGTCTGATGATTGCAATTGGTATTTTAACAGCCTTGTTTGTGGGTGAAAAAAGAGCTGTAAAAAGAGGCTTGGTTGCAGACGAGATTTATAATTTGACATTAGCCTGTGCTTTTTCAGGCTTTTTGGGAGCAAAGCTTTTGTTCTGTATTGTGGAGTGGAAGCGATTTGTGGAAGACCCATGGAGTGTACTTAGTTCCAGCGGATTTGTAGTGTATGGCGGTATTATTCTGGGTATTTTCGGCGGATGGGCATGGTGTCGCTTTAAGAAGCTCAATTTTTGGGAGTATTTTGACATTGTACTGCCATCTGTGGCTATTGCACAGGGCTTTGGACGTATTGGTTGTTTTCTGGCAGGTTGTTGTTACGGACGGGAAACGGATTCCTGGTGCGGTATTGCTTTTACCAATTCCAATTTTGCGCCAAATGGTGTGAAAATGATTCCAACACAGCTGATTTCAGCAGCGGGAATGTTTTTAATTGCTTTTGTGCTTATGCGTTTTGCCAAGAATAGAAAGCACCCCGGAACAGTTGGATTTCTGTATTTGATTTTATATAGCATCGGAAGATTTGGTGTGGAATTCCTTAGAAATGATTACCGTGGTGAAATTGGTATTTTCTCCACCTCACAGTTTATTTCGCTGTTTATGGTGCTTATCGGTTTTGCGGGCTTTTATTATATTGTTAAGAAAAAGAATACAGGAGATAAATCATGAGCAAGTTGCGTGAATTTATTAAAGATAAAAAGAGAATTGTGGTAAAAATCGGTTCCTCCTCTCTGCAGCATCCTGAGACGGGGGATATGGATTATATCCGCATGGAAAAGCTGGTGCGTGAGCTTTGTGACATCCGCAATCAGGGTAAGGATGTGGTGCTGGTGACCTCAGGTGCCATTGCAGCAGGCCGTCAGGCAGTAAATATGAAGGATATTCAGGCCAATACCGATGCGGAAGCATTGGCAATCAAACAGGCTTGCTCTGCAGTGGGTCAGGCGCGTCTTATGACAGTGTATCAGAAGCTTTTCGCAGAGTACAATCAGGTGGCGGCTCAAATTCTCATGACCAAAAATACGATTGTGGACAGTCTGAACCGTTACAATGCCCACAATACATTTAGAGAGCTTTTAAAGCTTGGCACAATTCCGGTTGTCAACGAAAATGACACGGTTGCTACCTACGAAATTGAGATTGGTGACAACGATACTTTGTCTGCGATTGTAGCGGCACTGGTTGATGCGGATTTGTTGATTTTGTTGTCTGACATTGATGGACTTTACACCGATGATCCCCGCAAGAATCCCGATGCCAAGTTTATTGAGCAGGTGGATGAGCTTACCGAGGAATATATGAATATGGGTAAGGGCAGCACCGGAAGCAGTGTTGGGACCGGCGGCATGAACACCAAGATGATTGCGGCCAAGATTGCCACCAGCTCCAATGTGGACATGATTATTGCCAATAGCAAGGATATTGGTGTGCTTCATGAAATTTTGGCAGGAGAGAATAAGGGAACACTTTTTGTGGCTCACAAGGACGAGGGCTTTGATTTACCCGGTTTTGTTGAGCATTTACATAAAGACTAGTGAGGTAAATAAAATGACGATGGAAGAACGCATTAAGCGTATCAATGAGCTTTATCATAAATCTAAGGCGGAAGGTCTGACGGAGGAGGAGAAAGCTGAGCAGGCACAGCTTCGCAAGGAATATGTGGAGAATGTGAAGGGCAATTTGAGAGCACAGCTTAATAGCATTACGATTCAAAATGAGGACGGCACCAAGGAGAATCTGGGTGAAAAATATGGAAATAAATAAAAGTATGTTACGCAGGCAGATTTTGCAGCTTCGGGGCAGTTTATCCCCGGAGGAGCAGAAACGGGCTGCGTTTCTGATTACTGAGCGTATTTTAGGGCATCAGTGGTATTATTTGTCTGATGTGGTGATCGGTTTTGTCGGATATGGCAGTGAGATTTGCACGGATGAGATTTTGCAAGAGACCCTTCGAAGCGGAAAAGCTTTATATCTTCCCAAGATTGAAGGGGATGAGATGTATTTTTACAGAGTTCATGATTTATCTGAACTTGAGATTGGTTATAAGGGTATCAGAGAGCCTAAGGGAGATTCTGAAAGGTATGAATATAAAGCTGACAGTGCTGACAGGACATTGATGCTTGTGCCAGGTGTGGCTTTTGACCTGCTTAGGAACCGGATGGGTTATGGTAAAGGATTTTATGACAGATTCCTGGCAGATAAGTCAAAGCTTCAACTTCGTACCATTGGTATCGGACACAAGTGTCAGATGGTGGAAGCGGTACCTTTTGATGAACATGATGTGAAACCTTATCAGGTGATTTGTGTGTAGAAGAATGGAGGAATAGAAAATGACAGATTTGAATGTAATGGGACAGAAGGCTGTTGTAGCGAAATATGCGCTTCAGAAGGCTACTACAGAAGAGAAGAACAATGTATTAAAAAAGGCTGCGGCGCTTTTGGTGGAGCGTGAGGATGAACTCCTTTTGGCCAATGCAAAGGATATTGCGGCAGGTGAGGCGGCAGGCATGCATCCTGGACTTGTGGACAGACTTAAGCTTACTTCTGAGCGTATTGCCGGTATGGCAGAGGGGCTTTTGCAGATTGTTAAGCTTCCCGATTGTATCGGTGAGGTGCTTGAAAGCTTCGACAGACCGAACGGTTTGCATATTGAGAAAAGACGTGTACCCCTTGGTGTAATCGGTATTATTTATGAGTCCCGTCCCAATGTGACGGCGGATGCTTTCGGACTTTGCTTTAAGACCGGTAATGCAGTGATTTTGAAGGGCGGCAAGGATGCCATTCACTCCAATATTGCCATTGCGAAGGTGTTAAGAGAGGCTCTTAAGGCTTGTGGTATGACGGAGGATGCGGTTCAGCTGATTGAAGATACAGACCGCAGCGTGACTGCTGCCTTTATGAAGTTAAATAATTACGTGGATGTGTTGATTCCCAGAGGTGGTGCAGGCTTGATTCGCAGTGTGGTGGAAAACAGCACCATTCCTGTCATTGAGACCGGAACCGGTAACTGCCATGTATATGTGGATAAGGCGGCTGATTTAGATATGGCGGTGGAACTTATTTATAATGCAAAGACCCAGCGTATCGGTGTATGTAATGCCTGTGAGAGCCTTGTGGTACATGAGGAGATTAAGGATGCCTTTTTACCCAAGCTTGCTGAGAAATTACGCACTAAGAATGTGGAAATGCGCGGTGATGAGGCAGTTTGTGCGATTTTGCCCGATTGTGTTCCTGCAACGGAGGAAGATTACGGTACAGAGTATCTGGACTACATTATTTCCATGAAGACAGTAAGCAGTGTGGATGAGGCCATTGCACACATTAATAAATATAACACCAAGCATTCAGAGTGTGTTGTAACTGCAGATGCGGCTGTAGCAGAGCAGTTCTTGAATGAAGTGGATGCGGCATGTGTTTATGTGAATGCTTCCACCAGATTTACGGATGGTTTTGAGTTTGGTTTTGGTGCAGAAATCGGTATCAGCACCCAGAAGCTTCATGCAAGAGGCCCCATGGGACTTAGGGAGCTTACCTCCTATAAGTATACCGTGGAGGGTAACGGCCAGGTGCGAGGGTAAAGAGCTTAAGAAAACCTGTTAAAGTAGGAGGAGAAGCCTATGAGTAGCATGAGAGGAATTGATACACCTGTCAGACAGAGTCGCAGAAAGGTTTTTAAGGAGGTTGCCAATCTTGCCTATCATTCCACGAACTTGAAGGATGATATGGAGGCACTTCCTTACAAAATGGTGGATTATGAACATTCTCAGTATCGTGAGAGTGTTTATAGGGATCGTGCGATTATCAGAGAGCGCATCAGACTTGCTATGGGTATGAGTCTGCGTCCGGAGAACCGTGAGCGTCCCGGTCATCTGACGGAAGGCCTGGAGGAGAGTAATATTGATGAGAAATATTATGAACCCCCTTTGATGCAGGTGATTCCTTCTGCGTGTAATGCCTGCCCTGAGAATGTTTATGAAATCACCAGCTCCTGCATGGGCTGTGTGGCTCATCCCTGTCAGGCGGTTTGCCCCAGAGGCGCCATTTCCATGGTAAACGGAAAGTCTGTCATTGATCAGGAGAAATGTATTAAATGTGGTAAATGTAAGGATGTCTGTCCATATGATGCAATCTGTCATAAGGAGCGTCCCTGCAAACATGCCTGCGGTATCGGTGCAATTAAGTCTGATAAGGCGGGCAGAGCCGTGATTGATAATGAAATGTGTGTATCCTGTGGCATGTGTATGGTGAGCTGTCCCTTTGGTGCCATAGCGGACAAGTCACAGATTTTCCAGTTGATTCGTGCCATGCAGTCAGGACGGAAGATTATTGCTCAGGTGGCTCCCGCTTTTGTGGGGCAGTTTGGGCCCAAGGTTACTCCTGATATGTTTAAGACGGCTCTTAAGGAGCTGGGTTTTGCAGACGTATATGAGACTGCGCTGGGAGCGGATTTGGGTTGTATGGCGGAGGCGGAACATTATGTGAAGGAGGTTGCCAGTGGCAATCAGGCCTTTGCATTAACTTCCTGTTGTCCTTCCTGGTCTGTAATGGCTAAGCATCTGTTCCCGGAGACTATTGATAAAATCAGCAATGAGCTGACGCCCATGGTGGCTACGGCTCGTATTATTAAAGAGAAGCATCCGGATGCTTCGGTGGTATTCATTGGTCCCTGTGCTTCCAAGAAACTGGAAGCAAGCCGAAGAACCGTACGCTCTGACGTGGACTTTGTTATTACCTTTGAAGAGCTTACAGGAATGTTTGAGGCTAAGGGGATTTTACTTGAAGAAATCAAGGCTATGGATGCCATGGAAGATGCGACGGGAGCCGGTCGTGGCTATGGTGTGGCCGGTGGTGTAGCTTCGGCGATTGAGGATTATATTAAAGCGAATTATCCGGACACCAAGGTACATATTGAACATGCGGAGAGTCTTTCTGAATGTAAGAAGATTTTGCTTCTTGCAAAAGCGGGCAAGATGAATGGCTGTTTAATTGAAGGTATGGCTTGTCCCGGCGGTTGTGTGGCCGGTGCGGGAACAAATATCGCAATTTCTCAGGCTGCCAAAGAGGTGGCGAAGTTTAGGACGGCGGCGCAGAAAGCCCTTCCCGATGAAAGAAAATAAGCATTGCACAAATTGTCAAAAGAAGATAAAATAGAAAAAGTTAGTAAAAAGAGGCGTAACGTTTGTAGTATGCTTCGGAATGGAGGAAGAAATGACGAAAATCAGAACCAGATACGCACCCAGCCCCACAGGACGTATGCATGTGGGCAACCTGCGTTCTGCATTATATGAGTTTTTGATTGCAAAGCATGAGGGCGGAGACTTTATGCTTCGTATCGAGGATACCGACCAGGAGCGTCTTGTGGAAGGTGCTACGGAGATTATTTATCGTACATTGGAGAAGACCGGACTGATTCACGACGAAGGTCCTGACAAGGATGGTGGCGTGGGTCCTTATGTTCAAAGTGAGCGTATGAAGACCGGTATTTATATGAAATATGCCAAGGAATTGGTTGAGAAGGGCGAGGCTTATTATTGCTTCTGTGATAAGGAGCGTCTGGCTTCCCTTAAGACTGAGGTTGTTGAGGGCAAGGAAATCAGCATCTACGACAAGCACTGTCTGTCTCTTTCCAAGGAGGAGGTTGAGGCGAACCTTTCTGCAGGTAAGCCCTTTGTAATCCGTCAGAATATCCCCAATGAGGGAACCACAACCTTCCGTGATGAGCTTTACGGTGATATCACTGTTGAGAATGCAGAACTGGATGACATGATTCTTATGAAGACCGATGGTTATCCCACCTACAATTTTGCAAATGTAGTGGACGACCATACCATGAATATTACTCATGTGGTAAGAGGAAATGAGTATCTTTCTTCTTCGCCTAAGTATCAAAGACTCTATGATGCATTTGGTTGGGAGAGTCCCGTGTATATTCATCTGCCCTTGATTACCGACGAGAATCACAAGAAGCTTTCTAAGAGAAGCGGTCATTCCTCCTTTGAGGATTTGATTGAGCAGGGCTTTGTGACGGAGGCTATTGTAAACTATATTGCACTTTTGGCTGGAGCCCTGAGGATAATCGTGAGATTTTCACGCTCGAAGAGCTTATCAAGGATTTTGATTATCATCGTATCAGCAAGTCTCCCGCAGTATTTGATATTGTGAAGCTTCGCTGGATGAACGGCGAGTACATTAAGGCAATGGACTTTGATGTATTTTATGAGATGGCAGAGCCTTATTTAAAAGAGGTTCTTAAGAAAGATTTTGACCTTAAGAAGATTGCCAACATGGTGAAGACTCGTATTGAGGTATTCCCTGATATTGCATCTCATGTGGATTTCTTTGAGGAAATGCCTGAATATGATGTAGAGATGTATACTCACAAGAAGATGAAGACCAATGCGGAAACTTCTCTTCAAGTGCTTAAGGATTTGCTTCCTATTCTGGAAGCGCAGGAGGATTACAGTAATGACGGGCTGTATGCAACCCTGTCCAAATATGTAGAGGAGAAGGGTGTGAAGAACGGCTATGTAATGTGGCCCATCCGTACCGCAGTCTCCGGTAAACAGATGACCCCTGCAGGCGCTACCGAGATTATGGAGGTGCTTGGCAAGGAGGAAAGTCTGAATCGTATCAGAAAGGGCATTGCTCTGTTAGAGAATGCCTAAAAATCAAATGAATCCTTCGCAGCTTCAGGCTGTGATGCACGGAGAGGGCCCTATGCTTGTCTTAGCGGGGCCCGGCTCCGGCAAAACTACCGTCATAGTCAATCGTATTCTATATCTTATTAAAGAGCGTCAAATTCCCCCGGAAAACATTTTAGTAGTGACATTTACCAAGGATGCGGCCCTATCCATGCAGAATCGTTTTGTAAAAGAAGCAGGGGAGCATTTAGCTGTAAATTTTGGCACCTTCCATTCTGTTTTTTATCATATTCTTCGAGAATCCGATTCTTCTAAAGCAAATTATCAGTTAGTTACCCAATCACAAAAAAAGAATATCGTGCTCGCCATATTAAAGGAGCTTGCATCCAAAAAGGAAAAGTATACGGACATGGATTCCTTAAAAGAAGAGGCGGAAGGGGTTTTAAATGCCATTGGATATTATAAAAACACCCGGGATGTCCAAGCTACCCTTAAGAAGCTTTCTGAAGGCTGGAAGAATGAGTTTCAGACTATTTTTGAGGAGTTTAGAAGGCGTATGCGCAAAGAAGGTGGACTGGACTTTGATGATATGGTGTATGAGTGTCTGGAACTGCTTTTGAAGGACAAACAAAGGCTTTCCTATTGGCAGAAGCGATTCCAATATATATTGGTGGATGAGTTTCAGGATATTAATCCCATGCAATACGAGGTAATTAAGCTTCTTTCGGCCAAACATCGAAATCTGTTTGTAGTGGGGGATGATGACCAGGCTATATATGGTTTTCGAGGCTCAAGGCCTGCATGCATCAGGCAGTTTGCAGAGGAGTTTGGGGCAGGTCAAGTGATTTTAAATGCCAATTACAGGAGTTTAGAGGAGCTTGTAAAGGTTTCAGAGAAAGTAATTGGGGAAAACAAAGACAGGTTTATGAAAGCATGTTATGCTGCCGGTCTTTGCGCCGGGGAGCGGGATAGTGTGAAACTTCGTATGTTTCAGAGTGTGGGAGAGGAATATGAGTGGATCAAAAATCAGCTTAAAAATGAGCTTGAAGACAGGTTTAAGAAAGAAGATGAGACCTGTGCCGTGCTTTTTCGAACCAACAGCCAGATGCAGCGTTTGGCATCTGTTTTAGCAAGGGAGGGCATAGAATTTGCTATGAGGGGACAGACAGGGGATCCTTATGAACATTTTATTGCAAAGGATATTATGGCATACTTGCGGTTTGCAAAAGGGGAACGCAGCAGGGAACTTTTTCTTCGGATTATGAATCGCCCAGTACGATATTTAGACAGGGAGGCAGTGGGTGAAATGAACCCTGTTGATTTGGAGCGTTTACGCATGAATTACGCAAGAAGAGGACTGCCTACAGACATTGGCGCCATGCGGGAGATTGATGCCCTGATTCAGCAACTTACGGCCTTAAAAAGAATGTCTCCAGGCCCTGCAGTCCGATATCTGTGTAAGGCTGTGGGTTATGAGCGGTATCTGAAGGAGAAGGCGCAGACGTCTGAACAGTTGGAGGAATGGTTAGAGTTGTTGGAGTTTTTGAAACAGGAGGCATCTGCGTATCATAATTTGGATGAATGGATGAGTGCTCAGAAAAGAATAGGTCAGCGGATGGAGGAAATCAGTGGACGAAACGATTATCGGGGGAAAAAGAGGAGGAGTGAAAACGGACGTAAGACGCACATCCATCTTATGACGGTTCACGCTTCCAAGGGGCTGGAATTTGACCATGTTTTCATCCCTGACTGCAATGAGAAGACTTATCCTCATGGCAATATGCCTGATGCAGAGACCGTGGAAGAGGAGCGCCGCATCTTTTATGTGGGAATGACCAGGGCAAAGAAACACCTGGAACTTCTCTGCGTATCAGGCAGCAAAGAACGTCCCAGGGTTATGAGCCGGTTTCTGAATCCCATAAAGGAAATTTATTCAAAAGGATTTATCAAAACTTCAGGATTATGAGCGTCTACGATGTAGCAACCGTTACCGTAGGTGGGATGGGTAGCATATACAAAGAGTGCGTTGGTTTCTTCGTCGTAGTTTAAAAATAGATAATCAAAGTAGTATCGTTTGCCTGTAGAAAGATTACAGATTTTGAGTGTATCATATTCGTATTCGTATCCTACATCATTACAAACGCAGCTGATTAGTACATCATCATATATAATATTTTTTTCAATGAATTCCTCTTTTTCCCATTCTGTTTTGGGGATAGGGTCTGTTGCGAGAGAGCCGTCTGCATTCCTTAGGTAATAGTATGTATTGTTATCTTCAGGATTGATTTCATCATAAAAATAATAATCTTTTAAAACTGTAAAGCTTGTACTATCCCCCGAAATAGGCAGAGTGGTATATTCACTTATTAAATTACCCGAATAATCATAAGCAGAATAAGTATATGAACTTGTTCCGTCACCATTATCCATACAGTCGGTAGGAAGGATAAAATAATCGTTGTACTGATAATAGGGCCGATTATCCACTCCTTTTCCGAATTTAATATTTGTAGTTGTATTTGTGGTAACATCTAGCAGACCATTTTCTGTCAGTAGTACTTTGTCATGTTCAAAATTAACATCGATAGCAGTAATGGGCATGTTGATATCTATGTAGTTTTCGCTTATCGGATCATATATTCCGCTGATAACGCTACCGTTTTGGTCACCATAGCACAGAATAAGATCATTTAATAAATCGAATCCGTTTGAAAAGAGCTCATTTGTGTGTAGCGGAACAAGGTATTCTCCGGTATTATTCATTACTCCGAGATATTGAACACCATCCCGAAGTTCACTTACTAATATGGCATCATTGTACCAAACAGCGCTTAAATTACTTTCTAATGTAAAAATAGTTTCCCCTGTATAAATATCAACAAGGCATGGACAAGCGTTTTCGTCATGAGTTATCATGAAATTATCACAAATACCATACCATTTATTATAATCAGTAATATAATAAGGTTCATAATGTGCCAGTTCCAGTTTTCGCATCTGTTTGGTAGTCAAATTATATTGATAGTATTTTGATTCACCATTTACAGTGGAATCTGCAAAAAAATAGTAGTTGTTCTCATCATACCCCACATAGTAAGAATCTCCGGGAATAAAAGTAGGTGTCTGGAGTGTATCTGATTCTTTAGCCTCGTCATCATTGTCTTTTGCGCTCTCGATATGGGTTTGTCCGGGTTCGCCATTGTCAGAACCGGTTTTGGCAGCGCATGCAACGAAAGAAAAGGACATGGAAAGAACAAGTAGTAGTACAAATAATTTTTTCATTGTATAAATCTCCTTCGTATTTTGGAAAACCCAAAACTAATCAGGAGCTTCAAAGTTGCATCTGTAACTAAGAAACTCCTGCTATGAAATATTGTTTATTCCTCAACGATCTCGTCGAACTCGCAGTTGTCCAGATACTCATCAAACGCATCTGCAACTTTCTCGTACTCCGCATCGTCTGCGATATAGCTAAGCTCGGGTTCCTCGTTAGGGTCGTCGGGATTCTCGCTGTAGCCATAGAACCAAACTTCGCCGTCCTCATTCTCGCCCTTGTCGTTCAAGGGGAGCAGTACGATATAGTCTTTTTTCTCAACGGTAAGAATGGTAATAACAGCACAGTTCACAAGGGAGCCATCCTCCAATTCCAATTCTACGGTCATTTCTTCATCTTCGTAATCTTTCTGATTTGACATGTCAATCTCCTTTCATGCAATATGCAAGTATTTTGGATAACTCAATTATAATGGCTTGTGATTTTTTGCGCAATACTATATAATTATTTTATCTGAAATTTAGGAGGCTGGGATGACATACTCGATGATAAACAGCTTAAAACCTTATCCTTTGGGAGCCCATATGGAGGATGGCGCAGTACGTTTTTCTTTTGTTTCTAAGAGAGAGGACTGCGGTGTTCTGATTTTTGACAGACAAAGCGGCAAGAGAATAGCAAAAGTACCTTTTACTGCAGATGACAGAATTGGTAATGTATATTGTAAATATATTTATGATTTGGATGGAGCGAAGATTGCATATCAGTTTTTTGAGGGCGAGGAGCTCGTACCTGACAGGTATGCCAGAGGTTTTGCCGGGAAGGCTGTTTACGGCAGAGAACGCAAGATGCAGGATTGGCGGGCCGTGCTTTTAGACAATGTTTTCGACTGGCAGGGGGATAAGCGGCCGCAACTTGCTTACGAGGACGGTGTAGTTTATTGTGCCCATGTGAGAGGTTTTACCAAACATGTCTCTTCTAAGGTTGTAAACAAAGGAACCTTTTCGGGTATGGTGGAGAAACTGGATTATCTGAAGGCTACCGGAATTACTACGGTGGAGCTTCAGCCGGCTTATGAGTTTGCTGAAATTCCTTCGGATGAGGAGCGTAAGACATTTCTGATGAATCAGAATGTCTCCAGAGAGGTTTCAAAGGAAGAACTTGATATGCTTTGTCCCAAGAAGTGTAATTATTGGGGCTATAAACATGGTTATTATTACGCACCCAAGGCAACTTATGCGGCGGGAGATGATGCCGGCAGGGAGTTCAAGGAGATGGTTCGTGCTTTCCATAAAGAGGGCATGGAAATTATCATGCAGTTTTACTTTCCGAAGACAGTAAAGCCTTTGGAGATTACAGATATTTTGAAATTCTGGGTATTAGAGTATCATGTGGACGGTTTTCATCTGATGGGTGAAAATCTGCCCATCGACCTGATTGCAGCGGATGAGATGCTTTCTGATACGAAGCTTTGGTATTACTATTTTGATACAGATAAAATCTATGACCGGGGAGAACCGGTAAAGCGTAATTTAGCGGTTTACACGGATGATTATTTGTATACCATGCGCAAATTTTTGAAGGGTGATGAGGGAATGCTTGAAAAAGTATTGCCCGAGATGCGAAAAATTCCTTTTAAAACAGCCCGTATTCACTATATCAATAACTATTATGGTTTTACGCTTATGGATATGGTGTCCTATGACAGAAAGCATAACGAGGCCAATGGTGAGGATAACAGGGATGGTAATGACTTTAATTATAGTTGGAACTGTGGTGAAGAGGGACCCAGCAGACGTAAGAAGGTGCAGGCACTTCGTTTAAAGCAGATGAAAAATGCTATGCTGATGCTTGCCTTTACTCAGTCGACACCTTTGATTTTTATGGGAGACGAATTTGGTAATTCCCAGAAGGGTAATAATAATCCTTATTGTCAGGACAATGCGGTGGCATGGCTTGATTGGAATGATTTGAATAAAAATGCAGAGCTTTACGACTTCTGGAAGGAAATGATGGCTTTGCGAAAGGCACATCCTATTTTACGACCGGAGGATGAACTTAAGATTATGGATTATATTTCCTGCGGTTATCCGGATTTGTCTTATCATGGGGAGAGTGCATGGCGGGCAAGGATGGATAGTTATAATCGTCAGATTGGTATTATGTATTGTGGCAAATATGCGAGACTATCAAGAGGGGAGGAGGATTCTTTCTTATATCTGGCCGTGAATATGTATTGGGAGCCTGGTAGGCTTGCAATGCCTAAGCTTCCCAAGGGCTTAAAATGGGAGTTGAACTGCAGTACAGATGAAGGTGCTGATAAAGTGGCAGTTTCTGAAATGATAGGTATTCCCAGCCGAAGCTGTGCGGTTTATATCAGTGTGCCCGATGAAGAATATATCAAAAATTCCAAGGCTTCCGGCAAAGGGAAAAAAGCCGTCAAAGAAACCGCAGAGAGTTATAACGACAGAACTATGTTTTAAAAAGAATGATTTAGGAGAAATAATATATGGGAAATGCATGGAAGCATTTCAAAACAATCACATATCACAAGTATTTGGTTGCAAAAGGCTGCTTTAAGGTAGGGCTTTATAAGCAGGGGCTTTTGCATGATATGTCTAAATACAGTCCGTCGGAGTTTTGGGTGGGTGCCCGTAATTATCAGGGTAACAGAAGTCCGAATGATGCCGAGCGGGAAGTTTTGGGCTATTCTTCTGCATGGCTTCATCACAAGGGGCGTAATAAGCATCATTATGAGTACTGGATGGATTACAATAAAAAAGCAAAGCCCGGAGAGATGGTTCCTGTGCCCATGCCCGATAAGTATATTGCCGAGATGATTATGGACCGTATTGCAGCCTGTAAGGTTTACAAGGGTAAAAATTATACCAACAGGGATGCTTATGAGTATTATTTAAAAAGCGTTAATCTTCACACGATGCATGAGTACACTGCTGAGGTTTTGGAACGCATGCTAAAGCTTATGGCAGAGGAAGGTGAAGAGAAGATGTATCGCTGTGTTCGGGAAGAATTGGTAAAAAAGAAAACAGACAGGCAACAAAAGGCAGATTAAGAATAGAATACAGTAAATCATAAAAATGTAGGTATATGAAATGAATTGCTGGATTTGGATATTGTTGCTTTGTTGTTGCGTGAATGGTAATGGAAACGGTTGCGGAAATGTAGCCGGTGGTCAGGATAACAATTGTTGTCATCACCATCATCACCACGATGACTGTGGCTGCCACCATCATCATGACTGTGAATGCCACCATCACCATGATTGTGGCTGTGATAATCGCTCAGAATGTGAGTCTGAGAGTCGCAGAGCGGTTAAGGCTGTATGGGAGGCAAAAGAAGCTAAGAGAGAGGCAAGAGAGGCTGTTATGGAGGCTAAGGAGGCGATTAGAGATGCCAGAGAGGCTTGCGACAATGGTCCCATGCCTTCCTTGAGAAGCAACTATAATTACAATTATGATAACGACTGCGGTTGCAGAAACTAAGTTAACATAGTATAAAAAAGGTGTCCGGCCATATTGGTCAGACACCTTTAATTTTACTGTATTACTGGGAACGAACCTGCTTCCAATACTGGTTATAAAGTTCGTCACCTTCCTCGCCAAGATAGTGGAAGGTCTCCATATTCTCGTACTGAGTTAAGTCTGGGAATGCGATGGGAGAGTTCTTAATATCTTCATCCTCAATCAGCTCTCTTGCGGCATCGTTGGGAGTGGAGTAGGTAATAAACTCAAAGTTCATCAGTGCAATTTCAGGACGACACATAAAGTCGATAAACTTTTCGGCATTCTCAATGTTTGCTGCATTCTTGGGAATTACCCAACCATCAATCCATACATTAGATCCTTCCTCAGGAATTACATATTCCAAATCGGGGTTTTCGCGCTGGGTATAGATAGCTTCTCCGGAGTAGATTACGCCAAGAGCTGCTTCGCCTGCAATCATCTTGTCACGAACTTCATCAATAACATACGCCTGAACTAAAGGACGCTGTGCGGTAAGATCAGCGGCAGCTTTTTCAAGCTCTGCAGTTTCCATGGTGTTCATGGAGTAACCGTTCATCTTCAGAGCAACCATAAATGCATCGCGTACGGAGTCCTGCATCAGAATATTGTCGGTATACTTCTCGTTCCAAAGGATGGACCAGCCGGTAACGGGCTCATCAACCATGGTCTTGTTGTAGAGAATACCAACAGTTCCCCAACAGTAGGGTACACAGTATTTGTTGCCGGGATCGAACTCTTCAGCAGATGCATAATACTGAGCGCCAATATTGGCTTTTGCGTTGGGGATGTTGTCCCAATTTAATTCCTGTAATAAGTCATTGTCAATCATTTTTTGAACCATGTAGTCGGAAGGGCAGATTACATCGTAAGCATAAGCTCCTGCAGCAACCTTGGGATACATGGTCTCATTGGTATCGTACTCATCATAAATTACGGTAATACCTGTTTCTTCCTCGAACATGTCAATGGTTTCGGGATCAATGTATTCACCCCAGTTGTAAACATATAACTCGCCATTATTGCCGGCATTGGAAGAAGCAGCTGAACCGCCGGAGTTGCCAGAATTGCCGGTATTGCCGCAACCGGCGAGAGTGGTTAATGTCAATGTGCCGCACAGAGTCAGTGCAAGCAATTTTTTTACAGATAATTTTTTCATGATTTCCTCCTGGATTTAGGTGTGTAATTCACCAAAAGTAATAATATCAGAACCGAAACAAATATGATTGTGGATAATGCATACATTTCCGGTTTGATTCCTTTTTTGACTTCTGTATAGAGCTCGGTGGACAGTGTGTCGATGCCGGGGCCCTTGGTAAAGTGGGTGATAATAAAATCATCCAGCGACATGGTAAATGCCATCAAAAAACCTGAAAAGATGCCGGGCAGAATGTCCGGGAAAACCACCTTGAAAAAAGCCTGCATATGAGAGGCACCAAGGTCTAAAGCAGCCTCATAGGTACTGGGATTTAATTGTTTCATACGAGGCATGACACTCAATATTACATAAGGAATATTAAAGGTAATATGAGAGAGCAGTATGGTTCCGAAACCGAATTTTACGCCAAGGCTTATAAATAAAAGCATAAAGGAAATACCGGTTACAATATCGGCATTCAGCATGGGAATATTGGTCACACCCATGATAACAGAACGGCTACGCTTTTTCATGGCTTGCATGGAAATACAGGCGATG
Organism: Acetatifactor sp.; assembly: GCA_045542555.1. GTDB lineage: Bacteria > Bacillota > Clostridia > Lachnospirales > Lachnospiraceae > Acetatifactor. The sequence continues at coordinate 3,496 of JAZQLH010000007.1, read as the reverse complement.
GTGCCGATAACAGTGGCAATCAGTGCTGATAAGAATGCAATTGCCAGGGTGTTCCAGAGTGCCTGCATAATTTCTTCATTTTCGAAGAGTGCTTTATACCATTTTAGGCTGAATCCTCCCCATTTTGCTCTTGTTTTGCTGGCATTGAAGGATAGGACAATCAATGTGGCAATGGGAGCATAAAGGAAAATGAAAATCAGTACAATGTAAATCTTTTGTAATGCGTTATATACTTTACTCACAGGGCATTTACCTCCCCGTCTTTGTCTGTAACCGCAGTGATTACCATGTTGAGAATAATAAATAGCATCAATACAATGGAAAGGCCGCTACCTAAGTTCCAGTTGCCGGTTTTGATAAATTCTTCCTCAATGATGTTACCAATAAGAAGAATCTTGCCGCCACCTAAAATTCTGGAAATAACGAAGGTGGTAAGTGCAGGGACAAATACCATAGTGATACCACTGATAATGCCGGGTACACTTAAGGGCAACAGGATTTTGGTGAAGGTCTGGAAAGAGTTTGCACCCAGATCTCTTGCGGCATTTATTACATTTTTATCAATTTTAACAAGAACATTATAAATAGGCAAAATCATAAAGGGCAGGAAGTTGTAAACCATACCCAGAACAATTGCTCCCGGTGTATTGATAATATTAAGCTTGGGAAGACTGAAAAATCCCAAAATACTGTTGATAACGCCGGTTTTCTCTAAAAGAGCCTGCCATGCAATGGTGCGAAGCAGAAAGTTCATCCACATGGGAAGTACAAAAATCAACACAATAAAGGTGTCCTGGCGGCCGCTCATGTTACTTAAAAGCATCGCAAGAGGATAAGCCAAAATAAGGCAGATAATCGTGCTGATAACGGACAGTTTTACGGCTTCCCAGAGTGCTTTGGAATGTTCAGGAGTGGCAATTGCCAAGATGTTTTCCATGGTAAATGCGCCGGATTTATCCGTTAGGCCGTAATAAAATACCATGCACAACGGTACTACAATAAACATGATGGACCAGAACAGGTAGGGGATGGATAATAATTTTCTATTCATTTACACCTACGGCCTCCTCGTCCTCGGATTCCGGTTTGTTCATAATCTGAATATTAAAAGGATCTACCTTGATGCCGACCTTAGTGCCTACAGGTTGCATACGGGTGGACTGAACCAGCCATTCGAAACCGTTAGCCATAACCTCCATCTCGTAGTGAACGCCCTTGAAAATCAAGTGGGAGACCACACCTTCAATAATGCCTTCTTCAGGAGCTACAAGCTCCACATCCTCAGGGCGGATTACCACGTCAACGGGAGTGTTATTGCCGAATCCTTCATCTACACAGGCAAAACGTGCGCCGAGAATTTCAACAACCTTGTCCTGAATCATGGTGGCATCAATGATATTACTGTCGCCGATAAAGTCTGCAACGAAAGCGTTCTCGGGCTCATTATAAATGCGCTCGGGAGTGCCGATCTGCTGGATATAGCCCTGATTCATAACCACGATGGTGTCGGACATGGTCAATGCTTCCTCCTGGTCGTGAGTTACATAAATAAAGGTAATGCCAAGCTCGTTTTTCAGACGAATCAGTTCGTACTGCATGTCCTGACGGAGTTTTAAGTCAAGAGCGCCCAAGGGTTCGTCCAAAAGCAGAAGCTTGGGCTCGTTAACGATAGCACGAGCAATAGCGATACGCTGTTGCTGGCCGCCACTTAAGGAGTCAACCATACGATTCTCATATCCGTCCAGATTTACGAGTTTCAAGGCATATTTAATTTTATCATCAATATAAGCCTTGGATTTGTTTTTGATTTTTAAGCCGAAGGCTATATTATCAGCGATATTCATGTGGGTAAAAAGGGCGTACTTCTGGAATACGGTATTCAGATTACGCTTATTGGGAGGGAGTGTGGTAATATTCTTGCCCTCAAAAATAACCTGACCTTTGTCAGGCTTTTCAAAACCGCCTAAAATGCGCAGGGTGGTAGTCTTACCACAACCGCTGGGGCCAAGGAGCGTCAGAAACTCATTTTCCTTAATGTAGAGATTCAAATCATCCAGAATCATCTGGCCATCATAGGATTTGGTAATGTGCTCCAAATTTACAAGTGCATTTTTCATTCTTGCAGTCCCTTCCTTTATCTATGGTAATGCATTTTACACAAATTAGCTTAATAATATCGAGAAACAAAAGGAATGTCAATAATTGTGAAAAAACTATTTAAAAAAGATGCGGAGTGTGCTATATTTGAGTGAGAAAATGCGGATTTAAGGCAGGCAAAAGGAGGCTTATGTATGAGTAAGACACAAGCGAAAGAAAAAACCAAGGAAAAGGTACAGGAGCAGGCAAAATATGTGGCTTATGTTTCTACCTATACCCAGGGAGATAACCATGGTATCAAAATATATGATGTAGACATGGAAAAAGGTCGTTTTACGGAGAAAGGAGAAGTAGAGATTACCAATTCTTCTTATTTGACCCTTTCCCATAATTGTAAATATATTTATTCCATTACGGATTTTGGCGTTGAGGCTTACAAGATTTTGGCAGATGGTAATCTGGAATTGATTAATTTTGCCCCTATTAATGGCATGAGAGGGTGTTATATATCCACGGACTATGACAACAAATATCTTTTTGTGGCAGGTTACCATGACGGTAAGCTTACTGTGCTCAGCCTTCAGGAGGATGGATCCATTGGTGATATTACGGATGAGGTGTTTCATAAAGGATTGGGCAGTATTGCAGAGCGCAATTCCAGACCGCATATCAACTGTGCCCGTATGACTCATGATAATAAATACCTGCTGGTGGCAGATTCGGGTATGGATCATGTAAAGGTGTATCGCCTGAATCATGAATGGGGGAAGGTAGAGCTTGCGGATATCATTCATTGTGAAATGGATTCTGAGCCCAGACATATCAAGATTTCCAAAGATGGCAGATTCATTTATGTAGTACATGAGTGGAGCTGCACCATTGATGTATATTCTTATGAGGATAAAAATGGTCAGCCTGTGTTTGAAAAGATTCAGTCCATTTTGACAGTTAAACCTGAAAAGGGAAGCACCAATGCAGCCAGTGCGCTGAGTTTTTCGGCGGATTACAACTACATGTTGTCCTCCAATGCAGGAGATAATTCAGTTGTGGTTTATTCCGTTAATACTGATACCGGAATGCTGACTCAGAAATTCTGCCTGCCTGTAGGCGGAGAGTATCCGAAGGATGCGGAGTTCTTCCCCAACGACAAGTTCCTTGTATCCTTAAACCATGAAAGTAATGATATGACATTCTTTCATCTGAACCTTGAGGCCGGTAATATGATTATGAACGGACCGCCCATCAAGGTGGATGTACCGAACTGTATTGTGTTCCACAGATTGGGAAGTACAAACCGGACCTGATGGTCTTTGGTTTGCGGTTATAGTCGGGGTGGCGGATATATCATGTGCGGACACGCTTTCGCTCCGTGAAAGAGCGTAGCGGTACTAAGCTCGAA
>JAZQLH010000006.1:0-9771 GCA_045542555.1 Acetatifactor sp. | reverse complement strand
GGCATCAAGGACTTGGTACTTCGCCTGCGCTCCGTACCTACGCCCGAACAATGCCTACGCCCCTTAGCGACGTAGCCCATATATGGGGTGCGTTACCATTGAAGGTACGCACCATCTGATTTATCATATAAGTATCAATCTACATTGTACCAGGTAATACATCATCATCATCAGGCAACTCAGGAATTATGCCACCGTCATCACCAGGATTGTTTGGATTATTGCTTTCTCCAGAACCGGAACCGCCACCAGAACCACCAGAACCACCAGAGCCGCCGCTACCACCGGAGCTGCCTCCACTGGACTGACCAAGTGTCCACGCAACTACCATCTCATATAATTGACTATCAGTAAGCTGGTCAAACTCTTCACGAGTTAAATTGAAAGTATCAAGATACCAAGGAATCTCATCCTCAGGTATTGTATTTTGTCTGCCTTGCTCAACAACAGTTTCAACAGTAGACTCTTCTGTAGACTCAACTGTAGATTCTACTGTAGATTCTTCTGTAGACTCTGCAATACTTTCTGTTATTGGTTCTGTAGATTCTACTGTAGACTCTGCAATACTTTCTACTGTACTTTCTACTGTACTTGCTTTATCAACAGTGTCATTGTTGCATGCTGTAAATGATAAACAAGATACTATGGCTAATGATAAAATAAATTTACTTTTCATTTGAATCTCCTTAGTTGTCAATACTGAAACGTATCCTCTGTATTAAAATATGCTTTAGATTACATGTTTCCGCCTACTGTAGGCGGATCCAACTCAAATCCGGGAAGCCCAGGGTCATCATTATTATGAGGATTATCATTACCACTCTCATTGCCGCCACTGTTGCCACCACTGTTGCCACCGGAGTTACCACCGCCACCAGTTCTTGCTGCTTTTACGAGGTCCCAGAAGGTGTCAATGTTAAGATTCAAAGTGTCTTCTTTGGACTTATTAATTAAACCAGCGTAGTAAGTGATTTCCTCATCTGACATTCCTAAGGTTGCTACAGTGCCTTCTCTAACTTCAGGTTGCTGTACTACAGGGTCTTCTACTACAGGTAAAGGTTCTCCTTCAGTTAAACCACAATTTTCACAGGTCTTAGCCTTTTCTGTAGTAGCATCTATCCATTTATGACCAAGTGCATCACCTTCTGTAGTGGAACACACAGAACATTTTTTAGGTTCTGTACAAGTAGCCTCTACCCATTTATGCTCTGCAACATTTCCTTCTGTTTCTCCACAAACAGTACAGGTCTTTGCTGTGGTACAAGTAGCATCTATAAAAGTATGACCTAATGCAGTGCCTTCTACTTCTCCACATTCGGTACAGGTCTTAGGGGTAGTGCAAGTTGCATCTGAAAATGTATGCTCATGTCCACATGCAGTAAATGCAAAACAGGACATGATTGCTAATGATAAAAGTAGTTTGTTTTTCATTTGAAAAATCCTCCTCATTTGTTCGTGAATAATTGTACTATTTTGCCAATAAAAATACAAGACTATACCCCAAGCCCTGACGGGTGTTTCGCAGGGTTGACAGGCTCATCTTGTAAATTTAATTTTTGAGAACAAATTTGAGAACAAAGAGAGATGAAGTGCCGGAAACTCCCTTCTTTACTGATGTTTTTATCTCCTTCGAGGTTCGAATCCTGTCACCCCGATTTTTGAAGAAACCTTGGATTACTAAGGTTTCTTTTTATATGTACGCAATGGTAAAATGCGGCTGATTCTTTTTATCTGTCTCCATGATGATGTAGGAAGGTCTTCTGTTCTCCTGTCTTGGATAGGAAAGACTTCCGGGATTTAAGGCTACCACATCGTCATCCCAATCAATAACAGGCCTGTGGGTATGTCCGTAACAAACAATATCCGCCCCTCTGGCAATAGCTTCCCGCTTGATATTTTCATTTCCCATGGATACATAGTAATTATGACCGTGAGTAACCCACACCTTATATCCGCCTACCTCCAACTCCAATTCCCTTGGCAATTCGGAAAAAAAGTCATTATTTCCCAATACAATATGTACCGGACAGTCCGCAGCCTCTGTAAGCAGATATTCTGCCCCCTCTGCGTCACCACAATGAATTACCATATCCGGCTTGTGCAGCTCTAACAGGTTTAGATATGTGTCATTTTTTCTATGGGTATCACTGACAATCAGCACCTTCATATTTCTTAAGCTCCTCTTTCATAAGGCGCAGAGCTTTTCCTCTGTGACTTACCTGATTTTTCTCTTCTTCCGTAAGCTCGGCTGTGGTCTTACCAAATTCAGGCACATAGAAAATAGGGTCATACCCAAAACCATGACTGCCTTTCTCCTCGTAGCCGATTCTCCCCTCTATACAGGCTCTTTTAGTCAATTCCCTGCCATCGGGTAACACTGCTGCAATGGCACATACAAAACGGGCACTACGGGCCTCATCTGCCACATTCTGCAACCGATCTATCAGATTAGCATTTTTGACACTATAAGGAGTATCCTCGCCCAAATATCTGGCAGAATAAATTCCCGGCTCACAGTTTAAATAATCCACCTCAAGTCCTGAATCATCAGCCATCACAATGGCTCCGGCTGCCTTGGGAAAATCTGCAATAGCTCTGGCCTTTATCAAAGCATTTTCTTCATAGGTTGTACCGTTCTCTTCCACATCCACATCAATGCCTGCTTCCTTCATGGAGAGAATCTCAAGTCCCACGTCCTCCAAAATCATGCGGATTTCTTTCATTTTACCGGCATTGCCCGTAGCAAATATAATCTTATTAAAATCATTCATATTGATTTGTATATACCTCCTTGATTGCCGCTATAATTCCATCGGCAAGCTTTTGTCTGTAAGACTCTGTGGCAAGCAAGTTCCGTTCCTGCTCGTTACTTATATATCCAAGTTCCACGCCTGCTGCGGGAATTTGCAGTTTCTGCAACAGATTAATATCTGCAGCCTCAAACAGCCCCACTGCACGGTTATCTGTTGTAATCGTTACATTGCGTGCAACGATATCTGCCATCTCCACATTACCAAACCCCGGAATGAAATAGTTTGCATTATAGTACCCGCTAATTCCATATTGGCTTACATCCTCATTTTGGCCCAAATCCAACTGAATAAATATATCAGCCTCTGTCTGATTTACCAGTTTCAGGCACTCGGCATCCGATAAAACTCTACTTTCTGTTCTTGTAAAATACAGTTTTACATCCTCCATAGCCCACTGCTCTGCCAACTTTTTACAAACATCCTCGGTAACATCAATCTGCTGCACTTCACCGCTTTCCAGCGTCACCGGCAACAATGTCCGAGCCGGGTCAACCACTACAACCATTTTGTACAACTCATGTGGCTTAAAAAACCGGATTTTCAGCATATCACCATCCATACTGGTTTGAAACTCATAAATGCTGTTCATCTGAAAATGCAGCAATACACCGCTTTCCTGTGTTTCTCTGGCTGCCTGTGCAATGGCGCTGACATCCCCCTGCACACTTTGGGCAGCATAAAATTCTTCATCTGCGCCGCCTATAAAAATCCGAAGTTCACGATCCATATAGGAGCTTTCCACAACCACATTTCCCGCTTTCGTATTTTTTTCAAGAGGAATCAAAAAAACACCGCTTTCCTGCCCTGTCGCCTCCAGCGTCAATTCCTCCCGTATAGCAAAGCTTTCCTTCGCAGACTGTCCTGCTCCGTAAGAGCTGTCTGCGATAACTATGGTTTTATTGGCAGCCACCATAAGCATCAGATACATAGCTGCAACAAACAACAGAATCCACCATACAGCCGTGAGGCGCCAGTTAAACTTTTCTCCCTCTAGCATGGTCTCAGTCCTTTCTGTTTACATCCTGTGCATCTTTCCTTCGAGGCGGTTTCGGCCCCTGAAACTGATAGTAATAGGTCTTCATCATACCGTTATAAATCTTGCGGTTTTTGTCAGCCTTGCGGCCAATATCCCGCTCTGCCTGCTCGTAGGCAGTTATCAGATACATACTCCAGGAATCCAAGGCCGCATATCGTTCTCCAATGGTACGGTACAGTGCAGGCATCTCGTTTTTATCCTGCAAACGCTCACCGTAAGGAGGATTGGTAATGATAAAACCATACTTTTTTGGATGGCTAAGCTGCTCTACGCCTCTTCGCTGGAAATGAATCAGTTTTTCAACCCCTGCCAACTTTGCATTTTGTCTGGCTATATCAACCATATTTTCATCGATATCATAACCCTGAATATCCGTTTCTACGCTTAAATCAATCAACTCTCTGGCTTCATCTAATGTATCATACCAAATTTTACGTCCAACAATATGCTGCCAGCTCTCTGCCGTAAAGCTGCGGTTCATACCGGGCGCCATGTTGGCCGCCATCATAGCTGCTTCAATAGGAAAGGTGCCACTACCGCAAAAAGGGTCCACAAGTATTCTGCTACCGTTCCATGGAGTAAGCATGATTAGCGACGCTGCCAGATTCTCTGCAATGGGAGCCTTAGCAGTAAGCTTTCTGTATCCTCTCTTGTGCAGGGATTCGCCGGTAGTATCCAAACCAACAGTCACTTCATCCTTCATCAAAAAAACACGCACCGGAAAAGACTCTCCATCCTCAGCAAACCAATTCACATGATAAATCCCCTTTAACCGTTCAACCATGGCCTTTTTCATGACAGATTGGATATCTGAGGGACTAAATACCTTGGACTTCACACTGGCTGCCTTCGCAACCCAGAACTTGCCGTTTACAGGTATGTATTCCTCCCAGGGCAGGGCTTTAGTACCCTGAAAAAGCTCTTCAAAGGTCTCTGCATGAAAGCTTCCTACTTTAATTAGAATACGCTCTGCCGTCCGCAAAAATACATTGGCCCGGCACAACGCCTCCTCATCTCCATAGAAGGTCACCCTTCCATCGGACACCTCTGTAACGTCATAACCTAAATCCGTTATTTCTCTTTTCAAAATTGCTTCCATGCCAAAATGGCAGGGCGCAATCAATTCAAATCTTCGCATTTTTCATCCTCTTTTACAACGGGCATATTCTTTTTAAGTATAACTGTTTTGACGCTTTCTGTAAAGTCCTGCAACACAAAAGGGACACCTTTCGGTGTCCCTTGCATTGCCATATAATACCGGCTTAGAAATTGTTGTTCTGGTTGTTCTTGTTATTGTTCTGGTTATTCTTATTGTTGTTCTGGTTGTTGTTCTGGTTGTTGTTCTGATTATTGTTCTGGCTGTTCTTGCAGTTCTGATTGTTGTCAGAATAGTTGTTCTGATTATTGTTGGACATAATTATTCCCTCCTGTGAATGGTTTTACCCATTGATTTTTAGTTACAGGAGTAGTATCTCTATTCTTAAAAAAAATATGCAAAAACAGAATTGGAATAATTATCCGTTTTTCTTCAATTAAGCCAGTCTCGAAAAAGCTTTACCAGAAAAACCACCACCGTCACCACGATTATTACCGGGGCGAGAAATGCCAACACGGAAAATATCACACTGAGAATCAGATACACTGCAAGAATCACAAGGATGGCCAAAAGCCAGCCGGGCATTTTAAAAAGCTTCGGTTTCTTCTTGGGCTCTTCTTCAAAATTCCTGTGATATGCATCTTTATTCTGGTAAGAATTATTACTGTAATTGGTTCCTCCTGCGCTCCGAACATCATTTGCACTTTCTGCAGACGGAGAGGTCTCAATAATAGTGCGGGCAATCAATCTGGGATCTCCTAATATTGCCAACACCTCTGCCTCACTTTTGCCTTTGCGGATTTCCGAATCAATATAATCCTTATAATATTGAATTGTGTCTTCCATCTCAATTGCAGAAATCCTTCCGTTTAAGGCAATTCTGAGACGATCTATAAATTCCTGTTTATTCATTGAAATAATATTTCCCCTCTGGTAATGAGCATTCAAATCTTCAGCAATATATGTATTGTATCATGCCGAAAGGTTTACAGTAAATAATATAAACGAAAAGCTTTTATAAAATTTATATAAAAAAAGCATCCCGCTAAGCGGAATGCTTTTATCATGTACCCAAAGGCACATTTTATGTGCGTTAGAAGATTCGAACTCCCGACCTTTTGGTCCGTAGCCAAACGCTCTATCCAGCTGAGCTAAACGCACATTGTAACAGGATTACCTGCAACAGATTATATTTTAACTGCTACAACTTAAAATGTCAATAGTTTTTATAAAAATAATTCTCATAAAAAACAGTATGGTTTTTATACATTTTGTGCTATACTAATATGACGATGGTTTTTAGATCTAAAACCTTCCATGAAAGCCATCGCTTTTTAACAGCAAGATTCTAAGGAGGAAGTCAAATGTTAGAATTGCAAAATCTCTCCTTTCAGGTAACCGGAGAAGGTTCCGGCGCCAAAGAGATTATCAAAAACATCAACCTGACTCTGAAAGACCATACTTTTACTGCTATCACAGGTCCTAACGGTGGTGGTAAATCCACTTTGGCCAAACTGATTATGGGTATTGAAAAGCCCACTTCCGGCCGTATCGTGTGGAATGGCACAGACATCACGGATATGGATATTACAAAACGCGCTAAGCTTGGTATCAGTTTTGCCTTTCAGCAACCGGTGCGTTTCAAAGGCATCAAGGTAAAGGATTTACTGGCCCTGTCCGCAGGTGGTGCAAATAAATTGAGTACAGCCGGTGCATGTGAATATCTATCTAAGGTAGGTTTATGCGCCAGAGATTATATCAACCGCGACGTAGATGGCAGTTTATCAGGTGGTGAGTTAAAACGTATAGAAATTGCCACTATCATTGCCCGTAACACTCCCTTATCCGTATTTGACGAGCCGGAGGCCGGTATTGACTTGTGGAGCTTTAACAATCTGATTAAGGTATTTGAGGAACTCCATGAGACCAGTGATAATTCTCTGATTATCATCTCACATCAGGAACGTATTTTAAACATTGCCGATGAAATCGTAGTAATTGCCGGCGGTGAGGTAAAGGCCCAGGGAACGAAAAATGAGATTCTTCCTGAACTTTTAAACGGTACGGGAAGTTGCAAATTTTATCAATAAAACAATTGCTGAATTGAGGTAATTATGGACGAGATACAAAAAACATTATTAGAACAGGTAGCTGACCTCCACGAGGTTCCGGCCGGAGCCTACAATATCCGTGCCAATGGAACCAGCGCCGGAAGAAATACTACTGCCAACATTGATATTGTCACCAAGGACGATAAAGAAGGAATTGATATTATAATCAAATCCGGCACTAAGAAAGAAAGCGTACACATTCCTGTAGTGCTAAGTCAAAGCGGTCTGACAGAAATGGTATATAACGATTTTCATGTAGGTGATGACTGTGACGTAACTATTATAGCTGGATGCGGTATCCACAATAGTGGTGATGATGCAAGCCGCCATGATGGCATCCACACCTTTTATATTGGTCGCAACAGCCATGTTAAGTATGTTGAAAAGCATTATGGAAGCGGTGACGGCAAGGGTGAGCGCATTATGAATCCCCAGACTGTGGTAAAATTAGGAGAAAACAGCTTTCTGGAGATGGAAACCGTACAGATTCGAGGCGTAGACTCCACAAAGCGTTCCACCGATGCTACTTTGGAAGACGGTGCAAAGCTTGTAATTACGGAACGTCTCATGACCCATGGCACACAGTTTGCCGAATCCTCCTTTAATGTAGATTTAAACGGTGCAGGCTCCAGCGCAAATCTGATTTCACGTGCTGTAGCCAGGGAAGATTCCAAACAGGTTTTCCTTGCCAAAATTAACGGAAATAACCGCTGTGCAGGTCATTCTGAATGCGATGCCATTATTATGGATAATGCCAAAATAAGCGCCATCCCTGAGATTACTGCCAATCACTTAGATGCCGCTTTGATACATGAGGCCGCTATCGGCAAAATTGCCGGCGACCAGATTATTAAATTAATGACCTTGGGACTTACTGAGGCGGAAGCAGAAGCACAAATAGTAAACGGATTCCTGAAGTAACAGGAATCCGTTTTTTGTCATTTATTATACGGTAATACGCTCCAATGCATCCAAAATCTCAGCTTCATTGAAAGGTTTCATAATAAACTCACTTGCACCTCTCTTGATGGATTCAAGCATCTTCTCCTTCTGTCCGGCAGCTGTAAGCATCAACACTTTCGCATCCGGATTGTCCTTCTTAATCAGACTTAAGCACTCTACACCATCCATAACAGGCATGGTAATATCCATGGTTACAATCTGGGGTTTCAGTTCCTTATACATAAGATAACCTTCCTCACCATTTGTGGCTTCACCAACCACCACATGGCCGTTACGCACAAGAATTTCGCGTAAAACCTTTCTGGATGTTCTTGAGTCATCTACAATCATTATATTTGCCATAGTCAGTTCCCCTCCTACTTAAGCTTTCCAATTGCAAAATACAAACCTAGATTACCAATAAAAATAGGTATCCGGCATACTTCTGAAACATTTTCTACGCTTGTGTACTCAGGAGGCAAAAGTTCCAAAAACTTCCCCTGACGACTAAGTTCGGAAACATACATACCATTTGCACAGTTAAGCAGCTCTCCCGCTGCATCCAGAGCATCCAAATCCAAACGGCTGAACGCTTCCTGGCCAAAGATACTGCAAAGCTTCAAAAGCGCACCGTTTCTCTCTGAAAAACAATCTACCATGCCCTCCGTACCTTCCAGTTTCTGAAGAGCTATATTCTCTGTCGGGAATGTATCTACCATTGCTGCTCTTCCAATATAAGCATGGCGATCTACCAATCTGATAATGGTACGAACTATGGTTCCGATTGCTGCGCAATACTGTTGTGCCTCTTCCGGCAAAAGTAACGGTAAAATTCTATCTACATCATCACTCTTAATATCTTCTAAATCCGAATTGCTGTAATTATTAACCTTCTTAAAATCATCCAGCAACCAATCTACATCTTCCATGTCTACAAGCTCTAAATCCACCAGATTCTGAATAAACATCAAATATGCATTTCCCTGCTTCTTTAAAAGCTTTTCAACCTGCTCCTCATTCAGATAACCTTCTTCAATCGCAATGTCACCAAAACGCATATCTTTCACAGCCTGCAAAAGGTTAATTTCTTCTGCCTGACGTGTGGTCATCATACCTTCTGCTACTGCAATTAAACCCAGCTTTACGCGAACCGAATCCTGCTTTGCAATTACCTCACATAACTGATCCTTCGTAATTTTTCCTGTTTCTACTAAATAATTACCAAGTATGTACTCTACCATATTGTACCCCCATTTCTGAAGTATTTTGTAGATCATATTCTACTTTCTAGTATAGCTTTATCCCAAATGCATGTCAAGGAAATTGTCGCAAAATTTCGTTTATTCCGTGTACTAGACAGAATTTGAAACAAAAAAGATTGCAACAAAGTTGCAATCTTTAAATTTATATATAAAAATGGGGCCTATAGGGCTCGAACCTATGACCCTCTGCTTGTAAGGCAGATGCTCTCCCAGCTGAGCTAAGACCCCATTTGACATTGAACTATCGTCCAATATCGGACGACCCAGAAGGGACTCGAACCCTCGACCTCCGCCGTGACAGGGCGGCGCTCTAACCAACTGAGCCACTGGGCCATATGAAATTGTATATAGTAGAACTAAATGGACCTTCGGGGACTCGAACCCGGGACCGACCGGTTATGAGCCGGTTGCTCTAACCAACTGAGCTAAAGGTCCGCAAGCCCTTTCGGGTCTAATGACTCCAACGGGAATCGAACCCGTGTTACCGCCGTGAAAGGGCGATGTCTTAACC
>JAZQLH010000005.1:0-61642 GCA_045542555.1 Acetatifactor sp. | reverse complement strand
CTCATCTTCACTTACCACATTTAGTGTTTCCAGATGTTTTCTTTTTTCAGCAGTCATTTTTTCTTTAATATCACTATAGGTAAGTGTTTTTAAAATCTGTGTTGTAGAAGCATCAACATCAATTATGTAATTATACAATTCGTCAATGGACAGTTTTTCTGAAAATTCTCCTATTTCTTCTTTTACAAGTTCATTTCCAGTTGTCATAATCGGTGAATTTATACGTTTCTGATAATCACTCTTAAAGAAAATCTGCTCATTATCTGCGATAAGTGAATGTGCAACAATATCCTCAATGCGGAAAACATGCCAAAGTGAATATGCAATCGTTTTATTATGATACCCTTTTGCATTTATGTATGGCATAGCACTAAAATCACCTAATGATAATTCCGTCTTAAATTGCCGAATCTGTTTCATAAGTTCTTCACGGAGCTTAAGTAATGTATCTATACCTGATGAAAAGGTATCTTTTTTCTTAATCTGTAATTGCATAGTCTTATTCATTTCTGACCATTCTTTATTCATAAAAAATCTCCATGAAATTCAAATTTTTCTTATTTCAAACGATTAATTTCTTCTTGTAAATTTGCCAAAAATCTACCTGCATGAACACCATCCATTTGCGTATGGTGAAACTGAAAAGAAAGTGTAAGATAATACTTGAACCATTTCTTTTTGTATCTGCCCCAAATGATAAACGGGTTATTAAAAATACCACTATTCATACCCACAGCACCATCAATTTCTGTGTCTATAATTGCTGATGTCCCTATTACCATACTATCGTTTGATAAATCTCTATCTTGACAGGTTTCTGCAACCTGAGAAGTGTATTTTAAGTATTCCTTATTGTATCCATCTATATCTTCCTCATACAAAATGTCACAGGAACTAACTTCCCCATCTTTATTCTTTACAATCGTATTAATCGCAATCGTATCATATTGTATAAACTTATCGCCAACAGGAAGTATATAAAACTCTTTTATACCTACCGCTGCTTTCCCTATGCAATAATCCAAAAGCATATTAAACTTGACATGTTTTCTTTTACTGACTTTAATCAGATTTGTTACATCAAAAGTTTTAAAAAAAGTCACCATAGGATTTGGTGCTTTCATCCAAAGTTCATATGCCATGGCTCTTGTTGTGTCTTTCGGTTGAATTTCTCTTGCCATTGTATCCTCCGTCAAATTCAACATCTGATGGGGCATATAGCCCCACCAGTGTCAGTTTGGAATACTATTACACTAATTGTCCCGGTAATTTCAATTTCTCCTTGTATGGAAATTGCTTATCAAACTCTTCCGCTTTAGCTTCATCCACAAAATATCCGGATGGTGTAGCATATTCACCTGTTATACCATCTAAATATCCCGGAATCAATTCTTTGCATAGAAAAAATGATGCATCTGCACCCTCTGGAAGACCATGATAACGAATCCCATATTTAGATGCATAATCAAATCCACTTTTTCCATAAAAGTTGATATTACCTTCAAAACATAATGCTCCTGCACCCATTTCTTTTGCTTTCTCAATAGAATAATCTAGCAAAATCTTTCCAAATCCTTTTCGTTTCAAATCTGTTGCAATACAGATTGGTCCCATTGTCATAATCGGAATCTGTCTGCCATCATCCGTTTTTATACATGCATGCATAAACATATTCTGTCCAATGATTCTGTTATCTTTTTCCATAACAAAATCAAGTTCCCGAACAAAATCTTTATCATCTCGCAAGCAATGAAGTACATAATGCTCCAAGCATCCCGGACGATATACATTCCAAAAAGATTCTCTTACTAAATTTTCTACTTCTGCATGGTCTGCAGACGTTTCCAAACGTATTAAATAGTCATTTTTATTCATTATTTTTTCCTCCTGATGATTGTTGACTGCAATACTGGGAGGTTACGATTTGATTGTTCCGATAACCTCCCGGTTATGCCACAATCTCCAAGGTGTTGTTTTTTCTCAAACAGCAATCTCCTTAAAAATAATATTTATAATCAAGCCTTTCGGCAAGATTAACAGAAATAAAAATTCAAATTCTTGCTTTCAATCTTTTGCGCAATCTATAAATATTTTATCATAGTATCACACAAATCGCCATTATTTTACACATAAAAACTGCTCTATTAACAAAATTTACTATCCTTTCCTGCTCTTCATTATCCCCTCCCTCCCAATTTTCTCCAAACCAATTTTTCCATTATGTCCAATAAGTCCACGTAGTTGCTAAATAAAAACACCAAAAAAACGAGTGACACAATCCTTTCAAATTACATCACTCGTCATCTCTCGAAAATCCCATATTGCCAACATTTTTTAATAGTTATGAATGACACAAAATTCTCAAATCATATCACTCATGTTTCGAATTTATACCCTATCCCCCACACGGTCTTGATCATGTCGCCCTTCTCTCCGAGCTTGCTTCTCAATTTCTTCACGTGTGTATCAATCGTCCTTGCATCGCCAAAGTAATCGTAGTTCCATACGCTATTTAAAATTTTCTCTCTTGACAGAGCCAGGCCCTTATTTTCAATAAAGTACGCTAATAGTTCAAACTCTTTGAAGCTCAGCTCCACTTCCTCGCCATCGATGGTTACGCGGTGAGCGGCTTTGTCCAGACCGATGCCGCCGCAGAGGATTATTTCTTCTTTATCCATCTGACCACTACGGCGTAGAAGGGCTTCCACGCGGGCTACAAGGATTTTGGGACTGAAGGGTTTGGAGATGTATTCGTCCACACCCAGCTCAAAGCCTTGAAGCTCATCCTGCTCGTCACTGCGGGCGGTGAGCATGATGATGGGCACTTTGGAACAGGTGCGAATTTCTCTGCAAACCTGCCAGCCATCCACACCGGGCATCATCACATCCAGAATCAGTAGCGCCAAATCCTTCTCTTTATAAAATAACTTCAATGCCTGCTCGCCATTTTCGGCTTCCAGCACTTCATAATTACTTCTGGTCAAAAAGTCCGATACCAGTTTGCGCATTCGGCTCTCATCATCAACCACAAGAATTTTCAATTTGTCCATCTCCAAGCTCCTATCTCCGGTACCAAGGCATCTCCGGCTCTTTATGTAACCATGATAACACATATATTTGTCCAAATTGTGAAAATTATTCTTCCGGTGTAGATATTTGAAGCTCCAGTTCCTTTTGCCGAATCTCCTGTTCACGCTCCGTCAGTTCCTGCTCCCAGGAGGCATATTTATTCTGAATAGCATGCTCATAATTCAAAATGTTGGGCTGATCCGCATTCAACGCCACAGCAAACATCGCAATTACTGCCGCCACAAGCCCAATATTTAAAATAATAGATATAGGCAAAGCCTTGGATTTCTTCTGTGGCTTGGGCTCCTCCGGCTTTACTCTGCTACGGGCAGGATTCGGAGCCTCTCTAAATTCGCCCTCAAAGGAGACATACAGGGGAATCACATCCACATCATCCGCACTAATCTCCGGCTGGTTCAAAAGATACATCTGCAAATTTTTCAGAAATAACAAGCCCACCGGCGACTTAAACACGCGGTCTTCAATAGCCTTCTTATAAATGCGCAGAATACTCTCCGGCTGGTTGTAATCCAGTCGCGCTTCCAAATACTCCACCTTACGACGTTCATTTTCCGCCAGTGCAGCATCCTTCTCTGTATAAAAAGAATATCCTTCCGCCTTATATCTTCCCATATCTTGAATATCTGTCACAATTATTCCTCCACTCAGATACTAATGCTTTTTTCTATTCTATCACATTTTTTCTTACTTCATCAATTGCAAAATAAGTTTTATTGCATATAACAGAAAAAACACACAATCGAATATCCAATCGTGTGTTTTTCCTGTTCATTTTTGCATTAATTCATTATTCAAATGGATTAATCAAAGTATTCATATCATGTACATCAACCAAATAATATCCGAAACCATAAGTCGGATGTTCACCGTATACCATGAACATATCCGTGTCATTAACGTACTTTTCAATTGTATAAGGCATCTGTGTATAGCTATGTTCCTTGGTCGTCATATCGTAGCAGTACAAATTTTTCCCATTATATCCCAAGATCTTGTCTTCGAACATGATAAAATTATGATTATATGTAACATTATCACAACTAAGTTCTTCAAATGCATCTTCCTTTATAGGTTCAAACTCCATACTACCATCAGCTCTATTCAGAAGACAAACATATCTATCACCATCAACATTTTCAGTTACAAAAAGAATTTTCTCTTTGGAATAACACAAAAGCATAGGGGTGTTATGTTGTGCGTATTGTGACAAGTCATATCCAATATATTCATAACCACCTGTCTGTTTCTGGCACGACGTTAGCACCTTCCAATAAGTACATTCTTCAAAATTGGTAGAATCAAAATGCCATTCAGTCAGTCCCAAATTATCATATGATCCATCTGCCTTATAAATGCCATAATAACTACCATCACGCAGAAGCGCCCCATTGGGATTGCACATAACCACCCTGTAATCGTCATACTCACCATATAATGGAACATACATTGTTGCATAATCTATCGGGTTAATGATGTACTCACCTATAACAAGTCCTCCGGACGTTGTCACCCGGTAAGGCTCTTTTCTAACCACTCCATTATTATCCAAACCTAAATCCCCAATCCAAGGATGATCTGTAGACATAGGGTAAATCCATTCGCCCTTACAGTTCATAATACCTGCATAATAAGTATTGCCCTCAAATTTTTCATCCACCCGTGTTACTATCAGCCAGTCTCCATACCATTTTTTATAATAAGAACCAGCACTATAACCCTTCACTTTCTGATTTTCTTCAAAAACATATAAAGTCGCATCGGTAGCAGCATCAGCCAGACGCATACCATTTTCCTCTGTCTCATGCAGCACACTGTTGCCGCACATACATGTTATATCTTCATGACCATAACCTGCAGTGTACAGCAATTTACTCAATTTTTTCGTTTCTAAATCATAGCGGAAATACTGGTCTTCTCCGCCTCCGGTTGAAGCCGTCTGCATATACCATGATTTACCATTAAAAACTATACTATTTGAAGGACAGGAAATTAATTCCTGTTTTTCCGGCTCTTTACTTTCCATAGTGCCACTTTCGGCCTGTGTAGTACTTCCCTCTGCTACCTCTTTTTCTTTTGTCTCTTCTTTTTCTTTTGTCTCTTCTTTCTCCTTATCGCGGTCGTCATCCTTATCGCGATCGTCGTCCTCATCTGCGTTTCTTTCTACACGCTCATCATCATCGTCGTCATCATTTGAAGAACCCGCAAAAGGACCACATGCCACCAATGAAAACGCCAAACACATTGACAATAAAATTGCTAATAATTTTTTCATCATTTGTACTCCTTATCATTTGAAATATTTGTTAAAATTCCATAAAAATTATATATATACATATACAATTTGTCAATAGATTAATGAAAAAGTCTTAATTTTTCTCTAATAATCCCTACTTCAAAACACCCGGTTTTGCACAAAAAAGACTATCCCGAAAGATAGTCCGCAAATTTAACAACTCATTAAAAGGCTTTACACACTTCAATCTTTTTGACTCTCTCCCTAATCTCTTTTACATCTTGCCTGAGTGGATCCAGCATATTAGAAATTGCTAATAAAAGTTCATTATCTGTCATGTCCAACACACCCCTTTCCAGCATAATAGCATAATCAATTTTAGCGTGTAAAGCACTTTACCGATATAAAATGGGAAATTCTGATACTGCTAACGAAAGCATATAGATTGTATAGAAAAAAGATATGAGATTTATTCCTCAGAAGATACTTCAAAAGAGTGGAGTAGACGGGAGTCTGAACGAAGTGTTCGACTCTCGCCGGCTCTATGGAGTAGACGGGAGTCTGAACCCAACGGGTTCGACTCATCATCGATTCCTCAAAAGTGGAGTAGACGGGAGTCTGAACCCAACGGGTTCGACTCATCATCGATTCCTCAAAAGTGGAGTAGACGGGAGTCGAACCCGTGTCCAAAAGCCCATTCCCTGTCCTTCTACTATCGTAGTCCGTTATCTTGGCGAGCTAATCTCGCCTGTTCCCTCCTTCGGTTGGAAACGAACAGCCTTCCGAATTTGGTAGCCCCTTATACGCCCATGCGCTCGGAGCACCACGCATGTCGTTTCTCACATAGTCGATGCCCGGATTCTAAAGTGTGAGTGCTCTAGAGCGGACAGCTGCCATTAGGCAGCGTATGCTAAATTTTCTTCAGCGTTTAGTTTAATTTTGCCATTTAACGCATTGCA
Organism: Acetatifactor sp.; assembly: GCA_045542555.1. Lineage (GTDB taxonomy): Bacteria > Bacillota > Clostridia > Lachnospirales > Lachnospiraceae > Acetatifactor. Next base: position 55,360 of record JAZQLH010000005.1, on the reverse strand, counting down.
TACGGATAGCTTCTCCAGCTGCAAGACCCCTGTCGAAACCTTTACTACCCCTTATTCAATTTTACAAACAAATTATAGCAACCCCAAATTTAACCGTCAACCTGTAAACCGCAAATTTCATTGATTATTTATAATTTCCATTTTGCTTATTTGTATCAGAGAAAGTGTGTGTCGCTTGAGGCGCATATACCTTAAACGACATCGTAGTTTCCCCCACACAAATAAATTGGAAATTATAAATTACGCACCTTGAATTCTCGCTCAGTCTCACGGCGCGCATCCTTCTTGGCGATGGTCTCACGCTTGTCGTAGAGTTTTTTACCGCGGGCAAGACCGATTTCCACCTTTACCTTGCCCTCTTTAAAGTATACCTGCAAGGGCACTAAAGTATAACCTTTTTCCTTGATTTTCCCTTCCAGTTTATTAATTTCATAGCGGTGCATTAAAAGCTTTTTCACACGCATAGGGTCCTTATTGAAAATATTACCCTTCTCGTAAGGACTGATATGCATGCCGTAGACAAAGACCTCTCCGCCTTCAATGCGGATAAAGCTCTCCTTGATGCTGCATTTACCCATGCGCATGGACTTCACCTCTGTGCCATGAAGTGCAATTCCTGCCTCGTAGGTCTCATCTATAAAGTAATCATGATACGCCTTTTTGTTGTTGGCAATCAGCTTTTGTGTCTCTTTATTCGCCATACTATCTTCCTCCAAGTTCAAAATCTATGGTACGGGTAAAGCGGTCGCAGTCAAGGACTCTGACACGCACGGGCATACCCAGTTTATAGCTTTGTCCCGTAGCTTCCCCTACCATCTCGCAGGCACTTTCATTATAGTAAAAATAGTCCCCGGGAAGGCGTGATACATGCACCAGGCCTTCCACTGTATTGGGAAGCTCCACATAAATACCCCAGGCAGTAACACCGGAGATGACACCGTCAAACTCCTCGCCAAGATGTCCCTCCATATACTCAACCTTCTTTAATTTATCGGTCTCGCGCTCTGCCTCGTCCGCGCGCCTCTCCATCTTAGATGAAGAATCTGCCACATCCGGCAAAATCTCTCTGTAATGAGCGATGCGCTCCTCTTTTAGCCTGCCCCTTAGTTGTTCCTTGATAATGCGATGAATCTGCAAGTCAGGGTAACGCCTGATGGGTGAGGTAAAGTGACAATAGTACTGGCACGCCAGTCCAAAATGTCCACTGCTTATAACACTGTACTTGGCCTGCTTCATACTGCGCAGGGCAAGTCTGGCAATCATAGCTTCCTCGGGAGTTCCTGACACTTTATCCAAAAGCTTTTGAATCTCCTTTGGATGAACCTCCTCGCCGCCCACCTTGCTCCCACGCTTATCCATGGACTTCATATAATAACCAAAATTATTGATAAAAAGTGACAGCTTCTGAATGCGTTCCGCATCGGGCACATCATGCACACGATACACAAAGGGCAGCTCCATCCAGTAAAAATGTTCCGCAACGGTCTCATTGGCCGCCAACATGAAATCTTCGATAATATCCGTAGCTACATTACGCTCGTAGGGCTTAATCTCAATGGGATGGCCTTCTTTATCCAGACGAATTTTACACTCCGGGAAATCGAAATCCACCGCTCCTCTTTTGCGTCTCTTAGCTCGCAAAAGTGCAGATAACTCCTGCATCTGCCGGAACATAGGAAGCAATTCTTTGTACTCAGCAGAAAGTGCCTGCCACTCCTTGCTTCCTTCATCTTCCAAAAGTGCCCTCACAATATTGTAGGACATTCTTCTATCTACCCGAATCACGGATTCACAGATTTCATAGTCTACAATGTCACCCTTGGTATCGATTTTCATCAGGCAGCTTAAAGCCAGTCTGTCCACCCCTGCATTCAGGGAACAGATACCGTTGGACAACGCATGGGGCAACATGGGAATCACTCTGTCCACCAGATACACACTGGTACCTCGCTTCAAAGCCTCTCTGTCCAGTGCAGAATACTCCTGTACATAGTTGGTCACGTCTGCAATATGCACGCCCAGATGGTAAAACTCACCGTCAAAGTCCACGCTCACCGCATCATCCAAATCCTTGGCGTCCTCGCCGTCAATGGTTACCATGGTCACATTCCGCAAATCTCTGCGGCCGGCTCTGTCCGCTTCGGAGACCTCCTGCGCCACACGCTCCACCTGATTCATAATTTTCTCAGAAAACTCCACCGGCAGTTCATAAGCCCGCACAATGGACATGATATCCACGCCGGGATCATTAATATGGCCCAGAATTTCAACAATTTTTCCCTCCGGATTGTGTCTGTGGCCTCTCCCATGGTCAGAATCTTCCACGGTCCCGTAGCTTGTAAGCTCCACTACTACCTTATGTCCGGTCATGGCGCCCTTAGAACGCTCCGCCGGAACAAAAATATCACAGGGAATTTTGGTATTATCGGGAATCACAAATCCATAATGCTCACGTCCCCGCTCATAGGTGCCCACAATCGTAGTGATTCCTCGCTCCAACACCTTAAGCACCCGGGCCTCCTGACGCCTACCCTTACCGGGCTTTAAAAGGGCCACCTGCACAATATCCTTGTGAAATGCACCACCGGTCTTGTCCTCAGGAATATACAAATCCTCCTCACGGCCTTCCACCTCCACAAAGCCAAAGCCCTTGGCATTGCTGATAAAAGTACCCTTAAGGATGCTGCCGTCACCTTTGACAAGCTTGCCCTTGGGTGTCAGCATAAGCTTCCCGTCTGCCAGAAGCTCAGAAAGAATCTCGCTAAGTTCCTCACGGTCAGTCTTCTCCACCTGCATGAACATGGCCAGTTCTTTTTCCTTCATCGGCGTGTAAAAATCGGACTCCACAAGTTCACATATTTTATTTTTACGTTCCTCTCTCTTAGCCTCTTGGCCGGCCTTATTATCCATTCAAAAATCTCCATATATAAAACAAAACACTCTTAATTTAATAAGAGTGTTTGTCTTACGTGTTCTTAGTATACATTCAAATTCAGCAAAATTGTCAAAAGAATAAACGCACATCCCAATACCTTGGTCAGCTTCACAAGCATACCTTCCATGGAACGGCTCTTATTCTTGCCCCAATAAGTCTCTGCTGCGCCACCGATGGTTCCAAGTCCCGCGGACTTACCTTCCTGAAGCAATACTAAAATAACAAGTGCAACACACACAAATATAAACAAAATGGTCAATACTGTTTTTAATGCTCCCATTTCACACCTCCTAATGTCAAGCAGATTATATATTACCACAACTTGGGGACAATTTCAACAAAAACTTCCAAAATACTTATTTGCGTACAAGCAAAGACTTACCGGTCATCTCAATAGGCTGCTCCATACCCATAATCTCAATCATGGTAGGAACGATGTCAGCCAGACAACCATCCTCTTTCAAGGTGTAGTTTTCATCATAGTTTACTAAAATGAAAGGCACCTGATTGGTGGTATGTGCGGTGAAGGGCTCGCCGGTCTCATAATCCACAAGCATCTCTGCATTACCGTGGTCAGCACAGATAAACATTACGCCGACTACTTCTTTAATAGCCTCTACAGCCTTACCTACACACTCATCAACAGCCTCAACAGCCTTTACAGCAGCGTCCATAACACCGGTATGACCTACCATGTCAGGGTTTGCAAAGTTGATGATGATTACATCATATTTATCAGAGCGAATTGCCTCAGTAAGCTTATCGCAAACCTCGTAAGCGCTCATCTGGGGCTTCAAATCATAGGTAGCAACATCTTTGGGAGAGTTAACAAGCACTCTGTCCTCACCTTCATTAGGCTCCTCAACGCCACCGTTGAAGAAGAAGGTTACATGTGCATACTTCTCAGTCTCTGCAATACGAGCCTGCTTTAAGTTGTTCGCAGCAAGCCACTCACCGAAGGTGTTGGTAACTGCAACCTTATGGAATGCCACATCCTTATTAGGGATGGTAGGATCATAATCGGAGAAGCATACGAAAGTGATATCCTTTCTTGCTCCTCTGTCAAAGCCTGCGAACTCATCATCGCAGAATGCTCTGGTAATCTCTCTTGCTCTGTCGGGACGGAAGTTGAAGAAAATCACGGAGTCGCCGTCCTGAATACGAGCGGTACCATCACATACGGTAGGCTTTACAAACTCATCAGTCTCGTCCTTATCGTAAGAAGCCTGAATGCCGCAGATACCACACTTAGCATTAAGACCCTCGCCCTTGGTCATGGCATCGTAAGCCAGCTTCACTCTATCCCAGTTATTATCTCTGTCCATTGCGTAGTAACGCCCCATTACGGATGCAATCTGACCTACGCCAATCTCCTCCATCTTACTCGTAAGAGCCTCTGCAAACTCCTTACCGCTTGCAGGAGGAGTGTCACGACCGTCTAAGAAGCAGTGAACATACACCTTCTCAAGACCGTTTCTCTTAGCCAGCTCAAGAAGTCCATACAGATGGGTGTTGTGGCTGTGTACGCCACCATCAGACAAAAGGCCCATCATATGCAGAGCACTGCCATTCTTCTTGCAGTTCTCAACAGCCTTTAATAGTGCAGGATTCTCAAAGAAAGTACCATCCTGAATCTCCTTGGTAATACGGGTAAGCTCCTGATATACGATGCGTCCTGCACCCATATTCAGATGTCCTACCTCAGAATTACCCATCTGTCCCTCGGGAAGTCCTACTGCCATACCGCTGGCATTACCTCTCACAAAAGGACAAGTATTCATAAGCTCATCCATCACAGGGGTCTTACCCTGTGCTACAGCATTTGCTTCTGCATTGTCATTCAGACCATATCCGTCCAAAATCATCAAAACTACAGGTTTTTTACTCATTTTCATTTCCTCCGTTAAACTCCATCGACTAGCATTATACACTGATTTCTGCACAATCGCAACTAAATTAAATATTTTTATGCAAGAGCTTATTATAAATTTTGTTTAAAATACTTATCAGGTATATACCATATACAGCCAGCCCTCCAGCCATACAGGGAATAGCAAGGACCGCATAGGGATAAACATATCTACCCTTCGCCTCCCAAATTGCACTAAACAAAAATTCTCCCACCAGTATCAGACCCGGTAAGCACTCTTTAGGATTTCTCTTTTTTGCAATTATCCACACAAAATAACCAAACAATGCCAAATATCCCACCGCCTGATATTCGTTTAAAAACACAGTTATCCCTTGTTTAGACTCTTCTTTATAGATATCAGCTACCCATTCAGGCCTCTCCCTAAAGGTATCCGTCATTACAAACACATTAAATGTCGGGTCAATCCACTGATTTAAAAGTTTTTCCTTAAAAAATGTTACAGCCGCCCCCGGATTGTCACTCCAATACCGCAAACGCTGTGCGATATCTTTTTTCGCAACAGGTACTGCCATACTCTCGTCCAAGCCACACTGCTGATACAATTCCCAGTCATAGTTATTATAAGACCCCTGACCTTTTCCGGGCTCCGGATGCTCCTGCAATCCCATGGTCATGCAAAGAATCATGGGCATTCCCTGATTTAATTGGACATCCTGACTACGCTCAACCTGCTTAAGCAGTAGCGTTGAGCTTCCCACAGTCACCACAGCCAAAGCCAAGGTTGCCACGAGCACTTTCCATCGTTTTTCCTGTAAAAATAAAAGCACCTGTATGATGGCCATAGCAATCCATACAATAATCAAAGCACCTCTTACAATATAAGTAATCGCTAATGCAACCGCCGCAAGCACCCAGTACCCGATTTTTACTGTCCGTTTCCCTTCGGTACGGTTATATCCCAAGAAACCCCAAACCGCTAACAGGGCTCCACAAGTCCCCATACTCTCTCCATAAATAAAAAACGCATATAGGCAAAGGGGCACAAAACATATGGTACAAATCAGATACAGAAGCTGTGCCTCCTTTGTTTTAAACAGATCTTTGGTAATTCGATATCCCGCATAGTTACTCAAGCCCACGCAAAGCGCATTTACGGTCTGAATCACCTCATAGCCGTTTCCTTTGCTTATCTCAAAGAAAAAAGCATAAAATTTCACAAGCCCCAACTGATAGGGGTAAATACGAAAGTAGGAATACATCATATCAATGTCAAAGCAGCCCTCTGCCATCTGCCTGGCAGCTTCATACACATAATACTGGTCAGCTTCTGTGTAATAGCTGACACTGTGTACTGCAATGGTCATTATAACAGTCATCACAACCGACACACCGATAGCAGCCAAATGTATTCCCTTTTCCGGGATATTCTTACATACTTTTATAAATATAGCTGCCAGTACCAGTGCAATTACAAGTGACACTGTATGCGCCAAAATCGTATCCCGATTCGTGGTAATAATCTCCCATTTTCCCACCTCCTTGGTATAACACCAGGAATAGAAGGTCAGAAACAAAAAAATTATTCCACCAAGCACCGCTATGCAATTAATCAAAAATCTTTGCAACTTAACCAACTACTGCTCTCCTTGGACAAATTCTCACATAAATAGTGTAGGTTATTTTACCTTAAAAATCAACGTATAAAAATATTTACACTCTCCATGGCCGTTTTTTATCAAGCCATCCGTTATCTCTCCAATATGCTTTCTCAGCTTCGCCGGAACTCATATTATTTAGCTGCATCATACGCATCATCAAAAACATAAATTTTGTCTTTATCCCTACACGGGGAGGCTTTTGGGTAATCCGTCCGGCTATTTTTTGCATATCACTCTTTATTCTCTCTTTTTTCTTATCGGATACCTGCTCCCAACTCATGGCCTGAACGGCAATACCATATTCTTTTATATAAGGCACACCCCAATAAAATAATGCATTTGCAACATCTTTTGTGGCTGATTTCGCCCCTGCTCCGGCAGCCGTTGATATAACCACTGCTTTTTTGAAAAACATGCAGGCTCTGGGCTTATGGGACATCCAATAGGTAAAAGTAAAATCAATAAAGGCTTTCATGGGTGCAGAGGCCCGCATACAATAAGTAGGCGTAGTAAAAATTAATAAATCCGCCTTTTCAACCTCTTGCATAATTCGATTTTTCTCGGCATAGAATGGGCACTTTTCTTCACTTTCAATACAGTTATAACAACCTATACAAAAATGCTCCAAATCCCTTGGCAAAAAGAATTCCTGCACTTCGCTGTCTGCAAATTGCTCTGAAAGCATTTGCCCAATATGATAGGAACTACCCTTATGATTTTGACCATGTATCAATACGATTTTCATACTTCTTCCTCTCTGGTAATTGCGATTAAATTGCTTTATGTGTGCTTCCAGAATATCTCCAACAAAACAGCGCCACCCCATTCGGGGCGGCGCCGTAAAATTCAAATATTATACCGGGTATGCACCATTTGCGGTGTCCGCCTGGGTCATATCTACCTTGTCCTGCTGAGCCTGACGATACTTGAAGAAATCAGTAGCAACCTGAGGGAACAGAGCGTAGGACAATACGTCCTCATCCTGCTGCTTCCACTCTGCCATCTCACCTTCCAGCTTGGAAAGCTCATTCTCGATCAAATCAGCATAACGGCAGGTAATTCTCTCCTCGCCGGGAATAACCTTGTCGATAACTTCCTGGTTCATGGGCTTTACAGTCTGACCATACTCGCCGCGAAGAACAGCCTTGGTCTCCTTGGTAGCCATCTTGTAACGCTCGCCCATAAGTACGTTGAACACTGCCTGAGTACCAACGATCTGAGAAGAAGGAGTAACCAAGGGGGGCTCACCCAGATCCTTACGAACCTCGGGAATCTCCTTAAGCACATCATAGTACTTATCCTCTGCATTCTGCTCTTTCAACTGGCTAACCATGTTGGAAAGCATACCGCCGGGTACCTGATACAGCAAAGTCTTAATATCAACACCCATAACCTTGGGATTGAGCAGACCATTTGCAAGACACTCGTCTCTGAAAGGTCTGAAGTAATCAGCAATTTCAGCCAACAGATTCTGATCGAATCCGGTATCATACTCAGTACCTCTGAAGGTCTCAACCATAACTTCAGTTGCAGGCTGGGAAGTACCCATTGCAAAAGGGCTCATAGCGGTATCGATTACATCAACACCTGCCTCAACAGCCTTCAGATAAGTCATACTAGCCACACCGGAGGTGTAGTGGGTATGAAGCTGAATAGGAAGCTTGGTCTGGCTCTTCATAGCGGTAACCAGCTCGGTTGCCTTATAAGGAACCAACAGACCTGCCATATCCTTGATACAGATGGAATCTGCACCCATCTCCTCAATCTTCTTAGCCATATCTGCCCAATAATCCAAGGTATAAGCATCACCCAAAGTATAAGAAAGAGCAATCTGTGCATGACCTCTGCCTTCTTGTGCCTTAAACTTGTTGGTAGCATCTACGGTTGCCTGCAAGTTACGAAGGTCATTTAAGCAGTCAAAAATACGAATAATATCAATACCATTGGAGATGGACTTCTGTACAAAGTACTCTACCACATCATCTGCATAAGGTCTGTAACCTAAAATATTCTGGCCACGGAACAACATCTGCAACTGAGTGTTCTTGAAACCATCACGCAACTTACGAAGTCTGTCCCATGGATCTTCCTTCAGGAAACGAAGGGATGCATCAAAGGTAGCACCACCCCAACACTCTACGGAATGATAACCAACCTTATCCATCTTCTCAATGATGGGAAGCATAAGATCGGTAGGCATTCTGGTAGCAATCAGAGACTGATGAGCGTCACGCAATATAGTTTCCGTAATTTTAATCGGTTTCTTAGCTTGTTCTGACATTTACGAATTCCTCCATAATATTTTAATTTAGAATACACCGAATATAGCCATAAAGGTACCTGCTACTACCGCAGTACCGATAACGCCGGCTACGTTGGGTCCCATTGCATGCATGAGCAGGAAGTTGGTGGGATCTGCCTCCGCACCTACCTTCTGGGATACACGTGCCGCCATGGGCACTGCAGATACGCCTGCGGAACCAATCAGCGGGTTAATCTTACCCTTAGTCAATGCACACATAATGTTACCAAATACTACACCTGCCGCAGTACCAAACATAAATGCTACCAGACCAAGCAATACAATCTTAATAGTTGCCCAGTTCAAGAATGCCTCTGCACTGGTGGTTGCGCCAACAGAAGTACCAAGCAGAATAACAACAATGTACATCAATGCATTAGACGCAGTCTCCTGCAACTGTCTTACTACACCGGACTCCCTGAACAGGTTACCCAGCATAAGCATACCTACCAAAGGTACGGTGGTAGGAAGAATCAGACCAACCACAATGGTAACAATGATAGGGAACAGAATCTTCTCCAGCTTGGATACAGGACGAAGCTGACCCATCTTAATCTTACGAGTCTTCTCAGTAGTAAGAAGCTTCATAATAGGAGGCTGGATAATGGGTACCAGTGACATATAGGAATATGCTGCCACAGCAATAGGACCCATAATCGCAGTCTGTCCCAGCTTACTTGCCAGGAAAATAGAAGTAGGGCCGTCTGCACCACCGATGATGGAGATTGCAGCTGCAGCCATGTCGTTGAAGCCCATTGCAATTGCACCAAAGTATGCAGCAAAAATACCAAACTGAGCTGCTGCTCCCAAAAGGAAGCTCTTAGGATTTGCAATCAAGGGGCCAAAGTCTGTCATGGCACCTACACCCATGAAAATCAGAGAGGGTAAAATTGCCCACTCATCCAATAAGTAGAAATAGTGAAGCAAACCACCGACACCATTTGCCGCATCCTCAGGACTAATCATAATATCCGGATAGATATTTACAAGAAGCATACCAAATGCGATAGGAACCAAAAGCAAAGGCTCAAACTCATGTCGGATGGCTAAGTAAAGGAATACGCACGCTACTGCAATCATGATATAGTTTCCTACAGTCAGATTAAAAAATGCTGTCTGATGGATCAGATTGTCAAGCGTATTAACTATATAATCCATTTGTTAACCTCCTGTTGTATTGGACTTTAAATTCCGGCAATTAATTAAGGGTTGCCAGAAGTGCGCCTGCCTCAACAGCATCGCCAACTGCAACATTGATGCTTGCCACAGTACCATCCTGGGGTGCTACAACAGGAATCTCCATCTTCATTGCCTCAAGAATAACAACTGCATCACCGGCCTTAACTGCCTGACCAACACTTGCCTCAATCTTGAAAATCTTACCTGCTGCACCGGCCTCAACCTTCACGCTGCCTGCCGCGCCGCTTGCTGCGGGTGCAGGAGCTGCTGCGGGAGCGGGTGCTGCTACAGGTGCAGGAGCTGCTGCCTTAGGTGCTGCGGGAGCCTTTGCTGCCACAGGAGCACCGGTGTATGCACCTTCTTCTACTACAACATCATATACGTTGCCATTTACGGTAATGGTATAATTTTTCATTTTTTATTCCTCCATTTAAAATATTAAGCTCTACGTCTCTTAATAGAACGCACTACAAATCCATCTGTAGAGGTTGCGCCCTGACTTGCGGCAATCGCTGCCGCAATAACAGCAATCAGCTCTGTATCATCTGCCGCTGCTGCAACTTCTTCCTGTTTAGCAATCTGCGCTACAGTCTTCTCAATACTTGTTACAGTCTCTGACTTAGGTGCTTCCTTAGCCTTCTTGTCTGCACCGGACTGAATCTTGGAAATAATTCCAAAACAGGAAATAATCAGAGAAATCAGAATCAGTACAGCAAACACGGTACCCATACCAAGCAAAGTATTCAAACCTGCCTTCTCCATGGAATCACTCATGGTTGAGACCTTGCTCAAAGATGCAGACTCCAATTCCAGGAAAAAGTCATTTGAGAAAACAATCTCTGCTTTTGCAGCCTGCTTGGGGCCTTCAATGTCAACATAAACAATAATCTGTTTATCATCAATGGTCGCTGTAGAACCTTTGATTTCTCCTGTGCCACCAATTTCTGCATAAGTGGACTCAAAAGACTCTATTGCCTTAACAAAGGCACTTCCGTCTACAGTCATATCATACTGTGAGCCAATGGTATATTCTACCTCCTCCGGAGTGTACTCGAAGAGGATGTCTGCTTCAGGATTTGCAATTGCATCCTGAATAGCCGGAATCACCACTTTCTCAGCTCTGACAATCGCCGAATTTACCTTCTTCTGCTCATGCTCAGTAAGAGGATCGCTCTCACTACAAGCAGTCATGCCAAAGACACAGGCGATCATACAGATCAAAGCCAAAAATTTCTTCATCTTACAATCACCCTTTCTAGACAGTGCCGTGCTTCTTTGCAGGACCGTCTTCACTCTTTGTGAACAACATCTCGAATGCACCGATAACATACTTTCTGGTCTCAGCAGCATCCACGATCTGGTCTACATATCCTCTTCTTGCTGCATTGCTTACGTTCAGAATCATCTTGTCGTACTCTGCAGCCTTCTCATTAATTACATCAGCCCCCTGGCCATCGTACATAATCTTTGCAGCAAACTTCCCATCCATAGTGCCATACTTTGCATCAGGCCATGCAATGGTAAGATCTGCGCCGATTGCTTTAGAGTTCATGGCAATAGCTGCAGTGCCATAAGCCTGACCAAGAATCACATTTACCTTGGGAACGGTTGCATTTGCAAAAGCGTATGTAAGCTTTGCAGCAGCCTTAGCGATGCCCTTCTCTGAACACATGGTAGCCTCGTAACCCTTTACATTGGTAAGGGACAATACAGGAATACCGAAAGCGTCACAGAAATTCACAAAATCAGCAGCCTTCTCACAACCCTGCTTGGTAAGAACTGCGTCCATCTTCTCAGAAACCTTACCCTCTTCGTCAAGAAGCTCGCAGCGGTTAGCCACACAACCGATGGTCATGCCGTTCATACGAATAAATCCGGTTACCATCTGCTTAGCATAGTTTGCCTTAACCTCAAAGAAATAGTTGTTGTCTGCCAGAATGGACAGTGCAACGGAAGTATCTCCTACACAACCTGCAATCTCAGGATTTACACGATTCAAATCATCAGTGCACTGCTCGCCTGCGTAAGACTCATTGTTAGCAGGAAGCAAGCATACAAGCTCACGAATCTGAGTAAGAATTGTTGCCTCATCAGCAACCACATCCACAATGCCACTCTCTTCGGACTGGAAAGCAGCAGAAGCAGAATCACACTTGGTAACAACATTGCCATCAAGTGCATTAGGCGCATTGACAAACAGCTTCGCACTCTTCTCCTCCATGAAAGTAAAATCGGTCAAAGTGGGGAACAATGCAAGTCCGCCGCCGCAGGAACCAAGTACTGCAGTAATCTGAGGAATCACGCCACTTGCTGCAACCTGCTTTGCATAAATGCTGCCGAATGCTGCCAGTGCATCACTACCCTCCTGCAATCTCAAGCCTGCACAATCCAGCAATCCGATAACAGGTGCGCCTGTCTTCATTGCCAGATCATAGATGTTAGCAATCTTCTTCGCATGCATCTCGCCGATGGTTCCGTTCATTACAGAAGCATCCTGGCTGTACACATACACAAGATTACCATCAATTACTCCGTAGCCGGTGATACATCCGTCAGAAGGAGTCTCGGTGGGTTTCATGTTAAAATCAGTCGCTCTTGCAGTCACAAGTCCGCCGATTTCAACGAAACTGTTGTCGTCGAGTAAAGCTTTGATTCTTTCACTCGCTTTTGAAGTAGTACTCATGCTTTCAGCCCTCCATTTATAATGATAAAAATACAAACAAACTTATTAAGGGACACTCGCCCCCAATTTTGTCTATGATAGTATAACACAAAAAAAGCAATTCGCCTAGAACGAATTGCAATTTTTTTAATATTTTTTGCTATATTTCACAAAATCAGGAAACGTCTCAAAATCTGCTCCACACACCAGTCCGGCGTGATGTTTTGCACACTGTTTTTGGTCACTACGGATTCCGTGAGATATACCTTCCCGTCCACACTATATGTAATTGTTCCAACTTTTGTTCCCGTCTTTACAGGTGCAATCAGCTTCCCTGCAATCTGCTCCTTTGTCACAATCTGTTCATCCGCACGCATAAGCAGGCCCTGCTGATTCTCTTCATTTCTTCCTACAATTTCAAGTTCCGCATAAGCCGTATCACCCAAAACAGGCGTCTGTCCGTTCTCCACAGGCACAGGGGCCAGACTCCCCGCATCATATGCCGATTCCTCTCCCAGGAACTCCCTAAAATCAAAATTCTCCAATCCATATTCCATCAGTTCTTTGGAATCACTCCATTTATACGATTTATTGTTGGGCCAGCCACAGGCAAGAAGGGACACAATAAAAGTCTTACCATCCCGCTCAAGTGCTCCCACATAGCAATATCCGGCTTTATTGGTAAAACCGGTTTTGCCGCTAAAGGCCCCGTCCATCATATTCAAAAAGGCATTATGGTTGTTACAGGTTACCATCCTGCCGTTTTCTCCAAAGGAATAGCTTGGGGTGCGGGTTATTTCCCGAAACACATCTCTGCAGGGAGATTCATTTACACAATAAGCCATAATCCGGGCAAGTTCCGCCGCCGTGGTGCTGTGCTCCTTGGTCACACTCTCTCCATTCACCTCAAAGGTCTCCGTGGCATCCAGTCCGTTTGGTGTGATAAACCAAGTTTTTTCACAGCCAAGCTCCGCCGCCTTTTCATTCATCAGCTTTGCAAAGGCCTTCACCGCCTGCTTACTCTCTTCAGTGCTAAATTCAGCAGTATTTTTCTGTGCAAGCTCCTCTGACAGATACTGTTTGCCAATGTATTCCGCCAAAACAACGGCAGAATCATTATGAGACTCAAGCATCAGCGAAAACAGAAGGCTCCGCACCTGATATTCCTCGCCTTTTTTCACATAGAGCTTCACTTTAGGCATGGATGCCGCGTAGGAAGAAACCGAAGCCATATCATCCAAATTTCCATGTTCCAGCACTAGAATGCAGGTCATAATTTTGGTGGTACTGGCCATGGCCATGGGAGTGTCACCATTTTTGCTATAAAGCACACGCCCTGAGTCTGCATCCATCAAGACCGCCGATGTGGCATACAGACTTAAATCCTCCTGCGCCCGTCCCAAAAGCATCATCTGACTGCCCCCACATATCAAAAAAAGGGCACAAAAAAAGCCTCCTATCAGCCGAACCAACATTCCGAAATGGGTTTTCTGCATTATTTTCCCTTTCCGTACTATGATTTTGCTAATATATATGAGGCCTTTTACTTGTCTTATGAATCAGATATCAAGCTGAAGCTGTATCTCTGCTTCTGCCTGTGCCTTAAACTCCTCAAGCTGCACGGGATTTAACTCCGGAAGCTCCTCTAAACTCTTTACGCCAAAGCACCGTAAAAACTGCTCCGTGGTTCCAAACAAAAGGGGTCTTCCGGGTGCATCCAGTCTGCCCAGCTCCGTGATTAAATCATACTCCACCAGCTTATTGATGGCATGGTCACAGCTTACGCCACGAACCTTCTCAATCTCCACTCTGGTCACGGGCTGTTTGTACGCAATGATGGACAATGTCTCAAGCATGGTGTCCGTCAGATTCATCTTACGGGGTGATTTGGCGATCTTTATCAGATACTCATACATATCAGATTTGGTGCAAAGCTGTACCGCACTCTCAAACCACGCAAGCATAATGCCTCGGTCCTCCTTAGTATACTGCTCCTCCATCTCCTTTAAAATGGACTTGGTAGTCCGCACGTCTTCTTCAATTACCTCTGCCAGTCTGCTCACCTCTACGGACTCTCCCATGGTAAACAGCACTGCTTCTATTACAGCTTTCGCTTTTTCACGTTCCATTTTATTCCTCACTCATCTTTGGTCGTTTCTTACGCAACATTCGATGTAATCATAATATCATCAAAAATAGCTTCCTGGCTGATAGTGATTTTCCCAACCTTCATCAGCTCCAAAATAATCAAAAAGGTCACTATCAGTTCCGCTCTGCTCTTTTGCTTCTCTAAAAGCTTACGGAAACTGAAGCTCTTATGTTCTCTGGCATAAGCCTCCACATAGAGCATTTTGATGTCCATGTCGATTTCTTCCTTTTCAATTTTGCCATATTGGCTTCGAATGGGGTCAATCTTATCCTCCTGCTTGCGCACCACGGACTTAAAAATCTCATGAAGCTTTCCAAGCGTCATATCTCCCACAAGCTCTTCATAGTTAACCGGCTGCTTGTAGGCAGCAACCTCTTCAGGAAGATTTTGTTCCCTGTAAAAATTATAGGCCGCATCCAACTGCCTGTCCCGAAGCTCCAAAGACATGAACTTGTACATCTTGTATTCCAACAGTTTCTGAACAAGCTCCGCTCTGGGGTCTTCCTCTTCGCCCTCCTCATTTACTTCCTTGGGCAGAAGCATCCTGCATTTGATATCAAGCAAAGTGGCCGCCATTACAAGAAACTCACTCATAACGTTCATATCCTCCGTCTCCATCTGACGGATATACTCTAAATACTGCTCGGTAATCTCCACAATAGGAATATCATAGATATCTATTTTATTTTTCTCGATTAGATGAAGCAACAGGTCTAAAGGACCCTCAAAGGCTTCCAGTTTTACAGATAATGCCATAGTTACCTCCACACAACAGATACTATTTTACCGAGAATAGAAAATCTTTTCAAGCAAAACTTACGTTCCCTGCTCTTTCTTAAAATCCACTACCAAAAGCTCTCCGGGATTAAACACTCGCACAGGAATGGTGTGCATGCCAAGACCTCTGCTAAGAAGCATCCTGCTCTCCCCCTCCTCAAACAATCCGCCGTCATATTTGGGGAAAAAACGAATATTGGGCGACGCCACACCCTTACCAACAAAGGGAATCCGAACCATACCACCGTGGACATGCCCTGACAAAACCAAATCCGCTCCCCAAGCTGCATACTGAGGAAAATAATCCGGATTGTGAGCCAACAAAATCGCATAAAAGGACTTGTCCACCTGACCGAGAATACTTGTCATATAATCGTCTTCCATGGGCTGAACCTTAAACCGCTTGTAATAAAAACGATCAATCTCTGATCCATAAATGGTTATTCCATACTCCTCCAGCTTCACATGAGCGTTAATTATGGGCTCAATTCCGAGTTCTTTCAAGCCCTCCTGATAACGCTTGGCCATGTCTCCATACACATCAGGATACAGACCCATACGCTGCTCATGGTTACCGTTACCGTAATAGATGGGATAGTCTTTTGACAATTCCTTCATTAAATGAAGGGCCGTATCCAAGGATAGCCCCGGCTTAGCTGTAGGGATATCCCCCGCCACCAAAATCATATCCGGCTTGGCCTCCCTGATTGCTTCAATCAACAGTTCATTATCCTTGCCATATTTTTTATTATGCAAATCAGCCAGCACAACAGCACGACATTCCCGCCGGATGCGGGCATCACAAAACTCATGATGCCGCATCACAAAACGGTTGCCGTCATATATCATGATCCATATGCAAATCAGTGCCAGTACGGCCACAATCGTAAACAGTATACTCCACATAGTTTTCTCCGCTTATAAATAGTGCAAGGCTCATTATATCATAAATAACGGCACCTTAAAAGCCCTAGAGCAGGAAAAATCCAACCGCCTGTTTCAGATAGTCCTTATAAGTAGCTCGTGCCACATCTTCACCGTAAAGTATAGGCACCTGGCCAATCTCTATTCCGTTCAACAGATATTTTGCACTTCCCGCCTGTGTACCTGCTTTTATAGGGGCATCCGCCGACTGTGGAAGCTCAATGATTTTTTCCACGCCCTCCAGATTATTTCCTTCCATATCCAGATACCGGAATTCTCCCTGATATACCAACGGCACAGTCTCTGTCACACCACCTTTAATGGGCATAGGCATCAAAGCCTCCTCATTTCCATCCACATATAAATCACAAATACCAAAGCCATGATTCAGCATTACTCTGGCATCCTCAAAACGCTCTTTCCCCGTGGGTGCGCCCAGTACCACTGCAATCATATCGATATCGTCTTTCCTTGCCGTGGCAGAGATGCAAAACATGGCCTTACTGGTAGAGCCGGTCTTCAGCCCCGTAGTATACTGATACTGTTTTAATAGTTTATTGGTACTGCTCAAGGTAAAATTGGAAGTTCCCTGTCTGGTTGTATGTGTAATTTCCTCCATCCAGATGGTCGTATATTGATAAATCTCAGGATATTTGGTAATCAGTTCTCTGGACATAATTGCCACATCCTTAGCCGTAGAATAATGGTTATCCGATTCCGTTAACCCACAGGCATCTTCAAAGTGAGTATCCGCCATGCCCAGCTGTGCGGCTTTCTGATTCATCATCTCCACAAAGGCTTCCTCACTGCCGGCTAAATGTTCTGCCACTGCCACACTGGCATCATTGCCACTGGAAACAACTATGCACTTAATCATCGTCTCCAAAGACTGTGTTTCTCCCTCCGCCAGATACACCTGCGAGCCTCCCATACCTGCCGCATGGGCACTGACAATTACATCATCCGACAGTTTCACTTTACCGGCTTCTATCTGCTCAAAGGTAAGCAGCAACGTCATAATCTTGGTAATACTGGCCGGGCTTCTTCTTTCTGTCGCATTTTTCTCAAAAATCACCTCACCGGTAGAGGCCTCTATCAAAATAGCTGACGGTGCCGAAACAGCCGGCTCTGCCTGCACCGTAACCACAGAGCTTAAGCCAAGCCAAAGTGCCAACATGACCATCAGAAATCTTTTTGTAATTTTTCTGCACATAAAATGCCACACTCCCATTCTTTTTCTATTAAAGAATATGGAAATGTGGCATCCGTTATGCCTGTTACTTTTTTATACAATTTGTTCTTCTTAACGACCGGGCATAATACGTTCCAGCCATCCATGACACTTCTGTGTAATGCGCTCTCTTTTTTCTCTTACATCAATATTAAACACTTTGATTAATTGAATGCTGTAGTCTATGAAAACCAAAACAAGCGCCGCCACAATCAGTCTGATACCGGTTTGAACACTGACCATATCAATCAGCCAATTAATTCCGGCATGTACAAAATGAACAACACCCAATGCATAAAATCCCCATGCAATGGTACTCTCCAGACAAACAATTCCTTTATAGTTGAAGGGCTTGTCATTATAATCCCACCAAAGTTCTCCAAGGAATTTAATCATGCCTACGCCAACAATAAATTCAAAAATTGTGGCAGATATTGCACCTACTATGTAAAGCGCCACATTATGTCCCTTCAACGGGCTAAACAGCAAATAACAAGCTACTGCACCAAAGCCGTATATCGGGCAAAACGGTCCCTTACCAAACCCTCTGTTGGTAAGTTTCCTGTTGCAGATAGACATATAGGCGGACTCCACCAGCCATCCAAGCACACTGTACAGCACAAAAGCTGCCAGCAGATGGTATACGTCTGTCCCAAATAGTTCCTTTGTCCACATCTTACTTCATCCCTCATCATGTCTCGTGGTATTCGAGACCATTAACCATAAAGTACAAAACCCCGGTCGAAATTCGGCCGGGGACTTGCAGTTTAGTTATATTTACGTTTTCTTGCCGCCTCGGACTTTTTCTTACGCTTTACGCTGGGCTTCTCGTAATGCTCTCTCTTACGAATCTCCTGCTGGATACCCGCTTTAGCACAGCTTCTCTTGAAGCGACGCAGCGCGCTGTCCAAAGTCTCGTTTTCTTTTACGATTACGTTTGACATTTTACACCTGACCTCCCTTCAGTCCCTCTAGTAACATGACTGATTTGGGTTATTCTATGTACGGTCACGCCATACACATATCACATTATAACACAAAAACTGTTCACGTCAACTATTTTTTTATAAAAAACATTGCGGATTTACTCTGAATTACTCTTTGCGTACTTTTTATAAAGCTCAACATGGTCATAGATGCAACGCCATGAACTGTTAGCTCCCGCCGTTACGCACATATATTTGTTTCCGGCTTTATCTGCACCATAACTTACCGCACAACTGCCCGATTCATTCACATATCCGGTCTTTGCACCAAGAATCTCGCCGCCGGTGTCTTTGTCCTCAATTCGTCTGATAAACCAGTTTGACAAAGGAATTCCTTCCGGATGCTCCGGCGTAACGGAGGTTGTATAGGTTCTTGCGCCCAAGACCTCCCTGCACAAATCATTTTCCAAAGCAGCCGCCATAATGATGGCCATATCATACACCGAACAATGATGGTTCTCATCATACAGACCTACACAATTGGTAAAGTGGGCCGTGTCTGAAAGCCCTAGCTCCTCCAGCTTATCGTTCATAAGCTCCACAAATGCCTCATGACTTCCCGCCACATAGGTAGCAAGTCCAACTGCCGCATCGCCGCCGGAGGGAAGCACGGTTCCGTAAAAAAGATCTCTTACCGTCACAACCTCTCCCACTTCAAAACCTACATTGCTGCAATCATTAGAAAAACTGTAATCCGTAATGTCAATGGTCATTGTAAAAGTATCATCTAAATCCGTAACATGTTCCGAAGCTACAAGAATCGTCAACACCTTTGTCATGGATGCAGGACTCACCACTTCTTTATAACCACGTTGAGCCAGAATATCACCTGACTCCAAATCAATAAACACTACATTGGTACTGTTTACTTCTTCAGACGGTGACTGTGTATCATCCGTAATATGCGCAGAATACTGATTCGATGAATCAGTTGAAACCACCGGCAAACTCTCAGGCTGCACTTCCTCTTCATCTGACACATTTGTAGCATCTTTCGATTGCGATGCCGCTTCACCCGCATCACCGGACGTCACAGGCGCCCCATTCTCGTGCTCACCTCCATTGGAGGATATGTTTCTTACGGTGATTACAACAATAACAATAATCAGCAAAATTACAATCGCCGCTACAGGCAATGCCCGCTTAATCAGCTTCTGTCTTTTAAGCTGTTTTTCCTTCTCAATACGCATCCGTTTTGCACGCTCTTTGCGCCTGTTTTGCCACGCCAATTCCTCTGCACTGAGATCATCTCTATCATCTGTTGTCATTTTGTCCCTATTTACTGCTACACAGTATCCTTCCTTGTAGTCTGTTATTCCTCTCTTGGCATAGACGGATTCACAATAGAGACAGACTCTTTGCCATAATAAGTAGCACATGCTGAATTTACCCAAATATGCCCGTCTGCCTCCTGTAAGTCAGTATATACATAAAACTCAGGACATTTGCTCACAGGTGT
Source organism: Acetatifactor sp. (assembly GCA_045542555.1). GTDB lineage: Bacteria > Bacillota > Clostridia > Lachnospirales > Lachnospiraceae > Acetatifactor. The sequence goes on along the minus strand of JAZQLH010000005.1, from coordinate 35,225 downwards.
AAATTCCACCTCGGTTACATTATCATCATGTAAAACTTCCAATCGTGCATCCCATTCTTGCGCATATTGTTGCGCCCATCCCTGTTTCCAGTCACGATAAGCCCGATAGGCAGTAATTTCATGCAAATCAGTCACATAAATCGCTCCTGCTATCAGAATAGCAATTATCGCACAATAAGGAAGCAAAAACTTCCCCATTTTATTCTGTATCCATTCAATCAGATTTTTTACTTTGTTCTGACTTCTGCTTAACCATCCCAGCCAATAAATCAGATTGCTTATCATCCACACATAATATGTATAAAAAAGAATTACTGCCATTCTTCCACCACCTGTAGTGCCATCCACATACATGGTAGCTGTACATTGTGATGCATACAAACCAAATGTTAAAACTGTGAATATTCCGGGTAATCTGAATTTCCAATCCGTATTTTTTACACATCTCCATATAAATGGAATAATGAGAAAAAGCATTAATATCACTTTAACGTTCGTCCATGAATAAATATTTGTAGCAGAACGAACTAACGACATTACTACTGCTTCAATAGGGGTACCGGTTTCTCCGCCAAAATTACTACTGATTCGATTCGCATTGCCCGGCGCCAAAATACAGGCCATCAGGCTTACTCCTGACAAAACTGTTACAAACCAGGTTCTCGCAACCGCTCCCTTATCATATATCAAAAAAATTGCTGACAATACACACAAAGTAAGAAAGCAGGAAAGACTTGTCCCAAAATTCATTCCACCTATTAAGAAAGCCAGAAGTCCTGCCGGTATTGCCTTTATTGCATATTTCCGATTAATCGATTTCTCCATTGCCAGTTTCAAAAAAAGAACCAGCAAAATAAGTGAGATTGTATAAGAAAAAGTATAGCTCATAGCACCCGTATACCAATAAAAGCTCTCTGACGGAGAAGGACAATACAAAATCTGCATGGCTATTGACGGTGCTACAACCGGAAGCCATAACAGACAATTTTCTTTTTTGCATCCCTTGCACAAAACAAATCTGAAAAAATACAATTCAGAAAATATTATCATCCCCAATAATAACCAGGGAACAATCACATAACACTTCTCACCCCATATACCCGGTTGCAATGTAGCAAAGAACGCACCTATAAATTTACCTTCCACATGGAGCCATGTATCCAGTGTTGTCCCCAAGGAAGCCTGTATAAAATCAACAAAATTCCCACCACTCTTAATTACATTATATGTACATGCACCGTAACTCCAATCATCTGCCGACGGATAATTATACTTTGCCAACAACAGAATCGGGATTACTGTCACAATCAGTACACTGACACATGCAATATTTATAAGTAGTTCTATACAGGTCTGCTTTTTCTTCATGCCTCTTCCTTTTCCTCATTCCTATTATACTTTGACCAATTACAGAATAATAGAAGGAAAAAGCCCGAAAAAGTCTTCTCCATTGCTTCTTCCTTCTCTAAATTCATCTATTCTTTTTACAACTGACCTTCCAGCACCTTAACACTTTCTGCAATGGCATCTGCAATTCCTGCGGGATTCTTACCGCCGGCCTGTGCCATATTAGGACGACCCCCGCCGCCACCGCCTACCAGTGCGGCGATACCCTTAATCAGATTACCGGCATGTGCTCCGGCCTTCACAGCACCGTCGGTAGCCATGGCAACCATATTTACCTTGCCGTCCTGATCAGACAAAAGTACTACAACACCTTCACCAAGTTTTTCTTTCAGCTGATCGCCAAGGTCTCTAAGACCATTCATATCAACACCACTTACGCCGGTCGCCAGAAGCTTAACGCCCTTCACATCAACAACCTTGTCCATAACGTCGCCAAGGGCATCCTTTGCAGCCTTGCTCTTCAAGGACTCATTCTCAGATGAAAGAGCCTTCATGTCAGCCATCACATGCTCACATTTCTCAACCAGACTGTTAGGAGTGGTCTTAAGCACTTTTGCTGCCTGCTCTAAGGTCTTCTCCAAATCACGGTAATATGCAAACACACCGTTTCCGGTCAGTGCCTCAATACGTCTTACACCTGCAGCAACACCATTCTCGGAAACAATCTTAAATGCGGTAATGGATGCAGTATTTGCCACATGAGTACCACCACAGAACTCAATGGAGAAATCACCCATGCGAACCACGCGAACGGTCTCACCGTACTTCTCACCAAAAAGCTGCATTGCACCGGTCTTCTTCGCTTCCTCAATCGTCATTACATCCGTAACTACAGGAATCGCCTCAGCGATTTTTTCATTTACAATTTTCTCAACCTTTGAAAGTTCCTCTTTAGTCATAGCCTGGAAATGGCTGAAGTCAAATCTCAGTCTCTCGCCATCCACATAGGAACCATTCTGCTCAACATGAGTACCAAGCACCTCACGAAGCGCCTTCTGAAGCAGATGGGTTGCAGAGTGGTTCTTGCAGGTATCTGCACGATGTTCGCTATCTACAGTCAAAGTAGCCTCATCGCCCACCTTAATCATACCGCTTGTAACCACACCGATGTGACCAACCTTACCGCCTAAAAGCTTTACGGTATCCTTTACCTCAAAGTTACCGTCAGCAGTACTGATTACACCGATATCTGCCTTCTGTCCACCCATGGTAGCATAGAAGGGGGTCTCGTCCACAATGATGGTTCCAACCTGTCCATCAGTAAGAGCCTGAACAATCTCAGTCTCAGAGGTCAGCACGGTAACCTTGGAATTGTGCTGCAATCTGTCATAGCCTACGAATTCAGAGGTGATGGAAGGATCAATGGAATCATACACAGTTGCATCTGCACCCATGTAGTTGGTCTCCTTGCGGGCATTTCTAGCCTTGGTTTTCTGCTCCTCCATGCATGCTGCAAAACCTGCATGATCAATAGTAAAGCCCTTTTCTTCCAAAATTTCCTCGGTCAAATCCATAGGGAATCCATAAGTATCATAGAGCTTAAATGCATTCTCGCCGGAAAGCTCTTTAACACCGGACTTCTTCATATCCTCTTCCATCTCTGCAAGAATCGTTAAGCCCTGGTCAATAGTAGCATCAAATTTGTTCTCCTCGTTGGTGAGTACTGTCAGGATAAACTCCTGCTTCTCATCAAGCTCAGGATAACCGTCCTTACATTCGTTAATTACAGTACGACTAAGCTCGGCAAGGAACTTACCTTCAATACCAAGAAGTCTTCCGTGTCTTGCCGCACGACGAATCAAACGACGAAGCACATACCCGCGGCCCTCATTAGAAGGCATGATACCATCACTAATCATAAAGGTTGAAGAACGGATATGGTCAGTAATCAGTCTGATGGATACATCCTTTGCATCATCGGTCTGATAAGTAACCTTTGCAATCTCGCAGATACGGTCACGGATTGCTTTCATGGTGTCAATGTCAAATACAGAATTCACATCCTGTACTACCACTGCCAGTCTCTCAAGACCCATACCGGTATCGATATTCTTCTGTGCAAGCTCGGTGTAATTACCATGTCCGTCACTGTCAAACTGGGTAAATACATTGTTCCAAACTTCCATGAAACGGTCACAGTCACAGCCTACCTTACAGTCAGGCTTGCCACAACCGTACTTTTCGCCTCTGTCATAATAAATCTCGGAACAAGGGCCACAAGGACCTGCGCCATGCTCCCAGAAGTTATCACAGTCACCGTTCTCATCACGGTAGAAACGGGTAATCTTCTCTGCGGGCACACCGATTTCTTTAGTCCAGATATCAAAAGCCTCATCATCCTCACAATAGATGGAAGGATAGAGTCTTTCAGGCTCCATACCTACATACTTAGTCAAAAACTCCCAGCTCCAGGCAATAGCTTCATGTTTGAAATAATCACCGAAGGAGAAGTTTCCAAGCATCTCAAAAAAGGTAAGATGTCTTGCAGTCTTACCTACATTTTCGATATCGCCGGTACGAACACACTTCTGGCAGGTAGTCACTCTCTTACGAGGGGGAATCTCCTGTCCGGTAAAATAAGGCTTCAAGGGAGCCATGCCGGAGTTGATGATAAGCAGGCTGTTGTCGTTGTGAGGCACCAGCGAAAAGCTCTTCATCTTCAAATGCTCCTTGCTCTCAAAGAAGTCCAGATACATTCTTCTAAGTTCATTAACACCATGTTTTTGCATTGGTTTATCCTCCAAAATACTCATTAACTAAATATTATAAATTCTCTGTCCGAGCTTGTCAAATATTAGTCTTCATCATCTTCTAAAATTTCGTTCAGCGCCTCTCTGGCCTTGCGAATTTCATCATGGTCCCCTCGCTTAAGCGCCGCATCAAAAGTCGTGATGTAACGGTCAATCATTTGTCTTTTGTCTCCTAAAGACTCCTCGTACATGCGCTCTGCCCGAAGAAGTACCAGTCTGTTCTCCTCATGGTCTCTGGGCTGAATCTTCAGATAAGAAAGCTCCTCCATACGTTTCTGAATCTCCTCATCTGTCATCTGATTCTCTGCGCCCTTAATAATCATTTTCTTGGAAACACCGGTGGACACCACTTTTACCTCGACCTCCAAAAGAGAGTTAATATCATAGGTATAGGTGACATCTATTGATTCTCTGCCTTTTTGATTCCTTGGCACCTCAACTTCCAGTTCTCCCAGATACAAATTATTTCTGGCGAAACGACTTTCTCCCTGAAGCACGCGTACACGCAGGGATGTCTGATTATCCCTTACGGTATAAAGCCGTTCCGTACGACTGGCAGGAATTACGGTATTTCGCTCAATAATGGGACAAAATCTGCCGTCCTCATATTTATCCTCATCATACTCTACTACCACTTCCGTTCCAAGCGTAAAGGAACATACATCCGTAAGAATAACCTCTTTTACTTCCTCTCTGCGCTCTTTCATGGCTGCCTGAATGGCCGCCCCCAATGCCACCGTCTCATCGGGATTAAGTTTGGTATCCGGAAATTTACGGAACAGTCTGATTAAGAAATCACGGACAATGCCAAGTCTCGTTGCACCGCCAATCAAAATAACTTCGTCAATATCAGAAAGCTTTAATCCCGCATCCGCCAGACTCTTTTTTACCGGCTCGCGAATCTTCATCAGAAGCTCCTCACATGCCTCCTCATATTCCTTGACAGTGATGACTTCCTCTTTCATCTCATCCTGATATAAGAAGCTCATAGTAACAGAAGACTCCTCGCTAATAGCACGTTTTGCCTTCTCCGCTGCCTTCATCAGGCGCACCTGCTCCTTCTCGGAAAGCTGGGACATGGAAAGCTTGGACTTATGTAAAAACAGCTTGGCCATCTCCTGAGTGAAATCTTCACCACCCAGATAATTATCACCGGCTACCGCCCGTACCTCCAAAATATTGTGATACAATTCAAGTACCGACACATCAAAGGTACCGCCACCTAAGTCAAACACCAAAAACCTGGTATCCTGATTTTTGTCATACAATCCATATGCCACTGCCGCTGCCGTAGGCTCGGAAATCATACGCTCTACCTTAAGACCCGCCAATTCTCCCGCACGCTTGGTGGCTTTCCTTCGCTTGTCATCAAAGTAAGCCGGAACGCTGATGACAGCCTCCGTCACTTCTTCACCTAAATACGCCTCTGCATCCTCTTTCAAAGCACGAAGCACCATACTGGACAACTCCTCCGGCTTAAATGCCCGGTTCCCCAGATTATAGGTGCGTTCCGTTCCCATACTTCTCTTAAAGGTCTGAGCAACAGTTGCAGGATACAGACTCATACGCTCCAGCGCAGTCTCACCCACATACACATTCCCCGCCTCATCAACACTTACAACGGAAGGTGTCAGATTTTTCCCCAGTCTGTTGGGGATAATCTTGGGACCATCCTCCGTAAAACAAGCCACCAGACTGTTAGTGGTCCCCAAATCAATTCCAACTATCATTTCTTACTTCCTTTTCATTTTCTTACTACAAGTTACTTAAGTACAGCTGCAATAGCCTGCATATACTCATCATAGGGCTGTACTTCCAGATTTCGGGCAAGACGCGCCTTCGCTTCCTCGGTCTTTCCCTGCTTTCTCAAAAGCAAAATACGCATTGCCTCCAGTTCCTTACAAATGGGCATTAAACAGAAATCACAAATCGCACATCCGGGTTCTTCATCCAAAATCTCCTGCAGTTTCTCATCCGAGAACTCATAATAATTCGCAAGAAATTCCGCCGTCAGCCTTGCCTTGGGCATAAAAAGGAACTCATCACAAACACGTTTCTTTGCTCTTTCTAACCAGGCCTTTAATTTCTCTGCACATTTTCTGCCCGCTTCATGTTCCTCATAAAGAATTGCCGCAAATATATAATCCTCCAACCCATCTTTGTCGTCGCCTTCTTCCTTTTCACAGCGCTTTATCTCCAGAGCAAATTCCTTCAACGCCTGTTTGCCGTCTCCCATAACAAGAGCACACCATCCGGCCTTATCGAAGTACTTAATGGCAATCGTGTTGTCCGTATCATGAAATACCTCCGGCAGGAAACGATCAAACCACGTGGATGTCCCCAGATAAAGTCTTTGACGCCACGACTTCACCATCTCCTTTTCTTTCTCATGATCCCCGGCTATACGATACAAAGCAGTAAGACAATTGTAATAACTGTTGTAATTTTCAATTTCATAATCATTGCTGTACAGCTCACGAATAGTCTTTTCCGCCTCAGACATTCTTCCCATGCGAGCCAGTGTTACAGCCAAATCATGTTTGATTTCTTTTCTATTTTCCCTTGTTTCTAATCGCTTTCGGTGCCAGCTTTCAGCTTGCACATTATCTCCCATCAGCATAAAAATGTGCGCAAACTGCCTATATATCCAAGGCTTGGTCTCTTCCTCCGCATACAAAAGAGCCTTTCTAAGACAAACCAAAGCTTTTTCAAAATCTCCTAACAATCTGTACGTATAAGCCAGGCCCGCATATGCTGCCGCATCCGCAGGGTCTTCTGCCAGTGCAGATTCATAATCATCAATTGCCTTGGCAAACTGTCCGCCCAATCTATGAAATCCTGCTCTCCTTCTCAAAAGATATGGTCCGGGATACCAGCGCACATATTCTGCAAAAATAGCCATGCCATTATTGTAGTAGGCAGCATTTCCTTCTTCCAAACCCTTTTCAAACTTGTCATCAAATTCCTTAAGCTTTTGGTTGAGCACATCAACCTCCGGAACCTCATGATTCATTTGATATTCATATGCCTCAAGATAAACACTCTTTATATTGTTTGTTTTGGCCAATTCCAAAAGTTCTTTTAACAACTCCGTTTCCTTTAAATCCAGATAGACCTTGGCCAAATGTTCATAGGCACGCACATAACCCGGAAACTTCTCAATACATAGTCTTGCATTTTGAACCACACCATTCGCTTCCCACTGTCTACGATATGCCTCTATGGCAGTTGCTGAAGCAGCATATACCTGATACTCCTGCATCAGGCGATTGGTAAGATCCAGACATTGCTCATATTCTTCCATCTCCATGTAGATATGAGCCTTTTCCAAAAGCAAGCCAATATCTTTGGAGCTTCCTGTCTCCTGGCTGTCAATTTCCTCGATCGCCTTGGCAAAATAGTCTTTATCCTTGTATCCAAGCATTTTATAGCATTGGATACGAATCATGTGCGCCTGCCGAATACGGTCCTGATTTTTTTCACGGTCTTCTTCTGTTGTATCCAAAGGAATCTGCTCTTTTAGCTTTTGTTCCCAACGAAAAGATACGCGCACAGCCTCCTCGTACTGAGCCAATTCTATGTAGAGCTTGGTCACAAGCCCCATAAATTCCCTCATTTTTTCGGCTGTCATACACTTTTCCAAATCTTCAGCCAGACGAATTCCCTTTGCGGGTTTACTATCCTGCAGATAGCACCAGCCAAGCTCAAGCCCTGCTTCCAAATCCTTTTCATTCTGCCATCTTGTTCTAAGACTATCCTCTAATTGAGAGTTAATCTTTGCCAAAAGCTCCATAAAGTTATCGTCCGCACCTAAAGACAATACACATTCCGCACATTTCTTGGCCTTTTGATACTCTCCCGTCTCATAATACCATTCCGTCAGACGCAGATTGGCCATGTAGTGCTTTTCATTTTCCGCCTTTAATTCCAGATATATTTCGGCAGCCGCAGCCTTATCCTCGCATTTTAAGAAAAGCTCCGCCACATTATAGCTGACCATGATATCCTTGGGGTGCTTGTCAAGAAGCGCCTTCATAAAAGCTTTCGCTTCCTCTTTCTTACCCTGAAGAAGCATTAATTTGCCCCTGCACACCTCCATGGCCGGATGATAAATATGTAAGCCATCCGCCTCTTTTAGAATTTTCTCGGCTTCCTCAGCATTCTCCTCCGAAACCGCTCTCCAACAATCATCGTAAAAATTAATAAACAAATCGTATTCTGCGTCAGGAGCCCCCTCAAAGGGTTCAAATTCAAGATCCTCTCCGCGCTCACAACGATTTACTAAATATCCTATGTAATCCGTCGGAAAAGATTCTCTTAGTGTGGACGCATCTGCAATGAGATTCAACTTTTTATCCAGAAGCTTCCAGATATTGGTGGGCAGCCTGAAATGATCCATCATAAAGCGAAGCAGCTTCCATCTGCAGTTTTCTTCCTCCTCCAGAGACTGGAAGATTTCATCTGCAAACAGTTCCTTCCAAAGCTCCTCATCCTGACGGGAACGAATGTCTCCATAGACAGCGGAAACCTTCTCAAGCCAAAGTCCGGAGGGCGTAGTATCACGCTCTGCGTCAGCATTTGCAACCTCATCAGAGGTTCTTGCATAAGCACAAGCCTCTTCGTAAGCTGCTCTCAGTCGTTTGAACCCCTCAGAGTCATCCTCCGGATTGGTTACTGCCAGTTTTTCTCTATATGCATTTTTTATCAGTTTTTCATCCTTTACCGGCTCAATTCCCAAAACCAAAAAAATCTCTGTCACACTCATATGTATTCTCCCCGCTACTTGCGTAAAAATGAAGAGAGCAGAAACAATTCCTGCTCTCCTCATTTTTAAAATACAAATTTGTCAGCGAAATAAGTATCCAAATCGGCAATTGCCACTCTCTCCTGCTCCATGGAGTCTCTGAAACGAACGGTTACACAACCGTCAGTTTCGGACTCAAAGTCATAAGTAACACAGAAAGGAGTACCGATTTCGTCCTGACGACGATATCTCTTACCGATATTTCCTCTGTCATCAAACTCACAGTTATATTTCTTGGAAAGCTCCATGAAAATCTTCTCAGCGCCCTCGTTCAATTTCTTGGACAAAGGTAATACACCAATCTTAACGGGAGCCAGTGCCGGATGGAAACGAAGAACGGTTCTCATATCGCCACCCTCAAGCTCCTCTTCATCGTATGCTGCACAAAGGAATGCTAAAACCACACGGTCTGCTCCAAGAGAAGGCTCAACAACATAGGGAACATATTTCTCCTTCTTCTCGTCATCAAAATAACTCATATCCTCACCGGATACATTCTGATGCTGAGTCAAATCATAATCGGTTCTGTCAGCAATGCCCCAAAGTTCACCCCAACCAAAGGGGAACAAAAATTCAATATCAGTAGTACCCTTACTGTAGAAGCAAAGCTCCTCCGGGCTGTGATCACGAAGACGAATCTCATCTTCCTTCATGCCAAGAGCCAGAAGCCAGTCACGGCAAAAAGCTCTCCAATACCGGAACCACTCCATGTCAGTACCGGGCTCACAGAAGAATTCAAGCTCCATCTGCTCAAATTCTCTGGTACGGAAAGTAAAGTTACCGGGAGTAATCTCATTACGGAAGGACTTACCAATCTGACCGATACCAAAAGGAATCTTTTTGCGGGAAGTTCTTTGTACATTCTTAAAGTTAACAAAAATACCCTGTGCAGTCTCAGGTCTCAAATATACTGTATTCTTAGCATCCTCGGTTACACCCTGGAAGGTCTTAAACATCAGATTAAACTGTCGGATATCAGTAAAGTTGTGTTTACCGCAGGAAGGGCAGGGAATATTCTTCTCTTCCACAAACTCCTTCATCTGCTCCTGACTCCATGCATCAACACTCTCACTCAATTCAATGCCATTCTCTGCACAGAAATCTTCAATCAGTTTATCTGCACGGAAACGCTCCTTACACTCTTTACAGTCCATCAAAGGATCAGAGAAACCGCCCAAGTGTCCGCTGGCAACCCATGTCTGGGGATTCATTAAAATTGCGCAGTCAACACCCACGTTATAGGGATTCTCCTGCACGAACTTCTGCCACCATGCTCTCTTTACATTGTTCTTGAGCTCTACACCGAGATTACCGTAATCCCATGTATTTGCAAGACCACCGTAAATCTCGGAACCGGGATATACAAAACCTCTCGCCTTAGCTAACGCTACGATTTTTTCCATTGTCTTTTCCATCTTTATTGTACTCCTTCTATTATTTTTCAAGCAGGATAATCGCAGGAAACTCCTCCGGGAGCATCGCTGTGGTATCCACGCTTCCATCTTCATTAATGATTGCACTCTCACTGGCGTAAGCCACCTTGTAGGGGCAGTACACAAGCGTTTTTTCCTCTAAAAGAACCACATGCTTTTTAGCCATCTTGCCATCTTCAAGCTCTGCGGAAACTATACTGTCATTTGCTTTGGCATTGAACAAAACCTGATTTAAACCTGCGAAATCATATCCGGCCGCTTCAGCAGTTTCCACCGTTCCGTAAAACAACTGACTGTTGTTGTAAGCCGCATAATCCTTCACATTATTGTAAGTATAAGTAACCCGCACCTTAGAGTTTTCAATTGACTCCACTGATGTAACCGTAACAGGAGCTACCGTTCCAACCTGATTCGCCGTATTGTAATCAGCCACCTCTTTGTTTGCCATGTCACGAAGTTCATCTATTTTATAATGTCCCTTGTCAAAAACATCTACCATGTGGGACACAACTCCGCCTTCAGCATCAATAACCAGACTGGTCCGCTCCACGCTGTCAGGCACCTTGGGTGTCCCGCACCCCGCAAACAATGCCATGCCTATAAGCAGTCCTGCCATCCATCTTCGATTATGTATTGCTATCATATATTACCTTGCCTTTCAGCCTGCCTTTACACAGACCATATCAAATTCTAACACAGAGTTTTAAGTATTTCAAGACTTTTGAACTCATGATTCAGAAACCGCTTCCTGTAAGTTTTGGCAATTTGAGTAAGTTCTTCCAAAACACTGTCTGTCACGGTGAAAGTATACAGCTTCTCCACCGGACTACCTGCAATATATTGCAATGCGTATACCGTGGATTCCTGCAACTTCATATCTGTGGGAATCCCCGGAAACTCTCCGTTTACTACAATACTTTTCAATTCAAACACACATTTTACCAAAGGATTAGGAAGGGAGGGAGCTGTGACTGCCCGCAGGGACTGATATAAAAGTTTTAACATCTCCCGCTCATCATTATTTTCCCTTGTATAATAATCAGCCACCTCCGTAAAATACATTCCGTAGTAGGCTCCCACATAATCCGTCATCAAATCTTCAAAATAATTCTGAATCTCCGCGTCTGTCATGGTGTAGGAATTTTTGCCGCAGTAAAGCTTAAACGTACCAAAAGCAAAAAGATTGGTAGCAGCTGCCAGGCGGTTTCCCGGTTTCCTTGCCCCTTTTGCAAACGCAGAGATTTTCCCCCGCTCTTTGGTAAGCAGGCACACTCTTCTATCATATTCTCCCATGGGAGACTGTTTTAAAATCATCCCTGTCACTTGTATGAATTCCTGCATGATTGTCCTCGTAATCCGACTTGCAGCCAGCGACCTCTAAAGACCGCTGGCTGGCATTTACTTTATATGATAAATAGTCCTCAATTTTACCTGTGCTCTCAAATTGCTTCCAGTAATTCAATGTCTGCATAACCGCGTCCCCCTATCTGTTTTGTATAATGATAGGGTCTGCATTCTCGGCAGATTTTATTCCTTGCCCGAAACATCCTGTGGATTATATCCGAAATTTTTAAGAAGGAAATCGCTGTCTCTCCAATCCTTCTTAACCTTTACCCAAAGCTGGAGATTCACCTGCATTTCCAGTAAATCCTCAATATCCGGGCGGGCCTTGGAACCAATTTGCTTAAGCATCTGTCCGCCCTTACCAATGATGATGCCCTTGTGGGAATCTCTCTCACAGACAATAGTTGCATCAATATGGCAGATTTTGCCTTTTTCCTTCATGCTCTCAATACTGACAGCCACACCATGGGGAATTTCCTCCTGCAAAAGGCGAAGCGCCTTTTCTCTGATAAGCTCCGCCACAATCTGACGCATGGGCTGGTCCGTAATGGTATCCTCGTCGTAAAAAGGCTGACCGTAGGGCAGATATTTTACAATACAATCCACCAAAACATCCGTATTATTGCCTTTAAGCGCTGACACAGGAACAATCTCGTGGAAGTCCAATTCCTTACGATAGGTGTCAATGAAGGTCAAAACCTCCTCCTTCTTCACGGTATCCGTCTTATTGATTACCAGAATCACGGGAGTTTTGGTTTTCTTAAGCTGTTCAATAATATGCCGCTCTCCGGCTCCAATATACGTGGTAGGCTCCACCAGCCACAAAATCACATCCACCTCGTTTAAGGTACGCTCAGCCACGTTTACCATATAATCGCCCAGTTTGTTCTTGGCCTTATGAATACCGGGTGTATCCAAAAAAACAATCTGCGCATCATCAAGTGTAAGCACGGTCTGGATGCGGTTTCTGGTAGTCTGTGGTTTATTGGAGGTAATGGCAATCTTCTGACCAATCAAATGATTCATCAGTGTGGATTTGCCTACATTAGGGCGACCGATTAAGGTCACAAAACCGGATTTAAATGCGGAATTTTCACTCATTATTTTTCACTTTCTTTCTGCTTTGCAGCTTTTTTCTTGCGACCGCGGCGGATCAAAAGCTTTATGGTCACTACTATCGCAGTGATTACCAAAGCCCATACCGCCAGATAAGGCAAGTGTACCACAATCCAGATGAAAAATTCAACAAATCCGTTACCAACATCCTTCAGGCTGTCCATAAAGCCGCCTGCAAGGCGCTCTCCCACGCTTTCTTCTTCCACCGGAGTAAGCTCCTTCACTTCCTGAATGCTCATATGTACTGTGGCAAAATCTATTTTGTTGTCATAAGTTCTAAGCTGGGATTCCATACTCTCTAACTGATAGCGAACCTCAGAGAGTCTCTCCTCCAGTATAATAATTTCTTCCAAAGTCTGTGCAGACTCTAAGAAGGTAAGCAGACGCTCCTGCTCTGTCTCAAGCGTGTTTCTGCGACTCTCCATGTCAACATAAGCTAAAGTCACATCCTCCACACTCTCAGACCGGTTGGTTATATTACCCACCTCAGATACCGCATCCATAAATGCATCTAACTTATCCTTGGGAATGCGAATGGTCAGATTGGAATATCTTCGGGAACTGCGGCCGGAATAACTGCTGCCGTTGTAGGTGTTCAGGTTCTCGATGTAGCCGCCCTGTTCATTCACCTTATCCTCAACCAGTCCAAGCATAATATCAAATTCCTTGGTCTCAAGATCCAGATTCACGGTTCTGATAAGCTTCCGATTCTCATAGTAGGAAGACGTCTGACCACTTCCGGTGCTTGCAGCGCCTGCCTCCTTGGCTTCTTCCATGTACATCTCTTCTGTCATGGCTCCATCATAACCATACTCATAATCCATGGCGGATTCGGGTGCCACAGAAGCTGAATTTTTCATACTGGAACCACTGGCAGCCGTCATCTCAGAATAACTGCTGCCACAAGCTGTAAGTCCCATCATCATTGTTGCAGCGAGTGTTGCCGCCATCATTTTTACACACAAACCTTTTTTTCTCATAATACCCTCCTTTGTGTCTTCTTTATAAGAAGCTCCTCTTACCATATAGGACGGTATTTATCCGAAAAGGTTCTCAATTTTCATAAAAAGATTTTGCTCGGATTTTAATTTGCCTGCATTACCCACCACACAGAGGAAATCATCCTCCATAAACGCACGGATATACGAAGCCAGACCCCTGATATCCTCCGAAGTTGCAGAAAGAATTTCATCTCTCTCCTTTTGTAACTTCTCATCTGTAAGGCCCGTCATATAAGCACTTAAGGAGAACAACCCCTTAGCAGCAGGGTTCATGGGCGTATCCAAATCACTGATAGCCCCGATAATATACTGGGTCATGGTCCGCTCGTCTGCCTTATAATTGGCAATCGCATCTGCTGCCTTTTCATAGATATCCAAGGTCTTACTCAGATTGGGATCTCTGTATGATACAAAGTAGCTTTCACCCGTTCTGCCAAAATTACACATACAACCGTATGCGCCACCTTTTACGCGCACATTCATCCAAAGGTACTCATATCCCATCATAACCTTCATAACCTTAAGTGTACCGGTATAGGGAAGTCCCTTCTTACGGTAATTACCTGCACGACAAACATACTGAATCTGGCCCGCTGTCATAAAGCCTTCATTTTTACGCTCAGGAACAGGCTTATAGGATGCCTTCTCAACAGGGCAGGTATAAAGTGCTGCCTTGAATTCCTCAACAGGTGCAGTAAGCTTCTCTACCGCACTCTCCTCGCCCACAAAATCCACCATCAGATTCTCAGGACGGAAAATCATCTTAGCTACCATTTGAAGTTTTTCAATTAGATTGGTTTTCTCTTCCTCAAAATGCTCATCAATATGAGCTACCAAACGGTAAAAAGGCACACCGGAAAGTTCTTCGCTAAGTCTGCCTGACACGCTACCGTAAGACAATGCCCTGCCGGCTGCCACACTATGCCCACCGGACATCATCTGGGCCTGCATACGGGATTTGCCTTCTGCCAGAATCTCCTTCAGACGCTCTTCGTCCGTATAATCACTGGTGAGCACAATTTCTTTCATCAGCTCTATGGCCTTATAAATATTCTCATAAAAGACCTTGGTCTTAAGCTCCAGCGTCATATTGCAAGCATCCAAATCATCCAGATTGCTATATGCATTGTTCACTGCAGCCATACCGCCTGTCACCAGATTGGTCTCGTTAAACAAGTCTCCATAGCTATAATTTTCTGTATTTAATAGTCCCAGGCAGCTCTTAAGCAGACCAATATAAGGGAAATACTCTCCGGGAATCTGATTCAAGTCAAATACAAATCTCAGATATCCGATGCCATTGGTAAACAGATTGTGATACAAAAGAGGGGTGTCGCCGATTTTACGCTCCTCATTTACAATTTTTACTGCTTCTTTCTTCAAATCCTCTCTTGCAAGCAGGGGCAAGGTTGCAATGGCTTCCGGTGTATCTTCCGTCTCCTGAAAAGCCTGTAACTTCTCGTAAGTCTCACAAATAACAGCCAGTTCTTCCTTTGACATAGCCTCTTTCTTGGCCGCAAGATTCTTAGAAAGCTCCTCTTCCTGTTTTTCAAGCAGACCTTCCACAGGCTTTAACACCACAAGGCTGCAATTATCACCGTCCAGGATATATTTCTGAATCAACTGCTCAAACCAGCCGCTTCCCACTTTCTTGCGAAGCGTCTTAAAGGTCTCCAAAAGTTCAATCTGAACAAAGGCCTTGGTCTCATCATAAAGCCAGGTGTCCAGCATCTGCAAACCATACATAAGGCCCTTAGGATATGCCCCAAAATCGGCCTCTCTGTATTTAAACTCATAATAATTCAGGCCCGCAAGCAAAGCCTTCTCATCAATCCCATTTTGCACAAGACCTGACAAAATATCTTTGATTGTGTCTAAAAACTCCTGCTGTCTTTCAATCGCCGTTCCTTTGGCAATTACACTGAAATAAGGCTGCTTGATACCATTATCCCAGATACTGTAAACATCTCTGCCCAGCCCTTTTTTCACAAGCGCTTCCTTCAAAGGTGCGCCCGGTGCAGAACACAACGCATAATCCAGAATCTGGAAAGCCATGCACAATTCCTTATCTGTACTTTCTCCCACAGAATAATTGGCTGCAAAATAGGTATTTTCCTCTGCATCTTCACCCTCATTTAAGGGATATTCCTTCACGATAGTTCTATAACGGTCACCAAAATCCGCTTCCTTTGCAATCTCAGAATCCACCTGCAAAGCATCAAAATCGGACAGATACTGCTCATCAATAAAGGTAAGCTGCTCTGCCATATTCATATCTCCGTACAGATAAATATAGCTGTTGGATGGATGATAATACCTACTGTGAAAATCAAGAAACTCCTCATAGCTAAGGGTAGGGATAACCTCCGGATCTCCGCCGGACTCCACACCGTAAGTTGTGTGCGGGTATAAGGAATTCACAATAGCAGTCTCTAAAACGTCATCCGCAGAGGAATACGCACCCTTCATTTCGTTATAAACCACTCCATTAATAGTAAGTGCGCCGGTCTCCTCATCCATCTCATAGTGCCAGCCTTCCTGACGAAAAATAGACTCATTCTGATAAATATTAGGATAAAAAACCGCATCCAGATACACATGCATCAGGTTTCGAAAATCCTTGTCATTACAGCTTGCAACAGGATACAAGGTCTTGTCAGGATAGGTCATGGCATTCAGGAAAGTATTCAAAGAACCCTTCACAAGCTCCACAAATGGATCCTTTACAGGAAATGCCTTAGAACCACACAAAACGGAATGCTCCAGAATATGGGGTACTCCGGTAGAATCTGTGGGAGGCGTACGGAATCCAATGTAAAAAACCTTATTTTCATCATCATTAGCAAGAAGCGCCACCTTTGCACCAGTCTTTTTATGACGCATAAGCACCGACATACATCCGATGTCTGCGATCTCCCTCTGCTCTATTACTTCATAGGCTGCAAGACTCTCTACACCCTGAAGCCCTGCATATCTTTTATCACTCATACATATTACTCCTTGTTTCTATGTCCTGTTTTCAATTTCTAAAATCCCATCAATGCCAGCTTGCTGATTGCTATTTCCTGCACAACAACACCTGCGGCTTCCTTCTCCGCAACAGACATCTTTGCAAGTGTACTAATGGGAACTACCTTCGTTGTATATTCTTTTTTGACTTTCCCTGTCAGAGATTTTTTCTCCTCAATAATATTGATTTTTACCTTCATTTTAAGTTGCCCATATATTTTTACAAGAAAACTCTTTTCTGACAAATAGTATAAATGACTCTCCAGGGAATCTTCCAAATCCGCCTCCGGCATAATATAGCGTTCCACCACAAGCTGAAATTTAAACGGAATCATGTCACTATCCAGAAGTTCTTGAAAAGTATATTTGGTACCTATGTACACTGTACCCACATCCTGCATACAGTATTTATAATCTTCGTAAACGGTTTTACTCATCTGTCAAATCCTCAATCTGGAAGCCACTCATACGCATAGCCTCCCGAATCTTTGTCTCACTCATTTTGGTCTCTTTGGCAAGCTCCTCCACCGTCACCTTGCGGCGAAGCTCCTCGGAAAGTGCCTTGGCTGCATCGGCTACCTTGTTGACCCTGTTCTCCACCTTGCGGTCTGCTTCTTCATTGGATGCATTTTCCGCAATGTAATCCTCCATGGCATCCATAATCATCTTGGCAAGCATGCCCTTGGCCTCATTGTGATGTTCAAGACTTCCAAGCATTCCCACGCCAAAAGCCAGTGCTACATTGCCCTCTCCGATCAAATCTTCAATCAAAACACCCTGTCCGGTGTAGATTCGGGCAATCTCCACCACCTCACCAAGATAGACCTCCGTGAGCGTATTCTGGGCATTTACATCCCCTGCCATGGCAGATATGGTAAAAGCCTCAATTTGTCCCTCCGTGTAGGTGGGAAGCTTCTCTATCTCATCCAGATAATCCTGCAAGTAATTACGCTCCTCATCGGAAAGATAGTCATCCAAATTTACGGGCTGTCCGATTCCAACTTTATGCTTTACCAGATAGTCATATACCAGCTGCAGCTGGTCATTTGTCAGATTCAGCTTAGCAAATGCCTCCTGTACCT
The DNA here is from genome assembly GCA_045542555.1 of Acetatifactor sp. GTDB lineage: Bacteria > Bacillota > Clostridia > Lachnospirales > Lachnospiraceae > Acetatifactor. The sequence continues at coordinate 17,279 of JAZQLH010000005.1, read as the reverse complement.
GCTCTTCACTTACACAATTGCCCTGCTCCTTGGCAAGGGCACGCACCTTTTCCAAAGTCTGCGCAAACAATACTTCCTGTTTCATAAACTACTCCTACTATTTTATATGCTCATGAGTAAATAAATGGTCCTGACAATAAGCATGCGTACCTGCACACTTAGAACAATAACGGAACTCCAATGCAGGATCATCTTTATCCGTTCTGCCACAAATACTGCATTTATGAACAGCCTTGGTCTCTTTTACGGCTTCCTTTACCTGATGTCTAAATTCTGCTCTTCGCTTAATCTGCTTAGGCGCCAGATGTCCCAAACGCTTGGTGTTGAGCCAGAAAATCAGGAAATTAATCAGCGAAGCCCCGATTGCCACCACGCCGAACCAGTAAGATGGATGAATCAGGCCTGCCATAAAGTATCTTATCATATCAACAACCAACAAAATACCGTAGATAACACCCATCCACTTTACCTTAACAGGGATAAAAAACATAATAAGAATCTGGTATTCCGGATAGGTAATGGCGTATGCCAGGAAAATGGACATGTTGATGTAATAGGTACTGAACATCCATGAACCCACTTTAAAAACAGCTTCCGCTGTAGCTTCATCAGCAAGAACCTCTCCAAACAACAGATAGCACAAGCCCATGGTCAAAAATGCTGACACAACGGTAATTAACATACCGCCCCAGATATACACATTAAAGCGATAAGTTCCCCAAACACGCTCAAGACTTGTGCCCAGACTATAATAAAAGAATAACATCAGCAAAGTAAAGAAATCCAGACTTGAAGGCGGACTGATTACCCATGTGAACAGACGCCACACCTGACCATGCAGAATCTGATAAGGATCCAATGTGAGATAATTCATAAATCCGGGATTTACCAACTGTAAAATATACCCCGCCACATAACACACCACCAGAATCAGTGACAGATTGGGTATCGCATACTTGCCGAATTTTTTCTCAAATTTACTCATTTTATAATATCCCATAAAGCAATCATTTCCTCTTTTCCAAATTAATACAATTATTTTGCACACACGAATATATTTTATCATGAGGTTTTCCATAAGTAAACAAACCAAATTTATTTTTAGAAAGATTTTAGCTTTTATATTTTAACAAATTTTGTGCGTTGCAATTTGTATTTATTTGGCGTATAATGACTAAGTATGTCGTTTTTTAGTTTTTAATAGGAAGAAGGAAGTTTTTATGAATTACCCCAAAAACCATGCAACACTGGGCATTGACATTGGCTCCACCACTGTTAAAATCGCAATTTTGAATGAAAATCATGATATTTTATTCTCCGACTATGAGCGTCACTATGCAAATATTCGCGAGACTTTGTCTTCTCTTTTGCAGAAGGCTTATAAAGAGCTGGGCAATCTTACCCTGCATCCTATGATTACAGGTTCCGGCGGTCTGACCCTGGCCAACCACCTGGGCGTCCCCTTTACGCAGGAAGTAATCGCGGTGGCAACCTCCCTTAAAGATTTGGCTCCCCAGACCGACGTAGCCATCGAGCTTGGCGGCGAGGATGCTAAGATTATCTATTTTGAGGGCGGTAATGTTGAGCAGCGCATGAACGGCATCTGCGCCGGCGGTACCGGCTCCTTCATCGACCAGATGGCATCTTTGATTCAGACCGATGCATCCGGTTTAAATGAATATGCCAAAAATTACCAGTCTTTATACACTATTGCTGCACGTTGTGGCGTATTTGCCAAGACAGATATCCAGCCTTTGATTAACGAAGGTGCTACCAAGGAAGACCTCTCCGCCTCCATTTTTCAGGCGGTGGTAAATCAGACAATCTCCGGTCTTGCCTGCGGTAAGCCTATCCGCGGTCATGTGGCATTCCTTGGCGGTCCTCTGCACTTTTTGGATCAGTTAAAAGAAGCATTCATCCGCACTCTGAAGCTGGATGATGAGCATATTATTGACTTGGACAACTCTCACCTCTTTGCGGCAATCGGCTCTGCCCTAAATGCCAAGGAAGAAGTGTTTTACACCATGGAGGAGATGGTTAATAAGCTTTCCTCCGAGATTAAAATGGAATTTGAAGTAGAACGTATGGAGCCCTTATTTGAAAATAAGGCTGCCTACGAAAGCTTCAAAAAGCGTCACGGTGCTCATCATGTGGCTACCGGTGACCTTGCTACATACAAAGGCTACGCTTTCCTTGGAATCGATGCAGGTTCCACCACCACCAAAATTGCACTGGTGGGCGAGGAAGGTCAGCTTCTCTATTCCTTCTACTCAAGCAATGACGGAAGTCCCTTAAACACGGCTATCCGCTCCTTAAAAGAGATTTACGAACAGCTCCCTGAGGGCGTAAAAATTGTCCGCTCCTGCTCCACCGGTTACGGTGAAGCACTGATGAAGGCTGCATTCCTTTTAGATGACGGCGAGGTTGAGACCGTTGCCCACTATAATGCAGCAGCATTTTTCAACCCTGACGTAGACTGTATCCTTGATATCGGTGGTCAGGATATGAAATGTATTAAAATCAAGAATCAGACCGTAGACAGTGTTCAGCTTAACGAGGCTTGTTCCTCCGGTTGCGGTTCCTTTATCGAAACCTTTGCAAAATCCTTGAATTACAGCGTACAGGATTTCGCTCAGGCTGCTCTTTTTGCAGAACATCCCATTGATTTGGGTACCCGTTGTACCGTATTTATGAACTCTAAGGTAAAACAGGCCCAGAAGGAAGGTGCGTCCGTTGCGGACATTTCCGCCGGTCTGGCTTATTCCGTTATCAAAAATGCTCTTTTCAAGGTTATTAAGGTATCCGACGCCTCTGAGCTTGGCAAAAATATTGTAGTACAGGGCGGTACCTTCTATAACGATGCCGTTCTTCGAAGCTTTGAGAAAATTGCAAACTGCCAGGCAATCCGTCCTGATATTGCAGGTATCATGGGTGCTTTCGGTGCCGCTTTGATTGCAAGAGACAAATTTGAAGAGGGCTACGAGACCTCAATGCTCTCCTATGAGAAGATTTGTGACCTGAAGTTCGAGACCAGCATGGCCAAATGTAAAGGTTGTACCAATAGCTGCCGACTGACCATCAACAAGTTCTCCGGTGGTCGTCAGTTTATCTCCGGCAACCGTTGTGAACGAGGCATCGGTGGCAAGAAAAATGCTACCAACGTACCCAATTTGTTTGAGTATAAGTTAAACAGACTCTTCTCCTACGCTTCCCTCGAGGCCGATCAGGCTCCCAGAGGCGTGGTAGGTATTCCCAGAGTCTTAAACATGTACGAAAACTATCCCTTCTGGCATACCTTTTTTACCGAGTTGGGATACCGTGTGGTACTCTCCCCCAGCTCCAATCGTAAGATTTACGAGCTCGGTATCGAGTCCATCCCCAGTGAGTCCGAATGTTACCCGGCTAAACTGGCTCACGGCCATGTAACCTGGCTGATTAAGCAGGGGGTAAAGTTTATCTTCTATCCTTCTCTTTTCTATGAGAGAAATGAGTTTGATGAGGCCAACAACCACTACAATTGCCCCATTGTTACTTCCTATTCCGAGAATATCAAGAACAATGTGGAAGAAATTACAAGCGGTGAAATTCTGCTTCGCAACCCCTTCATGTCCTTTAGAGACATTGGAACCATCACTGAGGCGCTGACTAAGGAATTCACTGAAATTCCTGCAAAAGAAATTGCTGAAGCATGTAAAAAAGCATGGGTTGAACAAGAAAAAGCCCGCCTTGACATGAAGAAAAAAGGCGAGGAAACCCTGAAGTACTTAAAAGAAACCGGCAAGCGCGGTATTGTTTTGGCCGGACGCCCCTATCATATTGACCCGGAAATCAACCACGGCATTCCTGAGTTGATTACCTCCTATGATATTGCGGTACTGACCGAGGACTCCATCTCTCATCTTGCTAAACCCGAGAGACCCCTCATCGTATCCGACCAGTGGATGTATCACTCCAGACTTTACGCTGCCGCAAGCTACGTTAAGACTGTGGACAATCTGGATTTGATTCAGCTCAACTCTTTTGGTTGTGGTCTGGATGCCGTTACCACCGATCAGGTGAACGATATCCTCTCCGGCTCCGGCAAGATTTACACCTGTTTAAAGATTGACGAAGTTAACAATCTTGGTGCGGCAAGAATCCGAATCCGCTCCCTGCTCTCTGCTATTGCAGTACGGGAAAAAATGAATAAAAAAAGAGAAATCAAATCCTCTGCCATCAAAAAGGTTCCTTTTACCGAACAAATGCGCAAGGATTACACCATTCTTTGTCCTCAGATGTCCCCTATCCACTTTGACATTGTAGAGCCCGCATTCCGTTCCTGCGGCTACAACTTTGAAGTGCTTAACAACGACAACAAACATTCCGTTGACGTGGGACTGAAATATGTTAATAACGATGCCTGCTATCCTTCCCTTTTGGTAGTCGGACAACTTATGGAGGCACTGCTCTCCGGCAAATATGACCTGAACAAAACCGCACTGATTATCACCCAGACCGGTGGCGGATGTCGCGCAACCAACTACATAGGATTTATCCGTCGTGCACTGGAAAAGGCAGATATGGCCCATATTCCCGTAATTTCCTTAAATCTGGGCGGCATTGAGACCAATCCCGGCTTCAAGCTGGATGCCAATATGCTACTACGTGCCGCAATCGGTGCGCACTTCGGCGACATTTTTATGCGCTGTGTATATCGCATGCGTCCCTACGAGGCTACTCCCGGTAGCGTAGATGCCGTACACCAGAAATGGCTTAAGGTTGCACAGGACTTTGTAACGGCCAAACATATGAAGCTTGGTAAATTCCATAAGATTTGCCGTCAGATGATTCGTGACTTTGACAGTATACCGCTTTTAGATATCAAGAAACCTCGTGTAGGTGTTGTGGGCGAGATTCTGGTAAAATACTCTCCTGCCGGCAACAACCATCTGGTTGAGCTTTTAGAAAGCGAAGGCGCAGAGGCTGTGGTACCTGATTTGATGGGATTTATGCTCTACTGCTTCCACAACCAGATTTACAAGGCAGAACACCTTGGAACCGGCAAAAAGGCTGCTCGTTTGTGTAAGTTAGGTATCTGGGCCATCGAGAACGTGCTCTGTGGTGCTTCCACCAAGGAATTTAAAAAGAGTAAGCATTTCTCCGCTCCCACTCCCATCGCTGAGATTGTGAAGTTTGCCGAACCCATTGTTTCTATCGGTAACCAGACCGGCGAAGGATGGTTTTTGACCGGAGAAATGATAGAACTGATTCATGACGGAGTTCCCAACATCGTCTGCACACAACCTTTCGGATGTCTCCCCAACCACGTAGTAGGTAAGGGTGTTATCAAAGCACTCAGAAAGGCACATCCCGAGTCCAATATCGTGGCAATCGACTATGACCCCGGCGCCAGCGAAGTTAACCAGTTGAATCGTATCAAGCTGATGCTTTCCACTGCACAGAAAAACTTAAACAAATAGCAAATAACCCGGCGGGAGCTTTCCTACCGGGTTATCTTTTTATGTTTTATTCTGATTGCATATTCTTCCATTAAGAGGCTGCCTGTCTTGCATCCAGAAACTGTTTGAGTGCCATAGCTACCTCCTCGGGTGCCAGGCCATAGTCTCCAATCATGTCGCTGACTGCCTCAAGCTCTTTTCTCTTTTTCTCCTCCATAAGCTCAGCCAGCTCCCTCTTCTCCGATTCTACACGAATCAGAAGCGCATTCAAAACCTCCTGCTTGGCCTGAATCTTCTCCTCTATGGATTTGCGTTGTCCTCTTGCCATACAAAACCTCCTTTAAAAATTAATATACTTATTGGTATTATATGGACAAGACATGTAAAATATTCCAAACAATTACATTTGTACTTATTCTAATCTCTGATTACGCCACAACAGGTTCCGATATACTCAATTTCATCCATGCGTTTAAGTATGATATCTTCTCCCTGATTGTGCAGACATTTTAATCTGTATTGTTTCTCTTCTTCTATAAACTTGCGAATATAGGCGCGATCTCCACTATAAAAAGCTCCTATTTCTCCATTATCCGGAAAACGATTTTCAAACAGTACAATATCTCCTTTACAGTAATGAGGCGCAAAAGTATTGCCGGGCATCTTAATAGCCACAAATGCTTGCGGAATTGATGTTTCTATTTCCAACGTCTCGCAAGTATCATAAATAATCCCCTTACTGGCATCTCCCCGAGGAACAAGACAAGGTATTTTGTGCTTATCCTTCGCTTCTCTGTCACTTTTGGCTGAGGTAGCCTCATATTTCGCAATTAATTGAATAATACTCTTGCCGTGGTTACCGCAAGAACGATAATTGCGCAGCAAAGCCTTCTCCTCCGGCGTATGAGGACATTTCCCAATCAGACAATTGATACTCAACCCAAATGCATCTGCCATTTTCTCTAATGTATCCAGTCTTGGATTTGTAGTTTTTCCTGACTTTAAATTCTTAGCGGTTTCAATGGGAACACCACTTACCTCTGAGAAATACTCAAGGCTCCAATTCTTCTCTGCCAGTAATGTAACAAATCGATGTCTTAGCATAATTTACCTATGTGTCAAAAATGACACTCCTTTTCCAATTTTCGTCAAAAATAATGTTATAAAAGATATTTTAATTTGTCAATATTTGGGATAATATTTTTTTGTAACCTATATTTATTTTTAAATGGAGAGTGAATATGACTGCGAAAAAAACAGAAACAAAAAGTCGAAAATTGAAGCCGGAGTCGGCATCCGAATCAGATTGTATCAAAGATCTATTGTTGACTATCGGCTTCCCCCAACATGTGTATGGCTATGAATACATAATGTATTCAATGGATTTAATCCTTCAGGAACCACACAGGTTGCATCATATTACAAAGGAGATCTACCCCGACGTAGCCAAACATTTTAAAACCACTCCCGCCAGAGTAGAGCGTGCTATGCGCCACTCTATTCAGACTGCATGGACCTACGGCAACATGCAAATGATTTACCGAATTTTCGGCAATAGCATCCGCCCGGATAAAATCTTCCCCACCAACACACAGATGTTGGCCGGCCTGTATTATTATCTGCGGGAAAGGAGCTGTGCATAGTATTCGCACTGAGTGAACCCTAAGTCTGCGGATCAGGAAATATAGAGAAATAAATGTAAAAAGGAAAAGCAATCGCCAATCTTCGGAATATTCCGAGCAGATTACGGTTGCTTTTTCTATGGATTAATTTGCTATCAACTCATTCACTCTCAATATTTGAATGATTGTATCTGTTTCATCTTTCAAAACCCGCAAATCACGATTAATATTACGATTGGAAAGTTTAACATCCAACTGTAAATTATCTAATTTTCCCGAATTTCTATCCACCTTAAATTCCAAAACATCAAATCTGTTTTCGATACGTTCAAATCTATTATCCATAACATTAAGACGCTTGTCTATATCATCAAAACGCTTGTCTATGGCTTCAAAACGCCTATCTATGGCTTCAAAACGCTTGTCTATACAATCAAACTTCTCATCAATTATCTCAAAGCGTTTATCAATACATTCAAGCTTCTTAATAATTATATCAAATTTATCATTATCCATTTTTGCCCTCCCATCTTTCAATATTTACGTAAAAACACTACTACAGTTCATACGGCGTAACCTGATATACATAATAATTCAACCAATTGCTATACAAATTATTGCTATGGCTTCTCCACTGAAGCAGAGGTCTCTTCTCCGGATCATCTCCCGGAAAGTAATTGTAAGGCACCTGAATATCCAGCCCCTTACCTAAATCTCTCAGATATTCATTGTTCAGCGTATAGCGGTCATATTCGGGATGGCCGTTTACAAAGATTTTCTTGCCGTTCTCAGCGATAGCAAGGAATACACCTGCATCGGGTGACTCTGCCAGCACAGTAATTTCCTTGCAGGCATGAATTGCATCTGCCGGGGTCTCTGTATGTCTGCTGTGCGGCGCCAGAAAAACATCATCAAATCCTCGTACAAGAGGCACCTTGCGATTAGCTACCTCGTGCTCATATACGCCAAAAAGCTTTCTGGGAAGCTGGCGCTTGTTAATGCCGTAATAATGATAAAAACCTGCCTGTGCAGCCCAACATATATGTAATGTTGACGTCACATGGGTCTCAGCCCAATCCAAAATCTCACAAGTCTCCTCCCAGTAATCCACTTCCTCAAAGGTAATATCCTCCACAGGCGCACCGGTAATAATCATACCATCAAACTTACGCTCCCTGATATTGTCCAAAGAAACATAAAACTTATTTAAATGACTTGCAGATGTATTCTGGGAAACATGACTTTTCACATTCATAAAAGTAACGTCCACCTGCAATGGTGTATTAGAAAGAGCACGCAAAAGTTGCAATTCCGTATCCTGCTTAATTGGCATATTGTTTAAAATCAATACCTGCAAAGGACGAATATCCTGATGCAGCGCACGACTCTCATCCATCACAAATATATTTTCATTTTCCAGTATCTCCTTTGCAGGAAGCTCACTCTGTGTCTTAATAGGCATTTTATAATCCTCTTACTTTCTTATAAATATTGTGCCATAAAATCCTCTTCTGTCAAAATCGGCACATTCAGCTCCTTAGCCTTTTTATTCTTGGACGATGTGGAGGCAATATCATTATTAATCAGACATGTAGTCTTGCCGGTTACACTTCCGGTAACTTTTCCACCCTTCTGCTCAATAATATCCTTCAACTCATTGCGGTTTTCATAATGATTCAGGCTTCCGGTTATAACAAAATTCATACCTGTAAGTGTCTGGGCACTACTGTCTATCTGAGGCTTCTCAATTTCCAGCATTTCCAGCAATCTGTCAATTTGGCGCATATTCGCTTCGTCTCTCATATAAGCCACAATTCCGGATGCCAGCACCTCGCCCACGCCCTCGATAGCGCTGAGTTCCTCCTCGTCCGCCCGGCGCATTCGGTCCAAATCATAATCAAACTGTTTGCATAGCATTTTTGCATTGGCCACACCAATACCTGCAATACCCAGTGCATAAATCAGTCTGGGCAAAGTGGTCTTACGTGCAGTCTCTATACTTGCCAGCAAATTCTGATAAGACTTCTCTCCAAAGCCCTCCATACCTGTAATTTCTTCCTGATACTTTTCCAGTTCAAACAAATCCGCAAACTCATGGATAAAACCTCTATCAATAAATTTCTCCAAAGTAGCCTCTGACAATCCGTCGATGTTCAGTGCATCTCTGCTTACAAACAAAGTAAACGCCTTAATTTGCTTGGCTGCGCAATCTTCATTAGTACAATACAATGACTGCACATCACTCAGCTGTCGAATCTGTGTAGGCTGTCCGCACACGGGACATGTAGCAGGAATCTCCAAACTGTCACTGCATGTCAGATTCTTTGCAATCTGGGGAATAATCATATTCGCTTTATAAACTGTAATTCGGTCGCCGATGCCAAGCTTTAAGCTTCTCACAATGCTTACATTGTGAACAGAAGCCCGACTCACTGTGGTTCCTTCCAATTCCACCGGTTCAAAAATCGCCACCGGATTAATCAAACCGGTACGGCTGGCACTCCATTCTACTTCTAGAAGTGTCGTCTCCCGAATCTCGTCAGCCCATTTAAATGCAATGGCATCTTTAGGAAACTTAGCCGTTCTGCCCAATGAGCGCCCATATGCAATATCCTCATAAGTCAAAACCAGACCATCAGAAGGAATATCATAGTCTTCAATCTTCTCAGCAAAATATTCAATACGCTCCAAAATATTGTCTGAATCTACCAGATAATGCTCCACCACCTGAAAGCCCTGCTCCTCCAAAAAAGCAAACTGCTCCATTCTGGAATTGTTAAAATCCGTGTCATCTGCTTTCACCAGACTAAATGCGTAGAATTGCACATTTCTCTTGGCTGTAATCTCATTATTTAACTGGCGCACGGAGCCGCTACACAAATTTCGGGGATTCTTATACTTATCTGCCTCGTCTGCAATCTCACTATTCATCATCTCAAAATCAGAATAACTGATAACCGCCTCGCCTCGCAGAATCAGCTCTCCCTGATAGGCAATCTGTAGAGGCAAATTTTTAAAAGTTCTGGCGTTGTTAGTGATTACCTCCCCGATTTCTCCATTACCTCTTGTAACAGCCTTAACCAGCTTCCCGCCCTGGTAGCTCAAAACGATGGTCAAACCATCCAACTTCCAGCTAAGTACCGCCGCATTGCCCTGCAACCAGCTTTGAAGCTCCTCTCTACTCTTGGTTTTGCCCAGAGACAACATAGAAGACTCGTGTCGTTCCTTAGGAAGTTCATCTACAGCTGCATAACCCACATTTACCGTAGGGCTATTCGCCAATACAATCCCTGTCTCTTCCTCCAGTGACACAAGTTCATCGTAAAGAGCATCATATTCGTAGTTGCTCATAATCTCTCTATCCTCGGCATAGTAAGCCTTGGATGCCCGATTCAGCACTTCTACCAGATATTTAATTCTGTCTTTTTTATTGTCCTGCATTTTATTACTCCTTGCATAAGCCTGCCTTTTCATATAATACCTGAACTTCTTGTTTGGTAAGCTCCCGATATGCTCCCGGCTTCAAATCACCTAACAATACATTCATCACTCGAACACGCTTTAATTCTTTGACAGTAAATCCCAATTCTTTACACATTCGCCGAATCTGCCGATTAAGCCCCTGCGTCAAAATAATCTTAAATGTATACTTACCGATTTTAGACACTTCACAGGGTCTGGTGGTCACTTCCAATTCCCGAAGATGCACGCCTTGTGCCATCTTCTCTACAAAAATATCCGTTATCTCTTTGTCCACCTTGACAATATATTCTTTCTCATGGCCATTAGCTCCACGCATCATTGCATCAATCAATTCGCCATCATTGGTAAGTATCAGTAATCCCTCTGAATCCTTGTCCAAACGCCCTGCATAGGTCACACGGACAGGATACTTAATCATATCCGTAATCTTTTTAGTAGCATGGGCATCTCTTTCGGTACAGGTCACTCCCACAGGCTTGTAGCAAGCCAAAACCACCTTTTTCTCCCGGCCCTGTAACACCTTCTTACCTACCTGGATATTGTCTTCCGGTGTTACTGTCTGTCCCATGGTTGCCGGAATACCGTTTACCAGGACCTTCCCGGACTCTATCAGCCTATCTGCGTCTCTGCGGGAACAAATACCACACTGAGCCAGATATTTATTTAAACGGATTAGCTTCGTCCCATTTGTTTTATCTTGCATAAATCTCTAATTCCTCCAGACGTGTAACCTTGGGTACACCGTTTGCCTCCGTAAGACCTCTCTTTGCAGTGACATCAGCCAATTCATTATATTTTATATTACTATGGGCCGCTACTTTAGTAAAAATGATGCGAATGCTTGTACCCCACTCACGCATGGATTTGGCATAAAGCTGTGTCAGTTCAGTCTTGCTTTTCCAACTTCCGGTAACCCACTTCTCAATTCCCTCATAATCAAAACAGATTTCCACCTCTGAATATCCATTCATCATAGCCGTCTTAACTGCATACATTGCCCCCAACATCTCACCGGTCACGTTTCTATGCTTCAAGGATTGCGGATTATCCCCGTTTCCATAGGCAAGACGAATTTCACCGCCATCCAAAAGAAATACGCAACCAAAGGCATACTTGGGCAAGGAATCCTCATAACTTCCATCCACATAAACTAAAAGCCTGCCGGGAATAACTACATAATCTAACTCAGCTGCAACACCTGCCTCGCCTGACTCTATTCCTAAATATGCACAGGCCTCCTCTTTAGTTGCAAATCCCTTGTATTCTGCTCCGGGAAATCCGTCCACAGAAGCCTTACATTCTATCCAATCCATAAATAGTCCGGTGACTTTTCCTTTTTTTACCGCATAAAACTTTTTTGCTGCCATGAATCGCATTTACCCCTTCTCAATATGCATACTAAATCAATTTATTATAACTCAAAAAAGAAAAAGTTTGAACACTTTTTACGAAATTTTCTGTATCTTACTGCTGTGCTCCATTACCACACTTTTGAGAACTGATACGTCCTGTTTCATATTTTCGTAATCTTCAACGCTATTTCTATATCGATCATATGTTGTAGTATAACAAGCTTCTATCGTTTGCAACCGAGGAGATATATTTGTTTCCATCAACAATTCTATCCGTTTTATTCTTCCGGTTGTTTCTACAGTATTCTTTTCTACAACAATTATTCTCTTCTGTAGTACTGCCACACTATTCTCCATAGCTGCTGATTTTTCTTGCAAGACTACTACATTTTCCTTCAATTCTGCCACGTCTTCCTTCAATTCTGCCACGTCTTCCTTCAATTCCGCCACGTCTTCCTTCAATTCCGCCACGTCTTCCTTCAACATCGCTACGTCATTTTCCAATACTGTGACTCTTACCTTTAAATCTGCAACATCTCTTTTTATCTCAGATATGTCTTCCTTTATCTCCCGAATATCTTTCCTAATCGGATCCAGCAGTTTGGATATCCCCAATAACAATTCATTATTTGTCATTATTAATTCTCCTTTCCAATATAAAAAAATACAGTACACAAATACAAAGGCTTAGCTCTTTATTTACTTGTCAAGGTGCCATTGGTGAAAAAGTAAGATGTGTTAATCTCAGAAAATCCGGAATTATAGAAAATACAAATAGGTGCCTGAAACGCACTCTCAGAAAAAGACGCCTACAAGCGCCATATCTTTCGATACACTTGTAGGCGTTGTTGAATCATTGTAGCACTAACTAGTCAATTCGTCAATCCTATAAATTTGAATTATTATTCCATCTCTGCATTATCCATAGTATACTGCATCATTACATCATAAGAGATAATACCCTCTCTGCACAGCTTAGACAAGCTGTCATTTAAAGTACACATACCCTGACGGCCGGAAGTCTGCATTACAGTATTCATCTGGGCAATCTTATTGGTACGAATCATATTCTTGACAGCATCTGTACCAATCAAAATCTCCATAGCAGCTGTACGTCCGCCTTTCTCATCCATTCTGGGCACCAGAGTCTGTGCAATAATACCTTGAAGAAGATTGGCAAGCTGTGTGCGCGCCTGATCCCTGATATCAACAGGACACTCATCAATAATACGGTCAATTGTCTGTGCCGCGCTGGCAGTATGTAAGGTTGCTAATACCAAGTGACCGGTCTCTGCAGCAGTAAGTGCAAGTGAAATGGTTTCATAATCGCGCATTTCACCAATCAAAATAACATCCGGGTCCTCACGAAGCACACTTCTAAGTGCTGACTTAAAATCAGGAACATCTCTGCCCAGCTCACGCTGATGAATAATTGCCTTACCCTGTTCATAACGATACTCGATAGGATCTTCAATGGTAATAATATGACATGCACGCTTTTTATTGATTTCATCAATCATAGATGCTAACGTAGTGGTCTTACCGCTTCCGGTTGAACCGGTAACAAGCACAAGACCTCTTCTCTTGGCTGCTAATTCTGCGAGCACAGGAGGCATCTCCAACTCTTCCAACGAAGGAACCTTTGTGTTCAAAAGACGAATTGCTGCCGCTGCGCGTCCATTCTGATGATATACATTTACACGCTGTACGGACCCGTCGCTGAGCTCAAAGCTGAAATCCAAATCAATTCCATCTGTACTAAAACGCTTTTCCTGTTCTGCTGTCAAAAGGGAGTGAATCATTCTGTTGACTCCAATATCATCCCTCTCTCCAAATTTCTTCAATTCTCCGTTTATACGAATTACAGTCTCAGCACCGACAGTAAGGTGAATATCCGAAGCCATTAACTGTCGTGCCTGCATTATAAGCTGTTCAATATCCATCAGTAAGCCCTCTCTTTCTTTGGTTAAGATACCTTCTGCAATTATTTGATTTTGAACTGAATACCACTTGCAGACAAATACACATCACTTGATACATTTGCAATACGCTGATTTACCACACCCAAAATCTTACGCAATGCCTTTACCATAGGATCTTCAGGAACAATGGAAAAACCGGTTTCCAAAGTAATAACCACCAAATCTCCTTCAATCAGTCTTGTCTCTTCCTGCATGCTGATAATATCATCAATAACACGTTTTGCAATGGCCTTTTCCATGTCACTGTCACAATTTGCAATATCCGGACACATCTGCTCCATCACCTTAATAGTGTATGTGTACAGATTATCAAAAATTACAAACTTGTGCTTGTTGTAAAGCTCTATTGGATTGGATGTAACACCCTCTCTGATATCCCATTCCACATAGTTCTTCTGATTGCCGTACTCAATTCGGTTGCGAGTATCTGCATCCAACTCCCCCGGACATATGTAAAGCACATTGTCACATGCCACAAATTGAGAAATTGCCCATCTGGATTTGCCACTGGCACTTCCTCCGGTCACAAGAATTGTTCTTGCCATCCGTTCCCATCTCCTTTCGTATACCCTTTTATGTATAATCTATCATTATTTCCCACCATTGTAAACAGAAAATTCTCACTGTGGATACAGCTTCTCATAATTCTCTTTCAAAACTGTCCCCATGGGCGAATCCTCTTCTATCTCATTGCGCCAGGACAGAAAAATTACAGACTGTCCATAGTTCGTTTCGGCTGTCAAATCTGCTCCCTGATCAATCAAATATTGAAGTATGTCGGCCCCTTCCTGTCCATGTAGAAAATCAACAGCAACATGTATGGGCGCATACCCACAATAATCTGTGGCATTCACATCCGCCCCATTTTCCACCAGAAGCTTTATAACTGCCAAATCTCCACTATATACTGCATAATGTAGAGGCGTAAAACCACATCTATCTGTGGTCAGATATATATCTGTCTCCTCATGATAGGTATGTCTTTCATAGTCTTTGGAATCTCTGTAATATATAGAATCTATATCCGCACCGTAGTCAATCAGAAGCTGCATCATGGTCAGCTCTTCCTCTGTCACAACATCATCCACAGGATCTTCAAACTGATCCATAAAGCCTCCATTTTCACACATATGGGACAATAAGGTACGCTCTCCTTCTGCAGCCGGTTCATTACTGTCCGCCGTACAATCCGGATCCACGCCATTTTTTAGAAGATCCTCTACTCTCGCATAATTCCCCTCGTTTACGTTTTGCGCCAGTGAATTATAAGACTCCCACTGCCCGGTAGCCATGGCAAATCCAAAAAACATAATGGAACCCACAAGCGGCAGCATAAACATACCACCTATAATACTTAACACCCACACCTTTCCGGTCTTCTTTGGACCACGCATCTTGCGCACTTTATTTCCCTGCACCAAAGCAATAATCAATAAAATGATTCCAATTAAAGTAGAACCGCCTATGATTATCAAAAAAAAGAAAAGCGTCATAAGAAACATTCCTGCGAAAGCCATGATTTACTCTCCTTCAACAAACATCGCATCCCCAAAGCTGAAGAAACGATACCTTTCCTTAATAGCCTCCTCATAAGCCGCCAACACGTTCTCCCTACCGGCCAAGGCAGACACTAACATCACCAAAGTAGACTCCGGCAAATGGAAATTGGTAATCAGGGCATCCAACACTTTGAACTTGTAGCCGGGGTAAATAAAAATCTCCGTATCGCCGCATCCGGGTACAACACGACCATTCGCATCGGATGCGCTTTCCACCGTACGACAGCTTGTAGTACCTACACAAATCACTCTGCCCCCCTGCGCCTTGGTACGGTTAATCAGTTCAGCAGTCTCCTCTGTCACCTGATATGCCTCAGAGTGCATATGATGTTCCAATACATTTTCTTCCTTTACGGGACGGAATGTACCAAGACCTACATGCAAGGTTACATAGGCAATCTTCACACCCTTTGCTTCAATTTCTGCAAGCAGTTCCTGCGTAAAATGAAGCCCCGCTGTAGGTGCAGCCGCAGACCCCTCATACTTGGCATATACAGTCTGGTATCGGTTTTTGTCCTGAAGCTTATGCGTAATATAGGGGGGCAGGGGCATCTCTCCCAATCTGTCCAACACTTCCTCAAAAATGCCTTCATACTCAAATCGAATCAGACGATTTCCTTCCTCCACAGTCTCTAATACCTCTGCATGAAGCAGACCGTCTCCAAACACCAGACGGGTTCCCGGTTTGCACTTTTTACCCGGCTTTACAAGCGTCTCCCACACATCTGCTTCTCTGCGCTTTAACAAAAGAACCTCCACATGAGCTCCCGTTCCTTCACGCTCACCTAAAAGTCTTGCAGGAATAACTTTTGTATTATTGAGCACAAGGCAATCTCCCGGTCTTATATATTCTACAATATCCTTAAAAACATGATGAGTTACCTCTCCCGTATTTTTATTCAGCTTTAATAAACGGGAGGAGGAACGATCCTCCAGCGGGTCCTGGGCAATCAATTCCTCCGGCAAATCAAAATAAAAATCAGATTTTCTTAATTCCATATTCTCTCCGTTGTATCCTAAAAAACTTTCGCATCGTCAGCATGCTTCATAAACGCCATATATCCTCTGTAGGTTTCATATACATCCGCCTTGCTGGTAGCCTCCCATGGTGCATGCATATTGAGCACAGCCACACCACAATCGATGACATTCATGCCATACAACGCCAGCATATACGCAATGGTTCCGCCACCACCCAAATCCACTTTACCAAGCTCTGCGGTCTGAAAAATAACCTTTTCTTTATCAAAGATATCTCTGATGTGAGCAATATATTCTGCGTTGGCATCATTAGAGCCAGACTTTCCACGTGCTCCGGTGAACTTAAGGAGCACCATACCATTGCCCATGTAAGCTACATTCTTTCTGTCAAAGCTTGCCGCATAGGAAGGGTCATAAGCACTGCTTACGTCAGAGGAAAGCATGCAGCTATGTGCAAGACATCTGCGCAAGCCAAGCTCATTGTACTGTCCTGCAAGATTCATAAATTCAGCCACCGCATTCTCAAAAAACTGGGACTGCATACCGGTTGCACCCACAGAACCAATTTCTTCCTTATCAACCAATATACAGCAAATGGTTTTATCACATTTTTTCACATCCAACATCGCCTGCAAAGAAGTGTAAGCACATACTCTGTCATCCTGACCATACGCAAGAATCATACTTCTGTCAAAACCTGCTTCTCTCGCTTTACCTGCCGGCACCACTTCTAATTCCGCGGAAAGAAAATCTTCCTCCTCAAAATCATACATATCCTTAAGGATATCAAGAACTCCGGCTTTAACCGCTTCTTTTACTTTTTCCTTTTTGCCATCCGCATTCTTATCTTCTTCCTTGGCTT
>JAZQLH010000004.1:0-22175 GCA_045542555.1 Acetatifactor sp. | reverse complement strand
CTCACTATCCGAAATGCTCATCAAATATTAATTTACAGTATAGTTTTTCGCTATCCTGATACAAACTCATAAATCAGTCCCCACTCAATCAATTTCTTCGCAGTCGCACCGGTTATAACAGACGATACTTCATATAACTGTTCTTTAGTAAAACGTTTCTGTTTCACATATGAGAGCATTGTATCTATAGTTTCTTCCATTGACAGCTCTGTATATTTCTCAGCCTGACCAATACCATCCAAAAGCTGTAAAAGTTCCGCATTGTTGTCTGAAACAGTAATCGCTGCTTTTTTAATTCGGACTTTCTGATTTCCCACCGTAATCGTACGTCCATTTGTAGCTTCCTTGTTCGTAACAATCTCAATTATCGCCGGCATTTGTGTCGTCAATCCAAGCTGGTTTACAAAAGATATTCCGGTCACATAACCAAATGTTTCTGATTTACTTCTCACATATTTGCGCATAATAACAAGAAACGGATCGAGATAATTTTTACCTAGTAATCCACCCTGTTTGGGTATATAATAAATACCATTATCATACCGTTCCAGAAAACCATTTGCCACAAGTCTCTTTACCGACTGGCGCACTGCATTTTCAGATAATCCTTCTATTGTTAAATCATTCAAAAATATTGGTTCATTATATCCATAGTTCTCTAACAAGTAAGATTTCAACATAGTCTCACCTCCACATATATGGTACCATTTTTATATCTTTGCTGTCAATATCTGTGTCTCGCCTGTGAATATTATATGTAGAAACAACAAAATAAACTATGAAAAATTACCCTATTTACACAATTCTACCCCAATATCTCATCGTCCGTTTCCGATACTCCTCATACTCTGCTCCCACCATCTTGAGAAGATGATTCTCCTCCTGCAAAATCTGCAAATGTAGCATCACCGCCGCCATCACTTCTGCAAGAATTCCTGCAATTCTCATCCACAAAAGCTCCGCAAGCGGCGCCGCCAAAATACTCCCCAGTCCAAGCACCACTGTCAGCACCGTTGCTACACTCATAACCCGCTCAATCGCCAAAACTCTGCGTTCCTTGTTCCCCACGCCCATCTGATTTGTCTTAATCTCCTGCCTTTTCAAAATTACTAACTTCGCCAGATAAAATGCATAAAAACTTGCAAAAATCACAAATCCAATCACTCTCCATACCATAACGAACCACTCCTTTAACACATTCATATTAATACATGAACAATCATTCATATATTCATTTATATGAACATATAATCACATATTCACTCATTTGTCAACTTTTTTTATAATGTAACAAGCTCTTATCTCGCAACTATTTGCACAGCTTTTTTGTATGGATTTGAGATATGCCTAATGGGGCTTCCCTTGACCGGTTTGTATGTCGTTATGGAGAACTTTAGACGCTCTTATATTCTGTTTTTCGGCCCAGCGCAAATGAGCCACGGATGGCTCATTTAGGGTCTACTGCGCACGGATGCGCATTAGACCCGGCGCGTCACTTTCATCCACTCTTCCCACAGAATATTAGAGCTTCTTAAGTTCGAAATTCCGACATACAAACCGGTCAAGGGAAGCCCCATCAGATATAATTCCAAACCATACAAAAAGGGGCCCCCGCCATTGCGGGGACCCCAAACTGAATCAATCTTTATCCTTCCGTATACCTTGTCAAGAACTGCCTTGTACGCTCCTCCTTTGGATTATTAATTACCTCCTTCGGATCGCCCTGCTCCACAATCACGCCCTCATCCATGAAAATCACCTGATCTGCCACATCTCTGGCAAAGGCCATCTCATGGGTTACGATAATCATGGTAGTCTTCTGCTCAGCCAGACCTCTGATAACCTTAAGCACCTCTCCGGTAAGCTCCGGATCCAGTGCAGAGGTAGGCTCATCAAAGCACAAGATATCAGGCTTTAATGCAAGTGCTCTGGCAATGGCCACACGCTGCTGTTGGCCGCCGGAAAGCTGATGAGGATAGTGGTTCATTCGCTCAGCCAGGCCCATCTGCGTTAAAAGCTCCTGACCATGTCTGTTAATCTCCTCATAAATTTCCGGTTTCTTTACCCTGAAATCCGGACGCTCTTGGGCCAGTAATTTCTCTGCCAGCGTCACATTTTCAAGCGCTGTATACTGCGGAAACAAATTAAAGGACTGGAACACCATGCCGAAGTGCAGACGCTTTTTGCGCAAATCCTTCTCCTTCTGAGACTGACGTACAGATGCATCAAACAAGGTCTCGCCCTTTACACTGATGCTTCCGCTACTGGGTGTCTCCAGGAAATTCAGGCACCGAAGAAGGGTTGTTTTACCGGAACCGGAGGAACCGATAATTGCCAGCGCACTGCCCTCCTCCAAAGAAAAGCTTACGTCCCTAAGCACTGTTGTATTACCAAAATGTTTTTCAATATTTTTTACTTCCAGAATCGCCATTGTCTCCCCCTCCTTACTTAAAGTAGCTTAACTTGCGCTCAATAAAGTTGAACAACAAGGTCAGGATTCCTACAAACAGCAGATAGAACACGCCGGTGTAGAAAAGGGGCCATGTGATACCGTCAGATTTCATAAAAGCATAGCCTGCATGAGTCAGCTCATAGGCTGCAATAATTCTTGCAAGGGAGGTATCCTTTACCAATGTGATAATCTCATTGGACATAGGCGGAACCACCCGCTTAATCATCTGAAGCAGTGTAACCTTGAAGAAAATCTGGCTCTTGGTCATACCAAGCACCTCTCCTGCCTCACGCTGTCCCGCCGGTACACTTTCGATACCGCCGCGGAAAATCACGGAAAAATAGCAGGCATAGTTTAAGGAGAATGCTACCACCGTTGCCGTCAGTCTGCCGGCCTCGCTGCCGCCCCAGATATTATTGCCCAGCCACAGACCGGGTCCGTAGAAAATAATAATCAACTGCAGCATCAGAGGTGTACCGCGAACCACCCACACAACAAACTGCATCAGTGCCTTGAGGGGCTTAAACTTACTCATGGATGCAAATGCCAATAATAATCCCAGCGGCAGTGCAAACAGCAACGTCATTATGAAAATTTCACACGTAGTTGCCAAACCACTAAGCAACGATAGGGTAACGGTCCTAAACATAAACGATTCTCCTTACAAGAATTCTTCTTTGGTAAAATTTATTCAGCAGGTACTACAACTACCTGTGCATTGTTGCAGTATGCATTGGAGCAATCCATAGCAGCCTTTACCTCATCGGTCAGGGTCATGCCGTTCCATACCACATCAATGTTCTTGGAATCAAGCTCCATAATCTTGTTGTCCCAGTCGATTACAACAAACTCAACCTCTACACCAAGCTTCTCGGCAACCTTACGTGCCATATCTGCGTCAAAACCAATCCACTCGCCCTTGTCATCCTGATAGTCCATGGGAGCAAAATCGGTGATACCAACCAGCAAAGTACCCTTTTCCTGAATATAAGCTACATCGCTCTCAGCAGCTGCCTCATACTCACATGCAGGCTGCTCTACCAAAGACTCATGCACACCATAAATCTTAGCGGTACGCTCCATGGAACCGTCTGCATAGCTCTCAGCAAATACTGCATTGATATAAGAAACAAGGTCAGAACCCTTTCTACAACCAACACCGTACTCCTCGGTGGTCAGCTTGTCAGTATGGGTCAAATTAGGATAGCTGGTACCTTCACCAATCATGGCACCTGCCATCAAAAGGTCAATAATTGCAGCATCGGAAGTACCGGAAGCAACCTCCATCAAAGCATCCGCCTGAGAAGCAACGGAATTAAACTGATAGCCGTTATCCTTTGCCACAGCCTCACCTGCACTACCTGCCTCAACGGCATAAACCATAGCCTTTGCCTCACCTGCGTCGGCACTGCCTGCTGCAGAACTACCTGCCGCACTACCACCTGCAGACGCATTGCCGCATCCGGTCAATGCAACACTAAACACCATTGCTGCACTCAATAACATTGCAATTTTCTTTTTCATAATCTCCTCCAAAATAAATATGTATTTTAAACCACCTAGGAATTTTACCATAGTAATCAAGTAAAGTAAAGAGGGCAAAAGCCCCAAAAATGCCTAAAATAAGCCTTTACAAAGGTCTATTCTGTCTATAAAATAGAACTTAGAATAAAATAATAAGAGAGGTACTAAGGATGAAAAAACTAAGCACCCAAAAGATTTTAATGTGTTTCCTGACCTTGATTGTACTGGCCCTGATTGCAGTTACACTCACCACTTCAGGAACCGTGGCTGACCCGGCAAATTACACCCCTCATGTATATTCCACTGCATGGGCACTTCTGCCTCCGGTCATCGCAATTGTACTGGCTCTGATTACCAAGGAAGTATACTCTTCCCTGTTCGTTGGTATTGTAGCCGGCGGACTTTTGTACTCCAACTTTAATCTGGAGCTTATGATGAACACCATTTTCTTTAATGAAAACGGTGGTATGGTTTACAAGCTGGCAGACAGTTGGAATGTAGGTATCTTGATTTTCCTGGTAGTTCTTGGCGCATTGGTTGCACTGATGAACAAGGCCGGCGGCTCTGCAGCCTTCGGCAAGTGGGCTTCCACCAAGATTAAGAATCGTGTGGGCGCACAGCTTGCAACGGTTGCTTTAGGCGTTTTAATTTTCGTGGATGACTATTTCAACTGTCTGACCGTAGGAAGTGTCATGCGCCCCGTAACGGATAAGCATAAGGTTTCCAGAGCAAAGCTTGCTTACATCATTGATGCAACAGCAGCTCCCGTTTGTATCATTGCCCCTATCAGTTCCTGGGCTGCGGCGGTTACCTCCTCCGTTCCTGAGGATGCAGGAATCAATGGCTTCACCACTTTCCTGCAGACCATCCCTTGTAACTACTATGCACTGTTTACCATCACTACAATGTTGTTCCTGGTAATTGCCAAGATTGACTTCTTTTCCATGAAAAAGCATGAAGCCAATGCTTTAACAGGCGACCTTTTCACCACCCCCGAGCGTCCCTATGCAGAAGTTTCCGAAGAACAGATAAACGGCAAGGGCAAGATTGTTGACTTGGTTCTGCCTGTTGTGGTACTGATTGTTGCATGTATTTTTGCAATGCTCTACACCGGAGGCTTTATGAGCGGCACCAATTTTGTTGATGCATTTGCTAATTCCGATGCATCCGTTGGTCTGGTAATCGGCTCTGTAATTGCATTGATTTTTACCTTCTTCTTTTACATGTTCAGAGAAGTTGTGACTTTTGATGAATTTATGGGTTGTATCCCTGAAGGCTTTAAAGCCATGGTTTCTCCCATTTTGATTCTGACCTTCGCATGGACATTATCCGGTGTAACCGGTCTTCTGGGTGCAGATGTCTATGTGGCAAGTATGGTAGAAGGTTCTGCAAGCGTATTGCAAAGCCTGCTGCCCGCAATCATCTTCCTCGTAGCTGTTGGCCTGGCCTTTGCAACCGGCACCTCCTGGGGAACCTTCGGTATTTTGATTCCCATTGTACTTGGCGTATTCCCTGAGGGCAACATGATGGTAATCTCCATCGCAGCATGTCTTGCAGGTGCTGTATGCGGTGACCACTGCTCACCCATTTCCGACACCACCATCCTTGCATCCGCAGGTGCAAGATGCCACCATGTAAACCATGTGTCCACTCAGCTTCCCTACGCACTGCTTGTAGCGGCAGTTTCCTTCGTAGCCTACATCATTGCAGGCTTCACCGGAAACGGCTGGATTGGTCTGATTGGCGGTCTTGTGGTACTGATTGTGACTTTGGTTACTGTCGCACAGCTTTCCAAGAAACAGGCTACCGACAAAGTAAAATAAAACAGGCATAATTCAAGGCTCTCCGCTTCACAAAGCAGAGAGCCTTTTTCTACAAATCCATCTTTTTTACACATCCGGAATTTCGTATTCCATCATCTTTTCTTCCGTACCATCATAGTAAGTAACCAGTGCCTTGGACTTATCTTTACTTAACTCCAAATCCTTATACAAATACCCCTTCCCCGTTAATTCATTATAAGTAATCACTTCTGGAAGGCCATAAACCGAATCATGCTGACTTTCATAATAGTAATATGAGCACTCTTTAATCCGTTCCCTGTCCTGCTCGTCCAAATAGGTCGTCACATAGAAAGTGTTATAACCAAGCTCTACCCAATGATTTTTAGTAACCTCTGAAACCTCATCCCTTGTATAATCACAATTCCAGTAGTCCACCGTTCCATCGTCACAATACACCACCTTCTGCAAATAAATGGTGTATCCTTCGATGCCCGTATATTCCATCTGTCTTTCATCAAAGTCAGAGGGCAGCAGCTTCTGATCCACCTTCTTTAAATCATCAGCATTCATCATTGCCGTGTAAATATAGGTAATCTCATTTTCTCCGGTAAGCATGGCATATTCAAAATTATCCCAATAGCCATCCTGCGCAATATAAACCGGATAGGAATAGCGTCCCTCCTCGTCTCGTAGCAGTGTCCGTACGGTGGAGCCATAACGCTTCTTAACATTTTCCAGCCTGTCAATCTCTGACTGATAATCCGCCTCATCATAGGTACATTTCAAATATACCTCCTGAGTAGGCACATTCCATGTATCCTGATAGGAAAAATAGAAATCCACATCCTTTGCGCTTTCCGGTATCTCTTCCGGGAATACCAGATAAGCCGTCTTGGCATATTCATATTTCGCAAGTGTCTCTTGATATTTTGTGACATCTGTTTCTACCTCTGCGGGGCCACCAAACAAAAAGAACATAAAAAATATTACAAAAAATGCCCCCAAAGTGATACAGCCTAATACAGCACCGATTGCAATTCCAATCCACAGCTTGTTTTTATTGTTTTTACTCATTTTATTACCCATTTCATTCCCCCCTTACAGAAAATAGCTGTAAAACATAATTTCAAAATAGCTTCGCACCGAAGCAATTAAATACCACAACACTAACAATGCAACCGGCGCCACTATTCCTATCATACCACCCAGCATATAATATCGCAGGCTTGTCAGCTTCCGCCCAAAGCTTCTGCCTCTGGAACGCTCCTGTTGCTCCTCCAACTCCCGCTGCCTTAACAATTCTTCATAATGCTTTTGACATGCAGGGCATTCTGTCAGATGTGTTTGTATCATTTCACCAACAGTCTCCGCCGTCAGGCCGTCACAATAGGAAATGAGCAAATCCTGCATAATGCCACAGCCAATATCACTGATTTTATTCTCTGTTCGTTGCATCATCATTTCCTCCTTTATACGCCTGTCAGATACAAAAAGGTATAAATCACAAGCCCTGCCATCAAGCCTGCATAGGCGAAAATTGCCGCTATCACCCAGAAGAGCTTACTATGATACCATCTCCCGGGGGTGCCGTCTTTTGTAGATTCTTGGGTCAAATTTTCTGAATCTGCGTCAGCTGCCTCTCCTGCATCCTCTGCCATCCAGTCCGCACTCATGAGTGCATAAGCCTCTCTACACTGCTCACATTCCGCAAGATGCGCCTCCACAAAGGCATTACTCTCCGCACCGGTCTTTTGTTCAATATACAGGGGGAGCAGCTCAAGAACAATATCACAATCACATACGTTTTTATTCATCTTTGCCAAGCTCCTTTCCCAATACTTGTTTGCCGCGGTAGAAGGTTACTCTTGCCCAGTTCTCCGTCTTCCCGAGGATCTCGCCAATTTCCTTAAAGCTAAGTTCACCCGAAAGTCGCAACATCAGCACATCCTTTGTGGGACTTTCCATCTTCTGAATCTTTTTGTAAATCAAAAGCTTCTGTTCGTTGGAAATGTACTCCCGCTCAATCTGTTGCTCCATGGCAACTTCAACGGCGGCGTCCATGGATACTTCTTTTCTGCGATTCTTTTTATCAAGATGCTGATAAAAAGTATACTTGGCAATCTGACAAAGCCAGGTAGACATCTTACATTCCTCACGGAACTGTTTGGCATTCTTGATGGCCCGATAAAAGGTCTCCTGGGTCAACTCCTCCGCCAAATCGTAATTGCCGCCCGTAATGGTTATCAGATAGCCGTAAACGGTCTGATAATACTCTTCGCAGACACGCTTCATATCCATGGTTTCACCTCCTTCTCATTTGTGTTTTACATTAAATAAGTCCATCGTATAATACATTCGTTACAAAATTTTACAAAAAATATTTATACACGTCAACACGTCAAACGCCCCGGCACTGCTCCGGGGCGTCAAACTGTTCATATCTTATTCTCTATTTTTCAATACTTCCGCCAAATTTACCTTCCTAAGCCTTCCTACCAAAAGCCAATTAATCACAAGATACAGCAAAATAATTGCTCCATAGATTCCGGCATACATCTGCCAACTGAAAGTAAGGTCCATTCCAATACCCACATTTGACACAAAGTACGGGTAGATGCCATCCATCACCAGCTTGGATAATGGCAGGCAAATAAGTGCTCCCACGGCCACTACAAAAAAATTACCGTCCAGATAAAGCTTTTTTACCTCTTTCTTACGATAGCCGAACACCTTCATCAGTGCAATGGGGAACGCCGCACGATCCACCATCACCTTCATCATCAGATACATTACCACCATGAAAATAATTGCGGACATAGCACTCATCATAATAATCATGGGCCACATCATCTCCACAAAAATCTCTGATGCTTCCGCAACGCTTTCCTTGGATGTGGTGGCATAGAGTCTGCCACTGTCTATAGCAAGCGCCTCATCCGCAAACACCACATTATAGTAATCTTCCTCCCGGTCAAAAAGCTCTCTCATAGTCTCGATATCCATAAAGGCATATAGCGAAGAATTGTAAGGTACTATATCCACAATGGTAAAAGCATAGTCCCTGTCATTTACATCATCGGTAAGCACCAGCTTTTCTCCCTTATTCACTCCAAACTTGGTAGCCACGGCACTGGATATCACAATTTCATTCTTCTTAGTGCTTGCCTGTACGTCAAAATAAGGATTGTCCTTCGTTAACCCTAAAATCGATACCTCCATCTGATAACCGAAGGCCTCTTTTTTCAGCCCCTCCACATAACCGGGGATACCGCCCTCGGGCACTTCCTCCGTAGGATATTTATAAGAATACAAATACTCATAAGTGGTTTCTCGCACCGCTGCAGCTCTGAAATTTTCACAGAGCACATAGCAGTTGACACCAATCATCAAAACCAGAAGACAGATAAACATACCACCCACAATGGCCGCTGCCGAGCGAAGCTCCCGAAGAATTTGTCTGATTTGGAATCGACTTGTAAAGCTCAATTTTCCCAGATTCATTTCCTTGATTTTCTTGGCCTTCTCCTCACCTCGCATCAAAGAAAGTGCGGTGCGCTTCAGCTTCTTACTGATAACCAGAACATTCACCACCACTGCTGCCAGGGGCGGCATAACCAAGCCATACACCACCAGATAGAGTGGATATACCGGCTCCAAAACCGGCATGGAAAAATAAGCCACCGCATCCTTCGCCTGATCATCTACACCTATGGGAGAAAATCCTACGATACAGCCGACCACGCCCCCAAGGAACGTAATTACCACGGGAAGCACCAAATAATGCAAAAGCAACTGCTTACGTTTTACGCCCAGCGCATACAAGGCACCGATAACACTGCTCTCCTGCTCAATACTATGCACCACAAACACAGAGATAACATAGGTAAACAGAATCATGATGATGACACCTGCCACCATACCTGCCAGCTTATTAATCATGACATCGTCAATGGACGCTCCCACACGGGGATTATCCTCCCGGGGCACGAAGGCTGTCAGATTATCAATGTCAAAGGTAAAATACTCCTCAAGCATTTCATCTGCCTCACTCTGTAACTCCTCCACACCATCCACAAGCTCCAGACTGCCGTCTGCAGCCTCCTGCACAGCATCCGTATACTCAACGATTCCTTCCTTGAAATCCTTAAGGTCCAAAAGCATCTCCTTGGTATCCTTAAGGGTCTCCTTTAGTTTGGTATCTATGGGCGAATCAGGCCCCGTCAGACGATCTAATTCCGCCTCAAAATTGTCCACCGTTACAGTGCCTTCAATATCACTTTCCTCTAACTGCTCGTTTACCATATCAATCATGCCTTCAAACAAGGAATCCGTTCCCTCTTTTAAAGGCTCCGCCCCTGTGTAAAGCACACTCATTCCATGGGTTAGCGACTGACTTCCCAAAGAAGCCTGGGACACGGCCTCTGTATAAGCCTTTACACCATCTCTCAATCCACTTACCCCAACCAGTTCCTCCTCTGTAGCAAGTCCTTGATTATACCGAAGCAATGTGGACTGATACAAGGCCTCCACCCCATTGTTTAACGTATCATTGCCCGCCACAATCTCTGTCAATCCGCCGCAAAGGTCCGCACTTCCCACAGACGCATCATGCACGCCGTCCGTGTATTCCGAAACACCATCCTTAAACTCCTTTAAATCCAGAAGGCTCTGTTTGGTGTCTCTAAGCCCCTGCTTGGTCTCCTCACTGTAAGATTCGGGATTGGCCAGCATGGCATTAAGCTGCGCCTCGAAATTGTCCTCCGTCAAAACCACATCGATTCCGGCATCCGCAAATCCGGTGTTGGTCTCCTTAAGCATAGCCTCAAACAAGCTGTCCACGGCATCTGTCAAATCTTCATTATTGTCTGCTATCTCAAACAGGCCGTCGGACAACTCAATACATCCATCCAATAAATCCTGAATACCTTCCGTGATATCGTTCTTGGTTTCCTCCGCATCCTCAATCATCTCCAGAAAATAAGTATCCGTTACCTGACTTCTATCCAGCTCAAAGGACTGTATCAGCTCCTTTAATGCATCATTGGTCATACAATGATTCAATTGATAGCTGTAACAATACTCCTCCGTCTTAAAGCTCTTGTCATCCTTGCGAAGCTTCTCATAATCTGCTTTCAGTACAAAACCCGTGCCAAACTGCTCACTGTCCACACTACTGTCTGACATATTGGCATATACCGCATCATAATCCGGGGTACTGCCAAGCCCCACCACGGTAAACTCCCTGTCTCCTACGACAATCACACTACCCACCGTAATACCATTTGCCCGGGCATAATGCTGCTCCAGTAAAATTTCACCTTCCTTCGCAAGCATATTGCCCTCTGCCAGTGAAAACAAGTTCATATTTTCCCGATTGGCAAAAATGCGGACCGTGGATTTATCCACATGATAGTCCATAAAAAATGCTCTCTCAAGCGTCACACCGGCCTCTTCTATCCGTGCAAGCTCCTCGTCATTTAACGGTACAAACACACTAAACTGTCCGTCCTCCAGACAATTCACCTCATGCCCCCTCTCCACATTTTGAATCACTATTTCTGCTCCGCCTACCATAGCTACGATGATATACATACCCATCACAATCAGCGCAAACAACGCCAGATAGCGGAAGAAATTGGTTTTTAATTCACGCCAGACTCTTCTGCTTAATACTTTTTGCATCCCTTACAAATCCTCCAACTCAGCCGCAGGTACTCTTGTCTCGTTTAAATAATCCTTACGAATCTGTCCGTCCTTTAGGTAAATCACTCTATGTACCATATTTTTGATGGCATTATTATGGGTAACAATCAACATAGTAGTTCCGTACTTTTCATTGATTTTCTCCAGAAGCACTAAAATATCTCTGGAGGTATTGGAATCCAGCGCACCGGTAGGCTCATCGCAAAGAAGAAGCTTGGGATTCTTGATTAACGCTCTTGCAATGGCACAACGCTGCTGCTGACCGCCCGAAAGCTGCGACGGAAACTTATTCTGATGCTCTGTAAGTCCCAGTGCATCCAAAAGCTCCTCCATGTTCAAAGGATTTCTTGTCAGATGCTGACACACCTGAATATTCTCTCGCACCGTCAGATTCGGAATCAGATTATAAAACTGGAAAATATATCCCAGATTATCTCTGCGATAATCGGATAACGCCTCGCTGCCAAGACCTCTGATTTCCTTGCCATCCACCTTGATGGAACCGGAATCCATGGTATCCAGGCCACCGATACAGTTAAGAAGCGTAGACTTGCCGGAACCACTGGTTCCCTGAATAACACACATTTCCCCTTTGTTGACACCGGTGGTCACGCCCTTTAAAACCTGCATGTAGCTGCCACCCTCACCATAACTTTTCTTCACATCCTTTACTTCTAAGTACATGTCTTTATCCTTTCTTTTCACAATTTTATATCTGAACCACCGTTCACATAACACTGTTATGCTTTTGTTATGTTTTTGGGAACCTCTACTTGGTCCCCTTTTGTACAAACTGTTTATTATTCAAAAATAATCCATACCATCCGGCCATCATGTAAGTGATTGTCTGGCTAATGAAGCGTACCGCTTCCTCCTCATCCTCAATATGCGTAATCATATGGATAAATGCATCGATCTGTTCGTGCGCAACCCAATGAATAAACTTCTCATCCACCACTGCCTCAGGATATGCTGCCTGCATTGCCTGCGCCATGGACCAATAATGCTTCTCACATGTCTCTATAAACAAATCTGCAATATTTTCATACTTGGTACCTTGTGCCTTCGTCAAAACCAACAGCACCATTTCCCGATTTGCGTACATCTGATGAATCAAAGCCCGCGCAATAGCAAAGTCTTCTTCATGCTTCTCCGACTCAGGCGTGGGAAGCACACCATCATCCACCATGGCACTCTCCTCTTGAAAATGTCCCTGCATCAGTTGATAAATGCCTTCCACCGCATCCTTAGTCAGGGCTTCAAACAAATCCTCCTTATCCTGAAAAAAGAAGTACAAGGCTCCGGTAGTAACTCCCGCATTCTTACAAATATTGCGAAGAGACGCCTTCATATAGCCCTTCTCCAAGAATTCCTCTTTGGCACTTTTAAGAAGCTTTGCTTTGGTTTCTTTATCCTGTTTCAAACGATTCGCCTCCACATAACAACGTTATCTAATAACACTGTTATGTTACACCCTGAATCTATTTTTGTCAATCAAAAAAAATGAAAAACCGCAGAGAATTTTTATCCTCTGCGGCCCGATTAACCGTTTATCATCTTTTTTACAGGCTCTTTGCCGTCTTCTTCACATACTCGCGGATATGCTCCGTAGCATCCTTACCATGCTTTGCAATCAGATTCACAATGGCATTCTCCACCACGAATCCGTCCGCAATCGTTTCATATTCTGCTTCGGGGTAGTTTACACCAATCTCCAGAATGACAGGAGTATCGGTTACCTGACGAATCTCAGACACAATGCCGGAGATATCAGTTACAACATCGTTTCGTCCGTCTGCTGCATTTAAAGAGGGCAGAACATAGATGTAGCCCTTTGCCTCCTTGGCAATCATCTGGATGCGGCTCTTGCTTGCAGGTGCCACCAAAGAGATAATGTTCACACCAAACTTTTCTGCGTAAGGAAGAATCTCTTCTCTTTCATCGTAAGGCATATCAGGAATGATAATTCCATCAACACCTGTCTCTTGACATTTAGCCATGAACGCCTCGTAGCCATATTTAAATATAGGATTTAAATAGGTCATCAGCACCAGAGGAACCTTTACCTGATCTTTGATGCCGTTAAGCATATTAAAAATCATATCCGTGGTACAGCCGCCCTCCACGGACAATGCACGCACATTTGCCTCCTGAACCACAGGCGTCTCTGCAATAGGGTCTGAGAAAGGAACACCAATCTCAATCACTGCCGCACCGGCCTCCTGCATGGTGAGGATGAACTCTGCTGTTTTGTCTAAGGAAGGGTCTCCTGCTGTGAGGAAGCCCACAAATGCTTTTTTATTCTGAAATGCCTCTGTAATCTTACTCATGTAAATCCACTCCTCTATATCTCGCAATTGCGGCAACGTCCTTGTCTCCACGACCGGACAGACAACAAATAATAATCTGATCCTTATCCATGGTAGGTGCCAACTTCATCACATGTGCCACAGCATGGGAGCTCTCGATTGCTGCGATGATGCCCTCAGTTCTTGCAATGTACTCAAATGCCTCTACCGCCTCATCATCGGTTACAGGCACATACTGCGCTCTTCCGATGTCATGAAGGTGCGCATGCTCAGGACCTACACCGGGATAGTCAAGACCTGCGGAGATAGAGTACACAGGAGCAATCTGACCGTACTCATCCTGACAAAAATAGGACTTCATTCCGTGGAACACACCAAGGCTTCCGGTGGTAACAGTAGCTGCAGTCTTATCAGTATCTGCACCCAGGCCTGCTGCCTCACAGCCAATCAGCTTAACGGACTCATCCTTGATAAACTCATAGAACATACCCATAGCGTTACTTCCGCCGCCTACGCATGCCATCACCACATCGGGAAGCTTACCTTCCTTCTCAAGTATCTGCGCTCTTGCCTCACGGCTGATAACACTCTGAAAATCTCTTACAATCATGGGGAAGGGATGGGGACCCATTACGGAACCAAGCACATACAAAGTATCATCCATTCTGGTAGTCCACTCACGCATACACTCGTTTACCGCATCCTTAAGCGTTCTGGTACCTGTCATAACAGGATTTACCTTCGCACCAAGAAGCTCCATACGATACACATTCAGCGCCTGACGGATGGTATCCTCCTCACCCATGAAAATCTCACACTCAAGGCCTAAGAGGGCTGCCGCCGTGGCAGTTGCCACACCATGCTGACCTGCCCCGGTCTCTGCGATGATCCTTGTCTTGCCCATCTTCTTGGCAAGCAGTGCCTGACCCAGCACATTGTTAATCTTGTGGGAGCCGGTGTGATTTAAATCCTCACGCTTGAAATAAATCTTCGCGCCACCCAAATCCTTGGTCATCTTCTCTGCATAGTAAAGAAGGGAAGGTCTGCCTGCATACTCTGCCAGCAAAGTATTTAACTCCTGATTGAATTCAGGGTCATTTTTGTAAAATTCATAAGCCTTTTCAAGCTTAAGCACTTCGTCCATGAGGGACTCAGGGATGTACTGTCCACCATGAATACCATATCTTCCTTTTGCCATGTTTTTTACCTCCGATTTCATTTTGCTCCGGCATCTGCCCGGACATAAAGAAAGTCCTTGACAATAGTACTGTCTATTGTCAAGGACGGTATATCATTTACCGCGGTGCCACCTTGATTTGTGGAATCCACACACTCACAGAATACAAACATATTCTCAGCAACTTACGTATGCCTTCACGTCATGGAATACTTGGAAGCATTCGCTACCTTTGACCATGCCCTCCGCGGTCCATTTGATAAATAGCATTCTGCCGGTTCTCAGCCTCCCGAACTCTCTGTAAGTGCCCGTCTATCTTTATCTCCGCATCAACGGTTTGAAATATGTAATTGTCAACGACTTCTTACATCATATTATACGCATTCCCAACAAATGTCAAGAATAATCTCGCACTTTAATCTACTGCGTACTTACTATTAAACTTATCCAAAGCCAATGCTGCCACAACGCCTACCACGATACAAACCACATTGATAACAAGGCTTGTAACGGATGTTGTAAAGCTTCCGAAAGGAATAATCATAATGGTTGCCGCAATCACAATACCTACAATGGCATGGAAAGCAACGGAGTAATGGGTCTCAAACAATGTATTTACAGCCTTAGCCAGCAAAATTACAGTTGCAAGTGCGCCGATGCCTGCGGGAATCAGAATACCAAAATCCAAATTACCAATGCCACCTACGAAGGGCTCATACAGACCCAGCGGCATCAACAAAGTAGAGAAACTCATACCCGGCGCAATTACACTCAGTGCCAGACAGAAACCACAGAATACATACCATCCAAAGTTAGGTGTAATCTGTACGGAAAGCACCTGCAAGCTAATCAACAGTGCAAAAATAACAATCATTGCAATCACAAGAGACACATAAGACTTTGCACTTCTTCCCTTTTCGCCTGCCTCTCTGAAAAGAGAAGGCATCATACCACCAATCAATCCCACAAAAAGACATACGGAAGGATCGGGGTATTTATCCAGCAAAAATGCCAAAACCTTAGCAACCACCAAAAATCCGATCACACCACCAATACCGATAGGAATCAGCTTGGGCACATGGGTCTTAAACTTGCGGAACGGATCCGCCAAAAGCTCCATAACGGTTTTATATATCCCAAAAACCACACAAAGCACGCCACCTGACATACCGGGCAACACAGCACCCAGACCAATCAGGGCACCCTGCAATATTTTTAAAAGAAACTGTACAACGGAAAACTTCTTTTCTTCCTTCACTCTAGTAAAACCTCCTAAAAATTAATCACACTTTTTCTATCTTAACATTTCGTAGTAGAATTATCAACACAAACATCATCTGCGATTTCTGTTTTTTGCCTCATACATCTTCTTATCTACAATGTTAACACATTCCTCCAAATTGGTTTTACCATCAACAGGGAAGATGTCATATCCGTAGCTGATTTTTATCTTGGCAGGTCTGGATGTCTTTTCATTATAAGCAGCGATCTCCTGCTCTACTCTCTGCCAGTATTCCTCCGGCTCCTGCAAATCTTTCGCAATACCCATTACAATGAATTCATCTCCACCATAACGGACAACGCCGTTTTTACCTGCGCATTTTTGTAAAATGCCTGCTGCCGCACTAATTACACGGTCCCCCTCTTCGTGACCATACACATCATTGATTTCCTTTAACTTATCCAAATCCATAAAGGAAAGCTGCATCTTAACAGGAGACATAACTGCTTTTCTCTTAATATCCGCAAAAAATCTCTCCATTCCAAAACGATTCAATACACTCGTTAATGAATCCCGAATGTACATTTCATCCAACCGTTTCATGGCATTTTTAAGAAGAGTTTGCCGCCTGATATTTTCTATGGTGCTTCCCACATTAATCAGCCACTTTACATAAAGGATATTTGCTATAGGAAAATCACTATCCACAAAAACAAAATATCCAAAATTTCTCTCTAAATAATGCAGTGGGGAGAAAATGTATAATTTCGGTCTCTCGGAGTCCTTAAATAAATCGTCAAATCCATGTCTTGTTTCAAAAGATGCCTTATCTCTAAAAATACCATTCTTGTACGCAATAATAACGTCCGCTTTATAAGAGTATGCCAACTGTTCTTCAGCACTCATCTCCTCTTGCGCCATCGTACCCACTTTAAATACGTCATTTACAAAATTTGTGTTGGCACAACAATAAAACTCCGGCGGATTCACTTTACTGATAAAATCTTTATATGCATCTACCCAATCCTTAAATCCGGTAATTTCATTTATATTTTTCTCCAACATAATCATATAATGTACCAGCTGTCGCTGAAAAATATCTATCGTACCTGCGCCGGCAGTTCTCTCCCTATCACCATCTTCTTTATGACAACCACAGCTTTCTTCTAAAACCACCTCATCCGGCAGATAGATTTCCTCCTCCACTGCCTTACCTGCAATCTTATCATTTAATACTCTGCAGGCCTCGCTTCCCAAATCCTTAAAGCGGCTGCGCACTGTGGTAATCCTTGGATAATGATTCTGCCCTTCCACACTGCAGTCATAACCTGCAATCGATACATCCTCCGGCACACGATACCCTTTTTTCATCATGATATCGCAGATAGTGATTGCCATGGTATCATTGGCACAAATAATTACCTCCGGAAACTGTAAATCCGAGTTCAATATCTCCTTCGCTGCCAGTTCACCGCCGGTCACATAGAAATCTCCCTGACTGATACGCTCCGACACAACAGGAATATTGTGCGCCTCCAAAACATCTACATAAGCCCGGAAACGTGCCTCCGCATCCTCGTTGCCCTCTATGCCCTTAACAAAATGTATGCGACTCATCTTGTGATCCAGAACATAATGCTCCACAAGCTGCTTCATTCCATTATAATTATCCGTACATACACAGATGCTGTTATTGATTTTGCATCCAACACACACCACCGGACAGGTTACCGGTGCCAAAAGCTCCTCAATCTGTCTTCTGTTATTCTCCATATGTAATGCATTGGCTAACACAATAACACCATCAAAAAGATTCAAATCCGGAAGCCTCGTAATATTCAGCTCACCCTGATTGTGCTTATCCTTCTCAAACGCCCCGGTAAACCACACAAAAACAGACACATTACAACCATGTCCCTTACCGTACTCCTCAATCCCCTTTAAAATTTCCGCCTGCTCAGGCGCATCCAGCGCTGTCATTAAAACAGCAATATTTTTATACCTCATTTGCTTCACCCATCCCCTAAATCCCAGTATCCTGATTTTAAGCTATACCTGCGTACATTATAGCACTTTACTATAGCGAGATACAAGGGAAAGTTTGGATATAAAATAGTATCCGTATTCCTGATTTTATGGTACAATTAATTTACTTTTGAAAAGGAGATTATGAATATGAAAAAAATACTGTCTTGTTTGTTGTCCTTTTTACCCGGAATATTACTGCTTGTTTCGTTCATTACAGTGTTCTTCTTTACACTCTTTGGCAACGATCCCATGACCACCTTCGAAACCCTTCTGGCTTTATTAATGGTGGGACTCGCATTCCTAGCAGTTATATTAACCTATGGTGTTATGATCTATTACATAGTAAAAGCATGCAAAAATCCCCAATTGTCCGGTGGAATGAAAGCCCTTTGGGTTGCGTTGCTTTATTGCCTTAATGTATTTGTATTTCCGGTATTCTGGTTTATGTATCTTAAAAATGAATAACAACACAAAATCAGTGTGCAATGCTCAAACTGTATATTAGGTCAATTATATCAAAAAATACCGGCTAAATTTTCATTTAGCCGGTAGCCGTCCTATATGTAAGTTATATATTTACTTCTTTCTTAATCCAATCCAATGCCTCATCTACGGTTGCAAAATGTCCCTCCGGAATTCCTGTGTTGGAACGCTCGGTATTCTTCTTAGCCTGAACCTTCAACATGATTGAACTACCTTCAGCAAAACCGAATGCCTTACATCCTGCATCCACAAACTTCTTCGTCATCTCAACTAATATACCACCCTCTGCCGGAGACACAGGATCCATCTTGGAACAATCTGCAACATAGGCCCAACCGCCGAATTTCCAGAGTTTTGCTTCTTCCAACACCGTTTTAGTAAGCCACTCTAACTCTTCCGCATTCGTCTTACCCACGCCTGCTGACACAATAATATGTCTTCCTGCTACTGCTTCTACTGATTGAGCACCTTTTCTTTTCACCATACCTAGTCTCTCCTTCCAAATCTTTTAATTTGTGCGACCAATATAATTTTTGCACACTTTCCATCTCATTGACAGAATTGACAGATAATTTATATTTTTATTGTATTCTATTTGTGATAAAATGTCAATGAAATATATTTTAGAAAGGAGATTATTGTATGGACAATCTACAACTGTTTCTTACTGAATATATAAACTTTACAAAAAATCAAAAACGATTAGACCCCAAAACACTGAATGCCTATCAAACAGATTTGAGACAATTTACCCAACAACTCCCATCTTCATACCTTGAAGACATAACACCGGCTATCCTGGAAAACTATATATCCTATTTACATCAACAATATAAACCCAAAACCGTCAAAAGAAAAATTGCCTCCCTTAAAGCATTTTTTCACTATTTGGAATACCGGGAAGTGATTGACAAAAACCCTTTCAGTAAAATCAGAGTTAAATTTCGCGAGCCTGTAATTTTACCAAAAACAATCCCGCTCCACACGGTGGAATCCCTTCTTGCCACAATATACCACCAACGGACTTATGCCCCAACACCTTATCAAAGAAGAAATGCACTGCGAGATACTGCCGTAATCGAACTCTTATTTTCCACCGGCGTACGAATTTCCGAATTATGCTCCTTAAAAGCAAATGATATAAATTTACTAGATGGTACAATTTTGATATACGGAAAAGGCTCCAAAGAACGTTGTATGCAAATCGGAAACCGAACCGTCCTTTCGATACTATCCGAATATAAACAAGAATACTTTACAGAAATCCAAAGCTGCAATCACTTTTTTGTCAACCAAAACGGACGCCCCTTATCTGACCAAACTGTAAGGCGCATGATAAACAAATATGCTTCCCTTGCAGCGATAGAACTCCATATCACCCCTCATATGTTTCGACATACCTTTGCAACCTGCCTTCTGGAAGCAGACGTAGATATACGCTACATCCAGGAAATGCTCGGGCATAGTTCCATCAATATTACTGAAATATATACACATGTTGCAATGTCAAAGAAAAGAGATATTTTGGCAACGAAACACCCGAGAAAGGATTTTAAAATTTAGAGTGGATTTAGGGGGATTTGAGAAATGATTTAAGGTAGGACTGATGATTTCCAGCGATTTTTGAATGATAATAGAAGATTATTCGGCGTTTATTGAAAGGAGAATTCTAAATTCTTTCAAAACATTCCACCTCTAAAAATGAAATGACCTTATTTTCTGATAACTTTCAGCAATTTCTTGCACGAATCCAGTTTGATTCATCAAAATATTCTCTTTTTGCATATCCTAAGACTACAAAACACCGAATAATCTTCTATTATCATTCAAAAATTTACATTTCACTCTTCTAAATATAATGCAACAACAAAAAGGACTTTGTTTTAATTTATCGTCATTATTAATTATATCACTCGATAAATCTCATTGCAACCAGCTTTATTATTCGATGCATAAAATAGAATTACAACCTATTTAGTTTTTCTAAAAGCAAACTAAAAAGAACTTAATTCCTATGCATATAGTGTTGAATGTATTTCTATTCAGTGCTATATTCACCCCTTTCTTTAAAAGCTTTTCTACGAAACGCTGCGTTTGTTTCGTCAGACGCACATAAAAAGGCCCACCCCTTTGCAAATAAAGGGCTGAGCCTTTTTTCTACCACCTTCGCGGTCTGATTTTGCTTATTTAGAAACTTAATTGTTACGGTTTTTGCCGTTTTTTGACTCATATTATGGGTATTTTACCTATTATTTAGCCTTTTTCCGGGGGAATGTATCAGATTCGTATCACGGTTTTCGAGAAACGCCATATATATCATGCTCCCTTTGTCCGCGTCCGAGCGACACCGTTTTCGTCCACCTAGGGATATTGTAGCATGGTCGAACCGAGATGTAAAATGATTCTTTTGGAAATTCGTCTGAATTTGTTCGACCTTCGTTGATTAGTGGATAGGTGGTCGAACGAGGGGATAATTTTGCAGATGTATCACGGCTCGGATGAGGGTAGGTGGGCGAACAAGGAGCATGTGATAAAGCATTCTTACAGAAGTGATACACTCTTTAACAAAGTGGAACACATTGTGTTCCATTAAAAAACATTTCCCATAAAATCAAAATGACCCAACGTGGTCCGCATCGTTGAGAGGCGTGTTGGGTTCTGTTAATCATATTATATTCTATCTCGCGAGAAAAGCAACTGTTTTATCCCTCGCTATTTTTATTGCTTCATTATGTCTAACGATCAATATCCTGTCGATTTACAATTTTCAAATAGTTTCTCTTTAAATCATTAACGGAACCAAAGAATTTCTGCTCTGATTTAGAAAAAGTATGATTCTCAATTTTTAATTTCAACAATTCAAATGTGCATATCATATCTGCCACTTGAAACAATCTATAATCCGATGGTTTTACTTTCCTAAATTCTACACAAGGCAAAAAAGCATTAAACAACGTCGACAATATCTTATTCAACTCCACCTGCCCATTATCATAGTATATTTTAACCAAATCAAATGAAAGCAAAAAGTCATAGTGCTCCCTGATGAAAATAGATATTTGCTTTGAAAGTTTTCCTGTTGCCTCAACTATATCTTCGATATGTTTTTTCTCAATGTAGAAAGATTTGTATTTCACACCACTCTGTCGCATAAATGTAACCATCTTATTAAATATCTTTCTACGTTCCAAATAATCCATTTCAGAGTATTCTTCCTCTTTACGAATAATAGGTCCCGTATGTATGCAGTGATTTTCCAATCCCAGATTTGATAACTCTCTTTCCAAATATTCCATTGGCTCTTGAATAGATACATCCTGCTGATGAAACACCATTGTAACTATATACCATGGAGAATGGTAATCATATTCTCCAAAGTCACCGGATTCATCTATAAAAATACTTAATTCCTTCATCGAACCCCTTCTTACTTGTTTTTTTAGTAGAACAAAGAGTCCGCAAGCGGACTCTCGCGCCGAGCGCGGTTGCGGTA
>JAZQLH010000003.1:0-62112 GCA_045542555.1 Acetatifactor sp. | reverse complement strand
AGACTGGCTTATGCCTATGACATCCGCCTTTTTTTTGAATTTTTACATGATAAAAATCCAATTTGCGCTAAAACAGAAATCGAAAACTATAAAATTACTCTTTTAAATGATATATCTCGTCTTGATATTGAAGAATATTTGGAATATTTAACCCTAT
Source organism: Acetatifactor sp. (assembly GCA_045542555.1). GTDB lineage: Bacteria > Bacillota > Clostridia > Lachnospirales > Lachnospiraceae > Acetatifactor. Next base: position 61,955 of record JAZQLH010000003.1, on the reverse strand, counting down.
ATGAAAAAGATGGTCGTGAAATAACAAACGATGAACGAGGTAAAGCCCGTAAACTTGCCACCCTAAGAAGCTTTTATAATTATTTTTACCAAAATGAAATGATTGAAAACAATCCGGCTTCACTTGTACCACTTCCTAAACGTCCGGAAAAGGAAATTATAAGACTGGAGCCAAATGAGGTTGCCATTTTATTAGATCAGGTGGAAGCAGGAACAAAGCTTACCAAAAAAGAGCTTGAATATCACAAGAAAACAAAAATTAGAGACGTAGCATTACTGACATTACTTCTCGGAACCGGTATCCGAGTATCAGAGTGCGTCGGACTTGATATTAATGATGTAAATTTTGATGAAGCAGGTATTAAGATACGACGTAAGGGAGGCTATGAAACAGTAATCTACTTTGGGGAAGAGGTAGAAACCGCCTTGCTTGATTATCTTGAAGAACGAGAACGGATTATTCCCGCAGAAGGTCACGAGAAAGCACTCTTCCTCTCCTTACAGAATCGAAGAATGGCTGTGCGGTCTGTTGAAAATCTGGTAAAAAAATATGCATCCCGGGTAACCAGTCTAAAGAAAATTACCCCTCATAAACTCCGCAGCACCTACGGCACTACTCTCTACAAAGAAACCGGTGATATTTACCTGGTTGCAGATGTTCTCGGCCATAAAGATGTCAACACTACAAGAAAACACTACGCAGCAATTGAACAAGAACGCCGAAGAAGAGCCGCAAATGCTGTTCAACTACGCGAGAACAAAGAAAAATAATTCTAAACCACTCCGCCCACTGCATAAAAACTGCATTCGGACGGAGTTTTCTATATTTATTTAATGTATTCGGAAGCATAATAGGGAACTACCAGTCGCTGGCCGCATCTGATATCAGAAGCATCCTCAAGATTATTGATACTGCATATTTCTTTAATATAGCTGTTTTTGCTCTTATATTGTGTATAATCAATATATTCATCAGCAATGCTCCAAAGCGTATCACCGCTTTCAACAGTAACGCCGGTATAATATTTCAAATTTAATTCTTCGGAACCGGACTTAGCATTGGATGTTATGGAATGATAGGAAAGCACACAAATCGAAATCAGACATAAAGTCAGTATAACAGACATAATTCTTCTACGCTGCTTGCGCTGTCTGCGCAGTTTTCTCTTGTAAGCTCTTAACTCTCTATCATTCATTTCACAAATCATCTTCTGTTCTCTCATAATATTCTCTCCATTCTACCTTAAAACAAAACCAGAAAATTTGTTCGCAAACATTCGTTCTATTTGTATTATATCGAACATATTTTCTTTTGTCAACACAAAAATCGAACATATTTTTGGAATATATGTTTGCTTTTTCAAAAAACATATGATATACTGAGCTTACAAACAAAAAACATGGAGATTTTGATTCCATACATATACAAATCGGAGGTAACAATATGAGTTATGGTAAGATTACACCTAAACAGCAGGAAATCTTAGATTACATTAAAGAAGAAATATTAAAACGCGGCTACCCGCCCACAGTTCGTGAGATTTGTGAGACTGTAAATTTAAAGTCAACCTCCTCCGTACACTCTCATCTTGAAACTCTTGAGAAGAACGGATATATTCGTCGTGACCCCACTAAACCTCGTGCCATTGAAATTTGTGATGACAGCTTTCAAATGGTTCGCACAGAGATGGTTAGTATTCCAATCGTAGGAAACGTAGCTGCCGGCCAACCGATTCTGGCTGAGGAGAATATTCAAGATTATTTCCCTGTTCCTGCCGACGTAGTTCCCAAAGGTGAATCTTTTATTTTAAATGTTCGTGGTGATTCTATGATTAATGCCGGAATTTTTAGCGGAGACCGCATTTTTGTTCATTCATGTTCCACTGCCAATAACGGCTCTATTGTTGTTGCGATGATTGATGACTCTGCTACCGTTAAAACTTTCTATCGTGAGAACGGTCATGTGCGTTTACAACCGGAAAACGATGAAATGGACCCTATTATTGTAGACGACTGCCAAATTCTCGGAACAGTATATGGTGTTCTTCGATTCTTCAAGTAATTCTTTCAATACAAAAGCCGACTTCGCTAAATTTTAGCAAAGTCGGCTCTTTTAACCTTTATTTTACACAAGCAATTCGAATAAATCGCCCCTATTCACAACATATCGATAATGCAATTCTTCAAAAGAACACAACATATAATGATTAGAATAGGTAAATACATCCTGTTTCAAATAAAACACAACTTTATTTACAAACTTATCTAAGCTCTGCAACTCATCCTCAGATACAAAAAATGGTCCAAGCTTCTTATTTTCAGGAATCTTAGGAACATCCCTTATATCATTCATAGCAAGTTCCAGATTAATCATATCAATAGTATGATTTACAATTCTTGCAAACGTGGGCCAGTCTCGTTTCAGCTCTCCCATACTATCAAGATTCTTTACAAACGCTTCCACCTTTGTTCCTTCAAACATCTGTAAAAGAAGTCTTGTGCCTCCAAACAAACTATATTCCTTTGTCCATTTTTCAGGCATTTTCTCAAACTCGATTCTAACATATTCCATTTCAAATCGACGTTTAAATGCACTGTCCAGAACAAAAATATTCTCATCAGCAGTATTCATTGTTGCAATAATATTAAAGTTGGGCGGAATCCAGATTTTACCTTCTTCAAAAAGCTTTTTCAAACCGGGATCTCTTGTAAAATAGGAACTAACCTCAATATTTTGAATAGAATAAGCGGATTTACCGTCATCTGCACGGTCTAAAAGCTGGAACAGATCACCAAAAATAGCCGGAGTATTTCCCCTGTTGATTTCTTCAATTATAAGAAAATACTTGTCTCTGGGATGTAAAAAAGCTTCTTTTAACAGAGTTGTAAACGGACCTGCAACATAAATATAATCCAAGGGCTTGTCCAAGGACATTAACGGCTTTATACAACCAACAAAATCCTCATACGTATAAGTAGGATGAAAAATCAGTCTCTTACAATGCCTGTCACGCTCATATCTGTCCGGATACTCTGCTTCCAACAATTTACTTACTGTATGAGATTTACCGGTTCCGGGAGCACCATAATAAATACGCTGTATGGGATCCATGGCTATCTCATTATAGTTACTATCATTACCTCTGTTTTCACTATAAGAAGCAATAGATGAAACCGATCTGTTCATCACCATAGTCGCATTCAAACCTGTCGAAACCGGAGCCGAAGTACCTTGTACCAAAAACTGCTGGTATAACCTAAGCGCTATACTAAATGCACCATTTCCATTTTCACGATTGATCTGTTCAAAATCAGGATGTCCATTAAGCTGCTGATGCAAATGTACAAACTCATCCTTATCTGAAATGCTAAACAGATTGCCTCCAATAGGCGGATTCATCTTATTACAAGCCGTTCTAAGAGCATAGCTGTAAGAAATAATAGCATTGTCAGAATGCTTACGCAGGCCGTTTGCATCAAACTGGTTGCGCAACCATTCTCTAAATATTCTTTCTTGTTCTGAAGGTGAATTGGCCATAGTATCTCCTTTTATTCAAAACGTACTTTCATATATGCAATAATTTCCTCTACACAACGGTCAAAACCTAATTTAGAACTATTCAAACACAAATCATAGTTACGGGCATCAGTCCACTCACGACCGGTATGATACTTATAATACTCTGCTCTTTGCTTATCCATTTTTGCAATATATTTCTCAAGTTCACGTTCACTCATGCTATGTTTTCTACCGGCCATCTCCATACAGAAATCATGAGGTGCATGTACAAACACGCTGAGCACATTATCATAATCTTTCAATACATAGTCCGCACATCGACCCATAATAATACAGGATTCTGTCTCTGCCAGCTGTCTGATAATCTTCGCCTGATAGTTAAACAAGTTATCTCTTGAAGTAAAATCTTCACTGTCAGGAGGAAGCAGTTCACCATCATACACATTCTTGGAAGCTCTGAACAAACTGTTTCCTTTTACAATTTCATCAGCATTAGCAAACAAAGCTTCATTGATACCGCTTTCTTCACTGGCAAGCTTCATCAGCTCTCTGTCATAGTAGTGGATGTTAAGTTTTTTAGCAAGCATCTCACCAACAGTCTTACCGCCACTTCCGTACTGTCTTGCAATTGTAATTACAATGTTCTTCTGCATATTGTCTGCCTCCCACATTGATTATTGATTATTCACCAAGGTATGCTTTCTTAATTGCATCATTTTCAAGCAAATCAGAAGCCTTACCCTCAAGCACAATATTACCGGTTTCCAAAACATACGCACGATCTGCAATAGAAAGTGCCTTTTTCGCATTCTGCTCTACCAGAAGTACCGTGGTGCCACTCTTACTTACTTCCTGAATAATATCAAAGATTTCATTTACAAAAATAGGCGAAAGACCCATGGAGGGCTCATCCATCAAAATAATCTTAGGATGACTCATAAGCGCTCTACCCATGGCAAGCATCTGCTGCTCACCACCACTGAGTGTACCCGCCAACTGATTCTGGCGCTCCTCAAGACGAGGGAAACGCTCAAATACAGTCTTTAGAGTCTGTTGAATTTCTGCTTTATCCTTACGGGTATAAGCACCCATCTTCAAATTCTGAAGCACAGAAAGCTGAGCAAACACTCTTCTTCCCTCCGGCACATGAGCCATACCCATGGATACAATCTTATGTCCGGGAATCTTTGTAATATCTTTTCCCTCAAACATAACAGTTCCGCTCTTGGGCGCAAGCAATCCGGAAACTGTATGAAGAATTGTTGTCTTACCGGCACCATTTGCACCAATCAAAGCAATAACCTCTCCTTCGTTTACATGAAAGGATACGCCTTTGATGGCCTGAATCATACCATAATATACCTGTATGTCCTTAACTTCTAACATCATAAAAATATTTCCTCCGAATTGGCTTGTTATTTACTCACCCAGATAAGCTTTAATTACTTCGGGATTATTAAGTACATCTGCAGTCTTGCCCTGACAAAGCACGTGTCCGAAGTTAAGCACTGTAAGCTCCTCACAGATACCGCTTACAAGCTTCATATCATGCTCAATCAAAAGGATCGTCATATCAAAGTGCTTACGCACAAAACGGATTGTATCCATAAGTTCCTGTGTCTCGTTAGGATTCATGCCCGCTGCAGGCTCATCCAAAAGTAAAAGTTTGGGATTGGTTGCCAATGCTCTTGCAATCTCAAGCTTACGCTGCTTACCATAAGGAAGATTAGAAGCCAACGTCTCTGCCTCACCGTCCAGACCAAACACTTTCAAAAGTTCCATTGCCTCGGCATCCATTTCTTTCTCAACTTTATGAAACCCGGGCAGTCGCAAAATTCCTGCAATCGAACTATATTTCTTCTGATTGTGCAAGCCAACCTTTACATTATCAAGTACACTCAATTCTTTAAACAATCGAATATTCTGGAAGGTTCTTGCAATACCTGCATGATTGATATCAATGGTCTTCTTGCCGGTAATATTCTGACCATCCAGCGTAATAATTCCCTCACTGGGCTTATACACACCGGTAAGCAAATTAAAAACCGTAGTTTTACCTGCACCGTTAGGTCCAATCAAGCCATACAGACTACCTTTTTCAATAGTAATATTAAAATCATCTACCGCACGAAGACCACCAAAGGAGATACTTAAGTTCTTTACTTCCAACATCGCCATTTTACTTAAACCTCCTTCGTCACATTCTTTTTGCCAATTTTAGCCTTAACTGTTGTAGCAACCTTCTCGCGCCACTCAAGACACTTAGGAGCCCAGTTAAAGAGCATAATAGCAATCAAAACAATTGCATAAATCAACATACGGGTATCACTTACAAAACCACGCAAAAGCTCAGGTAAAAGAGTGAGCACCACCGCCGAAATCACGGAACCGCGAATATTACCCATACCACCAAGTACAACAAATACAAGAATCATAATGGACTGGTTATAACCAAAGTTCTTGGGAAGTGCAGTCAATGTCGACAGATTATGTGCATAAAGAACGCCTGCCACACCTGCCAAAGCAGCTGAAATACTAAACGCCATCAACTTATACTTGGTCACAGGAATACCTACGGATTCTGCCGCAATCGTGTTATCACGGATAGCCATGATTGCACGACCGTCACGGGAATGAATTAAATTCAACACGATAATCAAAGTAATTACCAACAAAATTACGCCTGCCGTAAAACTGGAATCACCGGGAGTACCCGTAATTCCCTGAGCACCGTTTATAATTATATTATTGGAATCTGCCATATTAAGATCCAGCGAACTCTTCATAGAAAAATGTACGCCCTCATCATCAATTCCAATATATAAAATATTTACAATATTCTTGATAATTTCACCAAAAGCCAAAGTTACAATTGCCAGATAGTCACCCTTTAAACGAAGCACAGGAATACCTACCAACAATCCAAACAAGCCCGCCATTGCCGCACCAATCAGGATTGCAATAATAAAACGCGCCATTCCGGGCATTTCGGGCACAAACATTTTCATGCACTTTGAAAAGAATGCACTGGTAAATGCACCCACACACATAAATCCTGCATGACCAAGACTAAGCTCTCCCAGAACACCTACCGTCAGATTTAAAGATACAGCCAAAATAGCATAAACACACAAAGGAACAAGCAACCCCTTCATCAAACTGCTGATATTACCTGTACCGATTAAAATCTGAATAATAATATAAGTCAAAACAACCATTCCAATGGTTATTAAGTTACTGCGAACTGATTTCTTCATACTAACTCTTCCTCCTGCCATCCATCAGACTTTCTCTTGGATATTTTTGCCAAGCAGTCCGGTAGGTTTTACAAGAAGCACTACAATCAAAACCGCAAACACAATGGCATCTGCCATCTGAGAATTTATGTACGCCTGACTAAAAATCTGAATAACACCCAGTAAAATGCCTCCGATAAATGCACCGGGAATAGAACCGATACCGCCGAATACAGCAGCCACAAACGCCTTAATACCGGGCATAGAGCCTGTATAGGGAGTAAGCGCAGGATATGCAGAACAAAGAAGCACACCGGCAATTGCCGCCAACCCGGAACCGATTGCAAAAGTCGCAGATATCGTTGCATTTACATTGATACCCATAAGCTGTGCTGCGCCCTTGTCCTCTGAAACCGCAAGCATTGCCTGTCCTAACTTGGTCTTATTAATAAAAAGCATTAACGCAATCATAATCACTATACAGCTGATAAGTGTAACAATGGTAACACCGCTGATGATAAGTTGACCATCTGCAAGCTTCACCGGCTCCATATCTACAACAGAAGTAAAGGACTTTTGATTTGCACCAAAAATCAAGAGTGCCAGATTCTGAAGCAAATAGCTTACTCCTATTGCGGTAATCAAAACTGCAAGCGGTGATGATGCCTTTCTTAATGGTTTATATGCAATCTTCTCTATAGTGATTCCAAGCACAGTACAGACCACCACAGATACCAACACACCCACAATCGGATTCATACCCATAGTACTGCAAATAGTATAACAGGTAAATCCACCTACCATAATAACATCACCATGAGCGAAGTTCAGCATCTTCGCAATTCCGTATACCATGGTGTAGCCAAGTGCAATCAATGCGTAGACACTTCCCAGACTGATACCGTTTATCAAATACGTTATAAAGCTCATAAAAACCTCCATCTGTTCAAAAATACACTCTTTTTAGTATAACAGACACAACCGTTTCCCGCAAGTAAATTACCAAAAAACTACAAAAATCAAGCAAAAAAAGAAGGCTGTCTGCGAATATTCTTATTCATCAGACAACCCTCTATTATTCATTCATTAATTTTGCTATTACATAGCGGTGTAAACGCCATCCTTAATTACAACTGCCATAGGAGCCTTGTTTACCTCGCCGGTAGCCTGCCATGTCATACCCTTACCGGTAACACCGTCATAGCTAAGTGTAGGCATAGCACCCTTCAGAGCATCGCCAAGCTCAGAAACGCTCATGGAAGGAGTTGCATTTACACTCTCAAGAGCAGCCTTGATGATGTAAACTGCATCGTAACCGTCTGCAGCGAACTGATTAGGAGTCTCACCAAACTTTGCTTCATAAGCTGCGGTAAATGCCTTACTTGCTTCATCAGCAGAGTCAGCAGCAAAAGGAGTAAGAAGCATTACACCCTCTGCAAGAGAGGTATCAAAGTTCTCAGCGCCAAGGATACCGTCCATACCGTCACAAGAGAACCACTTAGGAGCATAACCCATACCATTTGCCTGAGTCAGAATCAAAGCGGACTCCTGATAGTAAATGGGAAGGAATACAAGGTCAGCACCGGCATCTTTAGCCTTCTGAAGCTGTACAGAGAAATCAGTCTTATTGTCAGCAGTAAATGCCTCCTGTGCTACGATTTCAAAGTTCTGGCCTTCAGCACCCTTTACAAAGCTCTCATAGATACCGGAAGAATATACATCAGAGCTGTCGTAGATAACAGCTACCTTTGTTGCAAGGTTATTCTCACCGATGTACTGAGCAGAAGCTGCACCCTGGTTAGGATCAGAGAAACATACCTGGAATGCATTGTCATACTGAGTACACTTTACAGCGGAACCGGAGGGAGTCAACATGAACATATTATCCTCATGAGTCTTCTCTCCTACTGCAATACAGGGAGTAGAGGTTACACAACCAACGATCATCTGTGCGCCCCAGTCCTTAACAGTATTGTAAGCATTGATGGACTTCTCAGCATCATGCTCATCATCCTGGAAATTCAGCTCAAGCTGATAACCGTTAACACCACCTGCAGCATTAATCTCATCAACTGCCATCTGTGCCGCATTCATTACATTTGTACCATAGATTGCTGCACCACCGGTGATAGGTCCGATAGCACCAATCTTAAATACCTCTGCATTTGCACTGCCGTTGCCTGCTTCGCCGGTTGCCGCACTACCTGCTGCACTGCTACCGGTAGCAGCATCGCCACCACAACCTGCCATAGCCAAAACCATTGCGGAAGCTACAGCAACACTTACAAGTTTCTTAAACTTCTTCATAACTTTTCCTCCTTGTGTCTGCGTATTGTCTACGCAGCCTTTTCAGAATATAAATATAATCATATACATTGCATTTATGTATACAATTATTACAGACTATACTCTATTCTTCATTTTTTGTCAATGTTTTCTTTTAAAAAAATATAAATACAGCAATATTTTCAAGATAAAAAGGGCATACTGAAACTGTACTACAACTAGATGCAACTAAGAAATGGAGGACGTACAATCATGAAATATCTGGATTGCACCGCGCTGACCATTGCGATTATCGGCGCATTAAACTGGGGCCTTATCGGTCTTTTCAACTTCAATCTGGTATCTTTTCTTTTCGGAGATATGTCCTGGCTGTCCCGCATTGTCTACATTCTTGTAGGTATCTGCGGACTCTATCTTGTAACCTTTTATATGAGACTGTCAGGCGACTCAAACGAATAAAATACCAAAAAGAAAGGATATATCGACGTGGGCACGCCGATATATCCTTTTTTATAAATTCGTTACATCCACTTCTTTACCATCTCTCCATAATCTTTCCAAATCATACAGCAAACGGTTTTCTTTATCAAAAATATGAACAATCAAATCGCCAAAATCCATCAGAACCCAATTAGCAGTATCATATCCTTCAATTTGCTTTACATGGTACCCTGCACGTCCAAGCTTTTCTTCCACATTATTGCACAGTGCCTGAATCTGGCTGTGGTTATTACCGCCTGCAATCATAAAAACATCCGCTACAACAGACACTTCACCGATGTCAATTACACGTATTTCTTCGGCTTTTTTATCTTCAAGCGCCTCAATAGCAAGCTTTGTCATTTCAAAAACATTACTTTCCATTTTTAACTCTCCTTTTTCTTTAAATCACAATAATAATCATAAGTTTTACGGGTCATAGGATCAATTTCATCCCCCGAAGACTCAAGATACTTCAGCGTGTCCTCCAAAATGCGCATAAGCGTTGCATCCAAATCTACAAATGCCATCTGACGAATCTCACTCAAATTGGTTGCCTTGTCTCTGCCCGGCTCGATATAATCTGCCACAAATATAATTTTTTCCAAAAGACTCATGCCGGGACGTCCCGTTGTGTGATTTAAAATTGCATGAATTACATCTAAATCCGCAACCTCATATTCCTCCATGGCAAGAAAACTTCCTACTTTTCCATGTAAAAGAGAAGGATTTCTACGCTCATACTCGCTGACACTAATATTATGCTTCTCACAGATGGACAAGCGCTTATCATCAGACAGACACTTGGCGCAATCATGCAAAAGTCCTGCCAACTGAGCAGACTTTATGGATGCACCATAACGCATGGCAAGTGCGGCTGCCGTGTATTCCACTCCCAGTGTATGCTCATAACGTTTGGAATCCAACGTCTTTTCCATTGCTTTTCTTATTTTCTTTAATTCGATGATTTTCATTCGCTGTAAAATCCTTTTTCTTCTATATAGCACATCACAGCATCCGGCACCATATATCGGATACTTTTACCCAAACACACTCTTTCTCTGATATTAGTAGAAGAAATTGCTATTTCACAAAACGGCAGGAAATGAATTCGGGCATCATATTTTGCACGAAGATTGCTAATTTTATCCTGCATTTGTGAGGAATCAAATTTTTCCCGTACAGCCGCAATAATTTCGCAGGCTGCAAAGATACGTTTCGGTTCCTTCCATTCTTCTATTTCATACAGACAATCTGCCCCAAAAATAAAATACAATTTTGTATCCGGATAAAGTCCCTTCAATTCCTCTAAAGTCTCAAAGGTATAGGTGGCCCCTTTCCTTAAAACCTCAATATCAAGGCACTTGAAATAAGGATTGTCTTCTACCGCAATCTGCGTCATCTTTAATCTGTCTGTAGAAAGAGGGTCTTTTAGACCACTTTCTTTCATATAAGAATACCCGGTGGGAATAAACCAAATCTCATCAAGCGCAAATTCCTCTCTGGCAGATTCTGCCAGCATCAGATGCCCCATATGAATCGGATTAAATGTCCCACCCATGATACCGACTTTTTTCATCTTTACAGACTCCTTGCCTTATTTGGGCAACTCAATTTTCGGCTTGTTCTTATCCGGCTTATAAAGAACAATTTTACGTCCAATTACATGCACAACCTGCGAATGAGTACGCTCTGCCAATGCCTCCGCAATTGCTCTGGGATCATCCAGACAATTCTTTAAAACTGCCAGCTTAATCAACTCATTATTGTTAAAACACTCTGCAACAGCCTCAGTAACCTCGGGAGTCAGACTGGACTTACCAATCTGAAACACAGGATTAAGATTGCTTGCAAGACTTTTTAAATATGCTCTTTGTTTACTTGTCATATTAATTACCTCTATTTATAGTAGTCAAAGGACAGTCCATACATACGCACAGTATCACCTTCCTGAATACCAAGTGCTTCCAACTCCTCCAAAACACCTGTTTCCTTCAGGAAATTCTGGAAGAAGGTAAAGCCCTTTTCACTCTCCAGATTAGTATAACCAAGCATCTTCTCGATACGGGGTCCTTCTACTACATACTCGTCTTCCTCTTCATCATACGTAACCGTATAAGGTTCATCTAAATAGCCCGTCTTAAGTTCAGGGAAATATTCCTGCTCAAACACGGTAGGTTCCTCCCCTACCTCCAAAAGCATCTCATTCACCTTATACAAAAGCGGTTTTACACCCTCGCCGCTGACAGCGGAAATGGCAAAAACCTGAATCCCCTTGGGCTCAAATTCAGCACGAATTTTCTCCACGGGATCCTCTACACCCTCACCTTGGTAAATTGCATCAATTTTATTGGCTGCAATCACCTGTGGACGCTTTGCAATCTCCGGATTATAAGCCTCTAACTCCTTATTGATGGCATAAATATCTTCAATAGGATCACGTCCCTCCGTACCTGCCGCATCCACAATATGAATGATAACCTTGGTACGTTCAATATGACGCAAAAACTCGTGACCAAGACCAATTCCTTCAGATGCGCCTTCAATCAGGCCGGGAATATCCGCAATCACAAAACCACCTGTTCCCTCCAAATCCACTACACCTAAATTAGGATTCAAAGTAGTAAAGTGATAGTTGGCAATTTTGGGCTTTGCATTGGTCACTCTTGAAAGAAAAGTAGACTTTCCCACATTAGGAAATCCCACAAGTCCCACATCTGCAATTACCTTAAGCTCCAATAAAAGCTCCAGCTCCTGAGCGGGTTGTCCGGGCTGTGCATACTTGGGTGCCTGCATGGTACTGGTTGCATAATGCTGGTTACCATTACCACCTTTTCCGCCCTTCAAAAGCACAACACGTCTGTTATCTCCGGACATATCCGTGATAACCTGTCCACTTTCAGCCTCCTTGATAACAGTTCCCTGGGGAATTTTGATAATAATATCTTTACCATCTTTACCACGACAATTTTTCTTGCCGCCTTCCTCACCGTCACCGGCCTTGTACTTTCTTATGTGTCTGAAGTCAATCAGTGTATTTAATCCCTCGTCAACCTCAAAGATTACATCTCCGCCGCGTCCGCCGTCACCACCATCGGGACCACCGTTGGGCACATATTTCTCACGTCTGAATGACACATGTCCGTCGCCGCCTTTTCCGCTACGCACATATATTTTGGCTCTATCAGCAAACATGGGAAACTCCTTTCTTGCCATTTTTACAATAATCATGATGAAAAAAGGCTTCAAACGAAGTAGTTTGAAGCCCGATAAGTCTTATTGCTCTACAGGATAAACAGAAGCCTGCTTCTTGTCACGGCCCTTTCTCTCGAAACGCAATACGCCGTCAACCAGTGCATACAGGGTGTCATCACCGCCAATGCCTACGTTGTTGCCGGGATGAATCTTGGTTCCGCGCTGTCTGTAAAGGATGTTTCCAGCCTTTACGAACTGACCGTCAGCACGCTTCGCACCTAATCTCTTAGACTCGGAATCTCTACCGTTCTTGGTAGAACCTACTCCCTTTTTATGAGCGAAAAACTGAAGGCTAATATTCAACATGGTCTCTACACCTCCTTGAAATTTACTTGTAAATACTCCGTTCCGCATTTCCTGCTCAGATTTTCCAATGCCAAAACAAAGGAATCCAACATAAATACGGACTTTTCCTGCAAAGGAACATCTTCTGCAAAATCAAATTTTGCAAAACCGGTTTCTTCATTCAGGGTAGCTTTAATCTTCTCCCCTGCCAGCTCTTCAAGAGCGTTCATTGTACTTTCCATCAGTATTGATATGGCAGCACAAACAATATCCGGCTCTCCGTTCTTTGCATATCCTGCGTGGCCCATAAAAATAATACTTTTATATGCGCCTTGTTTGTCTGAAATAATGTCAACTGTGGTCATTTAATACCCACTTTCAAAACAAAAATCAAACTAAATTAAGCATTGATTTTATCGATTTTAACCTGAGTATATGCCTGTCTGTGACCATTCTTCTTGTGGTAACCGGTTTTTCTCTTGTACTTGTATACAATAACCTTCTTGCCACGACCCTGCTCCATAACAGTAGCAGATACGGTTGCTTTTGCAACTGCATCACCCACCTTGAGGGATCCGTCACTTACTGCGATAACCTGGTCAAAAGTAACAGTGTTGCCAGCTTCTGCATCGATCTTCTCAACCTTGATTACATCGCCCTCAGAAACCTTGTACTGCTTTCCGCCTGTTGCAATAATTGCGTACATATTAAGGCACCTCCTTCATAGAACGTCTGCCAATGCATCGTTCTTTACTCGCTAACTTTGGTGATATCCAATCTTTAAATCAGACATACTTCTACCTCGTTATGTGGCATACTGTGATATAATAGCATGTGTTACCTGAAAATGTCAATACGTTTTTTAAATTATTCTGCACGTTTAGCACCAAGTACCATGGCAATCATCTTTCCAATCAAATTCAAATAGGTAATATCTGCATCGGACCAAAGTCTGGAAACCTGCTCCTCCTTATAGAAGGTAACATATCCCGGTATTCCACTATCCATTTGATAAATTATTGCAGAAGTTACCTGCATCTCCTTCAGCGTTTCATATGCTTCAGGACATGTGAATTTAAGAATATTTGTTCCATGAATAACAGCAAGATCATTTTCATCAAACAATTGTCTGAAATCAGAGGTTCCCGCATAGGATAAGAAGCACTGATCAACAGGCTTTCCGTCCGCCCGCCAATGCATCGCATTATAGAACGGTTCCTCATAAAACACATCAATCTCTTTCAGCCCAAATATAGAACCGGTTTCTTCCAAAACCAACTGCACACTCCAAACAGAATGGAATATAAAGTTTTCGGTCAACTCCATCAGGAAACGTTCTTTACTAACTGCACTGATGGGTTTTTTAAGTTCCACCGCAGACGAGTCCGAAAAAGTTTCTGATGTAATCTCGCCGTGAATCTCAGGTGTATAGATAATATAACGGTTCTTACCATTATTCTTTGCACGATAAAGCATCTTATCCGCAATTTTAAAGAGGGTGTCATAATCCAACGCATCCTTAGGCCATGCCGCCGCCCCGATGGAACAGCTTAAATTAAAGTCTTCTTTAATCCCTTTATAAGCCCATTCCACATTGCAGCGAATTGTGCGAAGAATACTCTTCAAATCCGCTCTGTCTGTTATATGCTCAAGGAAAATCAGCATTTCGTCTCCGCCAATTCTTCCGACAACACCCCGGTCGCCAACTGCCTCCTTCAAAATATCCGCAACCGTTATCAACACTTCATCGCCAAACAAATGACCATAGTTATCATTTACATATTTAAAATCATCAATATCCATTACGCACAAATAGTTTAGATATTCTGTCTCACCGGTCATTGCATTCTTGATATAATCAATAATGGTCTGTTTGCTCAAAAGTCCTGTCATCTCGTCGCGAACAGCATCCGCTCCATTTCTCGACTTTCTGCGTCTTGTATTCTTGGTCATGGTATACACACAACCAAGCACCAAATCCCGACCGGACGCATTGATGATTGAACGCCCTTTAAACAAATAAAGTTCACGTCCTTCACCTCTCACCAAATGCGGCAACATGATTTCATGCGAAAAATGTCGTGATGCCTGTTGTAAATCCTGACACAAAGCAAGAAAAATTTCGTGATTTTTTTCATTGGAAAAAGCCTTTTTTTCCTCAAGCGACTGTTCCCAGCCATCCAAATCTCCGCTATACAATGCGATTCGTTGCTTTTCTCCACCCATGAACAGGCAAAAATCATCCTGTTCCACGTCATATCGGAAGAAAAACTCATCAAGGATGTCCATATAAGTACCAATCTCACTTAAATCATCCTTCATCGCAACGATTTCCTGTTCCAATGTGTCCACCGACTGAAAATTCAGTTCAAGAACATCCATTCCGGCCAGAACTGCTTTTGATATATTGGCTATCACCCATGGCACAGCTCCATCCAGGCAACAAGCACGATACGCAATCATCTTTTTTTCGCCTGTGGACCATACCGTTTTACAAACAGTCTTAAATTCAGGAAAATCCTCTTTGTAGACACATTGTTCTATAAAGTGTGTATTTTCCCAACCTATGAAGGCAAAGAAATTCTTATCCCCTTTTACAATTTCCAGATTTCGGTCCAAAGTAACCGTTCCTGTATTAAAGTAACCCATCAGCCTTCTCCTATGTTCAGCTATATCTATGCCATATTTCTCTTCTCAAAATCCTCAATATACTGTGTAATAAGTTTCACAGTTCCTTCCACCCCCAGAACACTGCTATTTATACACAAATCATAACTATCAGCCCGTCCCCATTTCTTGGAGGAATAATAATTATAATAGCTTTGGCGCTGTTTGTCCTTCTTAATCATCATGTCACGGGCCTTAGACTCCGAAAGCTGATATCTCTCCATGATACGCTTTGTCTTGGTCTCCTCATCAGCATATATAAAAATATTAACACAATTAGGAAACTCAGCCAACGCATAGTCTGCACAACGCCCTACAATTACACAAGGCTCTTCTTCTGCCACTTTCTTAATCGTGTCAAACTGCGCAAGAAAAACCTTATGACTAATAGGCATATCCACAAAGGAAGACGCATTATAGCCAAAGGAATATGTATCCATTACAAGGTTATACAAAAAAGAATTGGTAGGACGCTCGTCATGATTTTGAATCATTTCCTCGCAAAAACCGCTTTCCTTGGCAGCTCTGGTAAGAAGCTCCTTATCATAGCATTTAATACCGAAATATTCCGCAACTTTCTCGCCAATTTCATGACCTGCGGAACCAAATTGACGTCCAATCGTTATAACAGTATTCATACGCAACACCTCCAACTCAAATTTATCCACCCTTATTATACGTCATTTTTGCATGGAGTACAACCTGTTTCCCGTTAAATTTTATACAAAATTAACAAAAAATATTAAGTCAGAATATCCAGAAGATGCGAAAAATACTCCGGAAGAGGTGCATCCGTTTCCACATACTCTCCCGATTTCGGATGTTGAAATCCCAATATTTTAGCATGAAGTGTCTGACCTTGTAATTTAAAAGGAGATTTTTGACCAGCCGCATAAACCTCATCCCCCAAAAGCGGATGTCCTATACTTGCCATATGCACTCGAATCTGATGAGTACGTCCCGTCTCAAGAACGCACTCAATATAGGTAAACTTTTGAAAACGCTTTAAAACCTTATAATGGGTCACTGCACGCTTACCGTTTTTTTCATTCACAGCCATTTTTTTGCGGTCTATGGGATGTCTGCCAATCGGCTTATCAATAGTGCCCTCTTCCTCTTTAATCACGCCATAACATATAGCAACATAGCGTCTGTTTACACTATGTTCCTTTAATTGCTCAGCAATGGAATTGTGGGCCATATCATTTTTACAGGCAATGATAGAGCCTGTGGTATCCATATCAATCCGGTGGACTATTCCGGGACGCATCACTCCGTTAATGCCGGACAAGCTCTCGCCACAATGAAACATCAGTGCATTTACCAGAGTCCCACTGTAATGTCCTGCCGCCGGATGCACCACCATTCCCTTGGGTTTATTAACCACAACAACATCCTCATCTTCATAAAGCACATCAAGAGGAATATTTTCGGCAACAATATCCGGTTCCACTGACTTAGGCAAAACAAAAACAACTTCATCATCGGCCTTGACCCGAAAACTACTCTTTACAACACTTCCATTAACCCGTACATTCCCTTCTTTAATCATTTTTTGAATAAAAGAACGGGATAAAGAATCAATGAGCATACTGATACAACTATCAATACGCTCATCTTCCATTTCGTCTGTAATCTGAAAAACGAATTCATCCATATTATTTCATCTCCCGATATCGGTTCTGCTTAAAGCTTAAAAACTCCAAATCCTGCTCCTTAAACACAAACACAAACAACGCAAACAAAACAATGGTCGCCACCACAATATAAATGTCCGCAACATTAAAAATAGGATAATTAATCAATACAAAAGAGATAAAATCCACAACAAAATCAAAGCGAATACGGTCAATCATATTGCCAATTCCGCCAGCAACAATAATTGACAGAAGGACATGCACCTTATTGTATTTCCTTGTCTCAGGCAGTTTAAACATAAAGAACAAAATTACCGCCATAAACACTGCACCCACAAACAGTATAAAGAACTTCTGATTTTGAAGCATTCCAAATGCCGAACCACGATTTTCCAGATAATGCAGTTCTAATACGCCCTCAATCAGCACATAGGCCGGCTGACCTTTTAAGTTTAAAACAGCCAAGTGTTTGGTAAACTGATCCAACGCCAAAAGCACTACAATAATCAAAAAATCCAATGCAAGCAGGACTTTTCTGTTTGTCTTATTATTTTCTACTGAACTTTTATTACGCATGTGCATCCTCATCACTAAAATATATTTCGTCGATTGCAGCTAAAATCTCCTCATCGGTAACAGTACTGTCAATCACTGCCTTACCAATCTTTTTAAGCAATATAAAGCGAATCTGGCCTGCCTTCATTTTCTTATCAGATTTGGTCAGACGTAAAATCTCCTGCGGGTCAATATCATCCACTGTAATAGGAAGATAGAAAGGCACAAACATGTCACGCACCTCATAGTACTCCTCCATGGATAACATTTCCTTCTTCCAGGAAATATAAGCAGCAGCCACTGTTCCCAGCGCAACGCATTCACCGTGATAAAGCTCAAAATTCTTAGCCTTTTCAATGGCATGACCGATGGTATGTCCCAGATTCAAAAGCGCTCTGTCGCCCTGCTCTGTAGGATCTTTCTCCACAACAAGCTTCTTAATGCCGTTAGTTCGCATTACCATCTCTTCCAAAACATCCATATCTTTTTCACAGATCTCATACATATTCTCGATAAGCCACTCATAGAAGGCCGCATCCTTGATAAGCGCCGACTTCATAACCTCTGCAAAGCCGGAAAAGAACTGTCTTTCTTCCAAGGTTTCTAAAACCTTCATATTCATATATACAAGACGGGGCATTTTAAATGCACCAACCATATTCTTGTAACCGTCAAAATCTACGCCGGTCTTACCACCGATGGAACTGTCAACCTGAGACAAAAGTGTTGTGGGAACCTGAACAAAATCAATTCCTCGCAGATAAGTAGCTGCCACATAGCCGGTCAAATCACCAACGACGCCTCCACCTAATGCAATCAGCATATCTTTGCGGTCAAGTCCTTCTTCAATAAGAACTTTATAAACTTCTTTCACAGTATCAAGTGTCTTGCTCGCTTCGCCGGCAGAAAAAGCGTACTTTACAACTTTCTTACAGTTTCCTTCCAAAAGCTTCAACACTGCTTCGCCATAAAGAGCATCCACCGCACTGTCAGTAACAATACAAATGCGTTTTTCTTCCACACCAAGCTCTTTTAACTCCTCCAACAACCCATCAAAGGACCGAGCATATACAATATCATAACAAGGCTTCTTATTATACAAAACCGGTAATCTCTGTGCCATATTTTTCTCCTAAAAAGGCTTCCCTGTCCGGGAAGCCCGCAAATTCGTTTATCTTAGATTCCTGCATTAAAAGGCATCTCAAAGGAACCACCAAGCAAATCCTGGAAATCTCCGGAAATATCCACACTGGCAGGGGTAATAATGAAGATATAATGTGAAATCTTCTGCAAATTGCCGCCGATCGCAAAGCACGAACCGGAAGTAAAATCAATAATTCTCTGTGCAATATCCACATCTAACCCTTCCAGATTCAACACAACAGTGCGATTAGCCAAAAGAGTCTCTGTAATCTCTCTTGCATCCTCTACATTGCTGGGCTTAATTACACAAACCTCCATGCCGTTACCGGGCATTTTGCGGGTTACATTCTGACGAATAGGAGTTACCTTCGGCTGAACAGTCTTTCTTGAAGGTTTACTCTCATATGCAGACTCACTATCTTCTCTTACAGTTTTCGCAGATGTAGTTTTCTTGGGCGCAGGCTCTACAACCTCATCATCATCGTCCAGATAATCCTCATCGTAATATTCATCATCTTCATCATTCAATTTCATATAATTCAGAAACTTGTCCATAACACCCATTGTTAACTCTCCTTTTTATAGTCCCGCTCTCCAAAAATGCCTGTCCCAACCCGGACATATGTAGCACCTTCCTCCACGGCAACTGTATAATCGCCTGTCATACCCATGGACAGGACTTCACCCATGCTTCTATTATCGACTTTTTCACGCATGATGTCAACAGACAATTGTTTCAATTTGCGAAAATATTCTCGATTTTCTTCGGGATTATCCACAAATGGCGCAATTGTCATCAGTCCCTTGATACAAATTCCGGGTAATTGAGCTATGTCATATACCAATTGTTTTGCTTCTTCCAAGGTTGTGCCGAATTTACTTTCCTCACCGGCCACATTTACCTCCACAAGAATATTCACAACAATTCCTTTTTTCGTTGCCTCTTTGCTGATTTCTTCAGCCAGACGCAGTGAATCTACGCTGTGAATCAAATAAACCTTATCAACAATATACTTTACCTTATTGCGCTGAAGATGACCAATCATATGCCATTTGACATCCGACGGCATCTGTGGAATTTTATCCAAAAGCTCCTGAACCTTATTTTCTCCAAAGTCTCTGGCTCCTGCATCATAAGCCTCTTTCAAAAGCTCTACAGGTTTGGTTTTACTTACCGCAATCAAGGTGACATCCGCTACGTCCCGTCCGCTTTTCAAACAGGAAGCCTCTATCTGCTCCTGCACATGTTTCATATTGTCAAGAATCATCTGCCAAGCCTCCGTTAATCATTTATAAATTGGTCATCCCTGACAGATTCCGCATTCAAGGCTATATAATCATACACATTCAGGCCATATTGCGTATTCGCCTTTACAATAGCATACTCCTCGTTCTGGGACAAAATATTAATCTGTCTGAAATCCGCATAACCGTTGTTTACATTATAAACACCGGTAAGTGTGGCTCTTTTGCTGACAACAAAGGTCTCCTGACCGTTCTCCTTCAAAAGAATATTCTCCGAGCCCAAAATAGACGCATCCACATAATACTCCCCGGACTCTTTATCATAGCTGTAAAGAGAAATCTCATAAAGCTTACTGGAAACCTCTCCGTTATCCATAACATACTGTCTGAGCACCTGCCCCTTACCCGTATCTCCCTCGGGAATCACAAATGCCTCCGGAATCAGGTAAAACTCCTTGTCAACAATGGCCGAATTTGGAATCTTTAAGCCGGCATCATCACCCAATAGAAGCTCTATCTCCAGAAACCTTTCGTTAGAAAAAGTTATCATGGAGTTGGTAAAGGAAAGTTGAATATAATGCTTGCCATCACCATTACTTAAGTGTTTTACAGCAGCCCATGATTCATACTGATTCTTAAGGAAACGGACTTTGATATACTCCTCAGCCTCAAGCTGCGCACCCTTTTCAGCATCTTCAATGGGAATAACGATAGACCAGTTTTCATCCGTGGATACTTTATATGCCGCATCTCCGGCCTCGA
Organism: Acetatifactor sp.; assembly: GCA_045542555.1. GTDB lineage: Bacteria > Bacillota > Clostridia > Lachnospirales > Lachnospiraceae > Acetatifactor. The sequence goes on along the minus strand of JAZQLH010000003.1, from coordinate 40,885 downwards.
GAAGAGTACCATTCAACATTTGAACTTTTTTTTCTTCATAAGCTTTCTTGTCAAAAATCTCTTCCGTCACCTGTTCGGGCGTCAATGTCTCATAGCCATCCACCCAATAGCTTACAATGCCTGTCTGTGGCGCATAATTACGACTTACAATGCCATTAACACCGGAACCGGAATTTAATTGTTCTACCCGTTCCAACATATTGACATTGGCCAGTTTCTGAACAGTATTTTTCAAAGAATTCTTGGTCTCATACACACCTGAAAACTCTTTTTCATCAAATCCATGGGCAAAATTCACCAATTCACTTCGAAATTCCAAAAGCTCCTTCTCACTCAAAGTATTTTCTTCCATACCTGCAGTTTCAAGAGCTTCATTCAAGCGTCCAGTCTCATCTATGATATAAACAAGATCATTTACCGCGACACGCTCACCCTCATTGGCATAGTAACTTACATAGCCTGCTGAATTGGTGGTTATCACAGACTCATCACGAATTACCACGCCTCGATATATCTTGTTTGTAGCCAGAGAACCTTTTTTTACCTCATACCGAACAATATGACTTGTCTGAAAATAAAGCACAACGCAAGCTACAACATAGACAAAAATAACCGCAAAAATAATCATTCCGATATTGATATTCAACGGTTTTCTGTATTTCTTTATTTTATTTTGCCCTCTTGTCCGTTTTGCCCCGGTCCTCGATGCCAATTTAAGTTCCTCCAAAACAATCCGCAATCCGCTGAAAAGCCCCGGAGGCTCCGAGGCTTTCTGCAATCCATCATAATCTTAATCAAATATTACAGGGAGACAATAACCATACTCTTCAAACTCTCAGGCAATGCTGCCGCATCAACAGATACACTTAAGATGAAGTCTACACCAAACTTCTCGCTTACCTTAGAAAGCTTATCAACCACGCCTTCAATATCCTGAGTTTCCACATGAGAAATCTTCAAAAAGCTGTCGAAATACATCTGCTGCAAATCATGATCCTGAGAGATAATACCACAAACAAAACCAACAAATGCGCTTGCATCCTCAATCATGTAATCTGATACATCAATCAGACGAACCTTATTATTCAATTCATACATATGCTTGGTGCTCTTATCCAAATATACGATATTACCTGCAATATCCTTAATCTGGCTGTTCACCTTATCCAATAAATGCTTTGTCTTACCTTTTCCTTTTTCGCCTACAATTAACTGAACCATTGGTTAACCCTCCTGTTGTATATTAATTTTAAGACCTTTTCAATATAGTTCTATTATAGTGTATTCCATACCAAAAAACAACTACTATTTGTTTATTTCATCTAATAAATCTGTCATTTGTTGATATAGATAGTCATTGCTTTCCGCTCGCAAAATTATGGAAATATACGGAGCACCTTTTGTATCTCTGGAAAGCAGAATCAGACAATGACCTGCCGCATTGGTTGTACCCGTTTTACCACCGATTACATTCACATTGGTGGGCGGCTGAAAGTCACCCTTCAAAAAACGGTTTGTGGTCTTATAATCCACCTCTTTTTCCCTGCCGTTTTTGTCATAATAAGTCGTCTGATAATTTGTCATTTGAATAATCTCAACAAAAGACTCATACTTAATAGCTTCATTAAAAATCAGATACATATCATAAGGTGTAGTATAGTGATTCTCATCCGTAAGCCCGTGGGGATTGACAAAATTAGTATTGGTGGCACCAAGTCGCTTAGCCTCCTTGTTCATCATCTCCACAAACCCATCCACGCTACCGCCTACATTCTCTGCAATCAGATTCCCCACATCATTGGCTGAATATAAAAGCAAAATGCGAAGCGCCTGTGCAAGCGTCATGGAATCTCCCGGCTTAAGTCCACATAACTGGGCTCCGGGCTCCGTAATCTTCACAGCATCAGTTGCAACAAGCACCTGATCCGGTGAAGCATTCTGAAGCGCCACCAAAGCAGTCATTACCTTAGTAAGACTGGCCGGATACATCTTTTCGTGCGCATTTTTGGAATAAAGCACCTCCTGACCATTTACGTCAAAAAGCACCGCCGCTTCCGCCTTAGCCATATCTACAGCATCATCATCCATCATATTCGCAGATACAACACACAAATCAGCCGCAAAGCTCTCCGCCTGTCCGCTCTTTTGTCCCACAGTTACGTTGAAACTGCTGACTTGAGCAGCCGATCGATAATCCATACCATATTTCATATCACCGCATCCGCCGAGAGAAGACGCTCCAAGCACAAATCCCATAATAAGCGCAATCATTCTTTTTTGATAATTTTTACCTGTAAATTTCACGCCACTCCATATCTCCTCTATCCAGTGCTTTAATCAAAAGCTCTGCGCTGGCAAGATTGGTCGCCAACGGAATATTGTAGCTGTCACAAAGACGAACCACATTATTAACATCCGGCTCATGAATTTTCTGCGTCAAAGGATCTCTCAGAAAAATAACCAAGTCAATCTGATTGTGCTCAATCTGAGCACACATCTGCTGTTCACCGCCCAAATGACCCGCCAGATACTTATGTACATTCAGATTGGTAACCTCCTCCACCAACCTGCCGGTAGTTCCTGTTGCATAAAGATCATTCTTACTTAAAATACCCCTATACGCGATACAGAAATTCTGCATCAGTTTCTTTTTGGCATCATGTGCAATCAACGCTATATTCATAACCATACCCTCTCACTGTCGACCTATGACTGGCCCGTATTTTTCCCGGCCTGAAGCCGTACATTCATCACAAAACCGATACCGATAAAACAACTCATAAGCGAAGTTAAACCGTAGCTTACAAAAGGAAGCGGCAGCCCCGTATTCGGCAGGATAAACGTAGTAACACCAATGTTAAAAAATCCCTGAAAAGCAATGAGGCCTCCCATGCCGGCAGCAATGATTCTTCCCGCCATATCCTTGGCTCTTCTGGCTACGGCAACACATTCAAGAGCCGTTCCCATCAAAAGAACTATCACAACCACACAGCCTTTAAATCCGAACTCCTCCCCTATTACAGCGAAAATAAAGTCTGTCTGAGCCTCCGAGATAAAATCTCCGTTTTTAACAGAAGTAATCTCATTGTTCTTATAACCCTTGCCGTCCAACTGACCGGAACCGATGGCCATAACGGAATTGAGTTGCTGATACGCCTCCGCAGTAGCATATTCCTCGGGGTCAATAAAGGCAAGAATACGATTACGCTGATGATTTTCCAAAATCGTCTGATCCGGCTGTACCGCAATGGATACAATCACAATAAGTGCCGGTATTACAACCAATGCAGCTCCGATAATATATCTCCAACTGATTCCTCCCGCAAACAGAATTACACAAAATATAGCAAGAACCACAATACTTGTAGACAAATCAGGCTGTTTGAATATCAAAACCCATGGCACAATTACCAGTCCCACACAGGCCGCAAGAACTTTCAGCGTATTTAGTTTCTCCTTATATTTCATAATAAACTGTGCAAAGAATAAAATCAATAAAATTTTCGCAGTTTCTGACGGCTGAAATGTAATGGGGCCTAATTGAAGCCAACGCTGGGCACCCTTATGATCTTCACCCAAAAGCATAACCAGCAAAAGAAGTCCTACATTACCTGCATACATCAGCCAATACAACCTAAGAAGGCTGTTATAATTGACAAACGATAACACAATCATTATTGTTACACCTGCCAATACACCATACAACTGTTTAAGCTGCAGAGACTCCTCTGCACTGCCAATGGCAATTACGCCAATGGCAGCCAGAGCCGTCGTCATGAATATTAATTTAAAATCATAGTCTCTAAGTCTATATCTCCTGAACATACTGTCCTCATTTTGTATGCAGATCCAATATGGGAATATTAGCGTACAGAACCGGCGTCTTCCCCCTTGTTCCTTTACTTCCCTTAGCATGTATCTGAATATCCATATTTGTGGTATCTATCTTCATGTATTTTGATATTACTTTTGTAATGTCAGCCTTAATAAGCTCCATTATCTCAGGTGAACAGTTGACTCTGTCAGAAATCAAAAGAATCTTCAACCTGTCCTTGGCAACCTGGCAGGAGCTCTTTTTACGAAAAAAACGTCGCATTTAAACTCCCTCCTTTATGCCTTGTGAAAAATACCTGTAACCCTTGTCCAAAAAGAGATTCCCCTCTCAAGATTCACATAAGGAACCTCCTTGCCTAAAATACGCTGCACAATATTACCATATGCAATACCGGCCGGAGAATCGCTTCCAACCAACGGCTCCCCCTGATTGGTGGAAATTACAACATTCTCATCATCGGGTACAATACCGATAAGCGGAACAGCAAGAATGTCTACCACATCTGAAGCAGACATCATATCGCCTCTTTTCACCATATCCATACGCAGACGATTGATAATTAAATCCATCTTTTTGAAACCATTGGCTTCTAAAAGTCCTACAATCCTATCTGCATCTCTGATAGCAGAAACTTCCGGAGTGGTAACTACCAGCGCCCTGTCCGCACCGGCTATCGCATTTTGAAAACCCTGTTCTATACCCGCAGGACAATCTAAAATTATGTAGTCAAACTGTTCTTTTAAATGGTCAATGACTTTAATCATCTGCCCCGGTGTAACAGCACTTTTATCTCTGGTCTGTGCAGAAGGCATTAAATAAAGCCCTTGATGTCTCTTGTCACGTATCAGCGCCTGCTTTAAGCGACAATTTCCTTCCACCACATCCACAAGATTATAGACAATCCGGTTTTCCAGTCCCATGACCACATCCAGGTTACGCAGACCAATATCCGTGTCAATCAGACACACCTTCTTACCCTGCTTTGCAAGACCTGTTCCGACGTTTGCAGAAGTGGTGGTCTTACCCACTCCGCCTTTTCCTGAAGTGACGACAATTACCTCACAGCCTTGCTGCTTTGACTCGTTTTCCATACATAAACCTCCATTTTCTTATTTTTGATAATATGGAATATGCGTGTCGTCCCCCGGATTCGATTTTAAAAAGAACCCAGTAATTCTTTGGTAAGTCCGTCGAAGACAATCTTTTTGTTTTTTACATATGCAATTTTCGGCTGTATCTTGGTTTTAATGCCCCATTTAGGAGCTTTTCCTGCGTATTTATATTTGAAATCGCCGATTTTTAATCTTTCCGGCTCCATTTCAAGCGCTACAATATAGGCATTGTCCTGCCCGTTACCACCGGCATAGGCCTCTCCGTAGAGGCCCCCCAGCACAATAATATTCTTGGCAGAAATAACGGCACATCCGGGATACACATCTCCCATAATTACAATGCTACCCTCCGTCTCAATTACTTCACCATTTTTAAGAGAACCTTTATAAAACTGTCCCTCTCCGTCACAATCCAGACGTTGCTCTACCTGTTGCAATGCTTTGACATACTTCTTATCCGTCTCCTCATCCTTGCCCACAATACAGACAATCTGAAGATTGCTGTTCTTACGAATAGCCTCCAAAACACGAAGCTCCTCCACATCTGAAAGCATTCGTCCTTCTATAGAAAGAGCCATGCTCGCTTTTCCAAAAAAGGCCTTTGCCTCTGCAAATTTCATGGACACTTCCGCAAGCAGCTCCTCAAACAAAACCTCATCCTTTAAAATCAAAGTGATTCCATGAGGAAAACTTTTAATTAAAACAGAGTCTTTCATACTCCTTTTTCTTTTACCTCTCTTATTTAAAGTTCATTGGAAACTCCGGCATCCGGCGTATCTGCCGTACCTGTTATCAACTCTTCCTCTTCTGCCAGACCATAATAATATTTAATAATATCTCTTGTAGTCTGCGCCGCATAGTCCGAAGAATATCCGAAGGGAATTCTGGTCGCCACCGCAATTTCCGGATTTTCATAGGGTGCATAACATACAAAAAGCGCATGGTTGGGACGAGATTTGGTCTGCTCTGCAGTACCGGTCTTGCCCGCAACATTTACCGCCAAATCCGCAAAGTAACTCTTGTTTTGCACCACCTGACGCATACCGCTGTGAATGGCATCCCAATAGCTGTCAGGCATATCAATGGTATTTCGAACCTCCGGTTCATAATTTATAATCACATTTCCCTGAGAATCTGTTACCTTGTCAAGCAATGTCAGATTATAGCATGTTCCCCGGTTTGCTATAGTGGCCGTATACCTTGCAAGTCCCACTGTCGTAAAACTGTTGGTACCCTGTCCGATAGATGAACGGACCGGGTCAATATCAGAAAGCTCCGGAGAATATTCACTGATTTCCACACCGGACTTCTCTGTCAGACCATATAAATCAGCATACTTATATAAGGTGTTAAGGCCTGCCGCTTCATTATAGACCCCATCACGGGTTGCCAGTTTATATCCCAGGTCATAGAAATAATAGTTACATGAATCCCGAATTGCCGTAGTCACATTCTCATTACCATGTCCTGATACTTTCCAACATCTGGGAGACGGCGTAATTTCTGTAAATGTGCCGATACAGTTCACATTTCCCCGAAGCGTAATAACATTTTCCATCAATCCCGCCGACGCAGAAACAATCTTAAACGTGGAGCCTGGCGCTGCCTTATACTGCGTAGCATAATTGAGCTGTGGCTGAGACTTGTCCGCATTCAGCTTTGCATAATATTCCGCATCAATGGAGTTAGCCATCTTATTGTTGTCGTATCCAGGATAGGACACCATGGCAAGCACTTCACCTGTGTTTACATCCGTGATTACCACGGAAGCATTACAAGGATCAAGTGCCAATTGTGCAGGCGTTATATCTAGATTATCTATACGATTTTTCATGAACTTATAAGCCGTAATACGATTGTTGTAAAGAGCCTGCTCATCCTCGGGAGACACATCAACATTGCCCTGCTCACATAAAATCATGCAAATCTGCTTGCCATTAATCCGATTGTTCAACAGCATATATTTATAAAAGCGCTTCTGGAACTCTGTATTGTGATCAATCATCTCAATAATATAATCCTGAAGCTTATTATAAATCTCCGTAGAATCCGAATATTTATCATCCAAATCCAGTTTACTTACATCAATCCAGTTTCGGTCAATACAATATTCCAGATACTCATTTAAGCTGATTACCTCTTCCTGCGTCCATGCAATATAGGTAGGATCCTGCGTATCTACCACTTCTGTCATGATAACGCCATTGCTTTGAAGCTTGCTCACAATATTACTCTGGTATACCTGATATTCCTTGGAAAGTTTTTTATAGGGAGTTTTTCCTTCTGTAAGCTCATACCGAAGCTTATTATATACTTCCTCCTTATAAACGAGATAACTCTCCTGTACCGCCACTTCCGTCTCTTTTGCATCTTCCGCCGAAAAATGCTTAATATCTATGATATTGTTGTTAATCAAAGCAAAATACACATCATAAATAGGTATTTTGATATCCGAACTGGAAGCATTTTCCGCCGGTTTATATTCCTTGGCATTGATAATTTTACTGGAAAGCAGACCTGCCAGCTTCTGTTCCACAATATTATAAGTGGCTATCTGCAAGTCACGATCCAGAGTACAATACACATCCTGTCCTGACTTAGGCTCCGTCCGCTCCAAAATCTGCATCACCTTACCTGTAACATTGGTAACCACCTTTTCATAGCCCTTCGTTCCCTGTAAGGTAGTCTCCATGGTAGCTTCAAGACCGCTTTTTCCAACCACATCATTGATTGTATATGTATCTTCACTTCCGCCTGCCGCTACAACCTGTGCATTGAGGCTTTCAAGCTCGTCCGAAGAAATTTTGCCTGTATAACCTAATACATGGGCAAAATACTTACTGTCATTGTATCGTCTGACTGTATCCTCCTCGATTGTCACACCTGGAAGCTCCTCTGCATTTTCCATAATAACTGCCACCGTTTTTTCACTTACATTAGTGGCAACAGTTGTACCGATATATTTACGATAAGAGGTTTGCTGCATGGCAAAACGAATGGTTACCATCTGCAACCACTCTTTGTTGGTATAACCCTTACCGGGAATAAATTCCGTACCGGAATCGCCCTCCACCTCATAATCACCAATCCCAAAGGTAAAACCACTTCCTTTGTTACGGCTCAAATGCTGCATAACCTCCAAGGGTGTAGATGCCGCCTCTTCAGGGGTTAACACATCATCTCCAATCAACGTATGGTCATATACATCCGCCAGAAAACGGGTCTGGGCAGCCCCTTCCGCCGCAAAAGCAAAATCACCATCCTCATTTATCACAATTTTAAAATCCGTAATTACATTATCTCCATTTCGTTCAATCAATTTAATCAACCGAAAAATGGTTTCATTCATATTACGGTTTTTGTTGGTATTCTCGTAGACATCTTCTATTTTTACGGAATATGCAAGTTCATTATAAGCAAGCACATAACCGTTTCTGTCTAAAATATTGCCTCTTGCGCTGGAAATATCTCTGGTTTTCTCTGTGGAAAGCACAAAATCATTGAGATAATCCTCTCCTTTCACAATCTGAAGCTCAAAACAACGATAAATCAAAATACCGCCTAAAAGCGCAAAGAGAAGCGTCAAAAGCGTAAGTCTGCTTGTTATGAAATTAATCAGATTTTCACGAAGTTCTTCAAACAAATTTCTGAGCTCTCCTTTTTTCCCTCACCTCTAACAGTTGATTAATCTTGAGGATGACAGGGTATACAAACACGGTTACAACAATCGTATAAAGTGCCTCGGGTAAAATAATTGATGTGAAATAGTAAGGGAAATAAAATCTTCCACGCAAAAGAAACAACAAAATATAGCACAATACACCATAGGACAAATCACTTACCACAATTAACGCAATAGGCAGTTTTATATCCTCCGGGTAGAAAATACGCGAAAATTTCCCGTTGATATAGCCAATGTAAGTCAAAATCAAAGCATAGAAACCCAGTACGCCTCCAAAAAAAATATCGCTTAGAAGGCCGCAGCAAAAACCAATTATCATTCCCTCCTTATCTCCGCGCATAAATCCAAACGCAGATGTGAGGATAATGGTAAACTTCGGCACAATATCAGCCAGCGCAAAATGGTTAAAAACCGCCGATTCCAACAAAAAACTTATAAAAATCAAAAAAGCTACAATAATTTTGCGGAGCATACAATCTCTCCCTTATTTTTCCACTTCTTCCTCTGCCACAACCTGTTTTAAATCTGTTATGACAAGCACTTCACTCAAATGTTCAAAATCCACCGCAGGCGTGATATAGCCGGACTTGGTAAGATTGTTATTATCGATATTGATGGTATGTATATACCCAATCAGTATGTTGGGAAGATATTTATCACTGATGTCAGAGGTAACAATTTTATCACCTTCCACCACAACATTTTTGCTATCAACAAGCTTGCTGAAGGTAATCACACCCTCGGACATCATCTGCAAATCGCCGGACACAATCAAATTGTCTCCTGTGGCTAATGTCATGGCACTAACATTGCTGTTATCAGAAATAATGGAGGTTACCCTTGCCCAGTTGGGCCCCGTTGCAGTAACACGCCCTACCAGACCGCCCTCTGCGATAACATTCATATCCTCCATAATGCCATCATCGCTTCCCTTATCAATGATAAAAGAAGAATACCAGTTGCCGGAGTCTCTGCTGATAATCCGGGCACCGGTCTTCTCATAATCACCATATTGCTCATCCAATTCCAGAAGCGCACGAAGCTTATTAAGCTCATACTTATCCTGCTGAAGAAGAGTGTTTTCCTCCGTAAGCATAGCAACCTCTTCCTTTAAAGCTGCGTTCTCATCCAATAATGTTCTGATTTGCACAAGCTCCTCGGACCGCTTAGAAAGCCACTCTCCCGCTTTGCTGATGCCCTGTTGAAAAGGTACCACCACATAACCTACAGCCGTATTAAGTGGTTTATTAAACACATTGGTACCAAAGGTCAGAAGCATCAGAAAGATACATAATGCAGTTAATATAAAAAGGAGATACTTACTCGGCAAAGTAAATCTCTCCCCTTTTCTTTTTACAATCGGGCTCATTTACTCATCCCTTCAATCGCATAAGCAACGGATTTATAGTTATCATCCTTGATAATTTTGGACAGTCCTGCCGCCACACTGGTAAGTGGATTGTCCGTTACATTCACCTTAAGTCCGGTACCTGCCGCCAGACGCTCTGCCAAATGATTCACCTGAGAAGCACCACCTGTCAAATAAATGCCATGACGATAAATATCAGCCGCAAGCTCAGGGGGAGTGCGCTCCAGAATCACCTTTACATTGTCAATAATCGTGTTAAAGTGCTCTTCTAAAGACTCATCCACAAGCTTTGTGGGAATCTCTCTCTCCACAGGAAGGCCGGTAACAATATCACGGCCATATACAACTGCACCCTTGCCCTGGGATTCCAACTCCTTAAGGGCCATCTTTACAGTCTCTGCGGTCTTGCCACCAATAATCAAAGAAAACTCTCTTCTTACCGCAGCCCTGATAGCTTCATCAAACTTAAGACCACCCACCTTAATCAGACGGCTAAGCACAATACCTCCAAGAGAAAGAATGGAAATCTCAGTAGTCTCATAGCCTACATTCACAACCAGCACACCCTGAGAATTCTTTACATCAATATCCATTCCAAGACCATCTGCAACAGCCTTCTCAACCACCATAATCCGCTTTGCCTTTACATTGGCATCCTTAATCAGGTCGTAGAACGCACGCTTCTCCACCTCAGTTACATCAGTGGGCACTGCAATAAAGAAATCAGAGGGCTTAGTATTCCCTTTTTGAATATCGCCTACAAAATAATGAATCAAGGTCTCCATATTCTTGATATCTGCAATAACGCCATTGGACAAAGGATAGGAAATATGAATATTTCCCGGAGCTTTCTCATACATTTCAAATGCAGAGTCGCCGTATGCAAACAGCGTATTTTTATTTTCAATGGCAATCATATTCTTCTCTACAACAATATTGTCGTCGTTACGACTGTAAATTTTGATATTATTGGTACCCAAATCGATACCAAACACATTATTAGCCATCATGGATAGCCCCTTTCCGTAAAATAAATATTACTTTTGTATTTTTACAGATATCCCAGCTCTTTAAAACTTGAATAACTGTTATCACCGATAATGATGTGATCCAAAAGCAGAATGTCCATCATTTCCCCCAGCTTATGCAAATTCTGTGTAAGCTCTCTATCATGTCTGCTGGGCGAAGGATCACCGCTTGGATGATTGTGAACAAGAATGATATTAACAGCCTTTGCATGAAGTGCCTCCAGAAAAATCTGTCTGGGTGAAATCAAAGACATCCGCACACTTCCGTCAGACAACTTCTTTTCTTCAATCATCCGCCCCTTTGCATCAAGGCACACCACAATCACACACTCTGTGTCCTTGTGGCGCAACGACTCCATAAAATATTGTGCCACCAAATCGGGCGAATTAAACACCAAACCTTCTCTTGCACTACTTTTGCTGATGCGCATGGACAGTTCTGTCAGGCATTTTAGTTTTACTGCCTTCACAAAACCGATACCTTTAATCTCCATCAACTCTTCAAGTGTAACGTCATAAAGCCCTAACAATCCTTCTCTGGGCGACTTGGCCAGGGACAAAACATCCCCCGCAAGCTCAAGTGCGCTCTTTTCCTTGGTGCCGGTACGTAAAATGATAGCCAAAAGCTCCCGTTCTGTCAAAGCCTCCGCACCAAACCGCTCAAACTTTTCATAGGGCAAATCCGGTGTTTTTACCTGTTGTTTTCTGTTTGTCTGCATAATCCTCCTTCGCCTTCTCCAAAGCGCAGGAATGCATAAACCTAAAACTATCGGATAAACCGATATACCACAAAGGAAATTATCACACCGATAATTCCTGCAATGGTAATGTTAAACTTAAGGCCAAAGGTCAAAATCAAAAAGCCCATATTCAATTCGACAGGGCTGCTAAGACCAAACACCTGACCATAGTTTAAAAATGTGTTGGGAAAAATCTGTGCAATTACGGTGCCCAGAACAAACCCGATTAATACCAGCCAGATCAAAAGCCAGTTTACTCTTTTCATGAGTATTCCTCCTATGAATCATGCAATCATTTCTATCTGCACTGTCAATTATTGTAGCATAAATTAGAACCACTGTATACAAAATTTAGCAATTTTATTTCTTCTTAATCTTTTAAAATCCTACTCCAAGCATGAAATGTCGACAAGGCCCTTGTCGACCAGTGACTGTAAAGATTTTAATATGCCGAACTTTGCGTGTTGCCAGGTCAGTCCGCCCTGGAAATAAACCGCATAGGGTGGCTTGATAGGACCATCCGCAGAAAGCTCAATGGACGAACCTGACACAAAAGCACCTGCCGCCATAATGACCTTGGCATCATATCCGGGCATATCCCAAGGCTCAGGAGTTACATGGGAATCCACAGGCGCCGCCGCCTGAATTCCTTGACAGAACGCAATCACACCCTCGGGCGAACCAAAGGTCACTGCCTGAATAATATCATGCCTTGACTCACTACCATCGGGAACCACACCGAATCCAAGTTTCTCATAAATATTAGCCGCAAATATTGCTCCCTTCAACGCACCGGCAGTCACTGTAGGTGCAAGAAACAGTCCCTGATAAAAATCCTTAAGAATTCCAAGAGAAGCCCCTACCTCCTTGCCCAGGCCCGGACTTGTCAGTCTGTACGCTGCATTCTCCACGCATTCCTTTTTACCGGCAATATAACCGCCGATGGGCGCAAGCCCGCCACCGGGATTCTTGATAAGAGACCCGACAACCATGTCCGCCCCCACATCAGTAGGCTCCATAGTCTCCACAAACTCGCCATAGCAATTGTCCACCATACAGATTACATCCGGTTTAATACTCTTAATAAAAGCAATCAGATCGCCAATTCTTTTTACAGACAAGGTCGGCCTGGTCTGATAGCCCTTGGAACGCTGAATGGTCACAAGGCGTGTCTTATCATTGATAGCCTTCTTGATATTTTCATAGTCAAAGCTTCCGTCAGGCAGCAAATCTACCTGCTTATAGGTCACGCCGTACTCCGCAAGAGAACCCTTGGAGGGACGGATGCCGATTACCTCTTCCAGCGTGTCATAGGGCTTGCCCACAGGGGACAAAAGCTCGTCACCGGGACGCAAATTACTCATAAGTGCCAGCGCCAGCGCATGGGTTCCACAGGTAATCTGAGGACGTACCAATGCATCCTCTGTGTGGAACACATCTGCATATACCGCTTCCAAGGTATCTCTGCCAATATCATTATAGCCATAGCCGGTTGTACCGAGCAGGCAGGCCTCACTGACCTGATTTCTCTGCATGGCTCTCAATACCTTTAACTGATTGTACTCTGCCACCGCATCAATAGCAGCAAAACGCTCGGAAAGTCCTTCCAGAATCTTTACACCATAATAGTAAACCGGTTCACAGATACCCATAGATTTATATAAGTCCGAAATCGGTTCCATCATTCTTAAACTACTCATTTTCAAATCTCCGTTCTATCTTTTCAAGCATGTATTTTAAAATCTCTTCATCTCCGCCGGGAAATTCCGGACGATTCAGCCAGATGACATCCTTCTCTCTTCGGAACCAGGTAAGCTGTCTTTTGGCAAAGTGGCGGGTGTCCCGCTTAATCAGGTAAACCGCATCCTCTAAGGTACACTCTCCGTCCAAAAAATCCAGAATCTCTTTATAGCCAAGTCCCTGCATGCCGGTCTGTCCACGCTTACAGCCCATATCCTTTAAACGCTGCACTTCATCCACCAGACCTTGTTCAAGCATCAGATCCACACGTTTTTCTATGCGTTCATAAAGCGTATCCCTGTCATCGTTTAACACAAAATAACAGGCATTATAAGCATTCTCTCTGGCCCGCTCCCTTTCGTTATGAACAGAAATAGGCTCTCCCGTAAGCTTATAATATTCAAGAGCCCGGATGACACGTTTTACATTCCCTGCGGGAATAGCCTCCGCCGAAGCCTCATCCACTTCTCTTAACATATCATGAAGCTTTTGTGCCCCCTCTTTTTCTGCCAATTCAGCCAGTTCTTGTCTGTATGCGGTGTCATCCTCATTTTCCGTAAAATCAATATCCCGAAGCACTGCCTGAATATAAAAGCCGGTTCCTCCCACAAGAATAGGCACGTGTCCCCTTTTATAGATTTCCTCCATGGCTTTTACGCAATACTCCTTAAAAGCCACCACATTGAAATCCTCCCAAGGCTCCAAAATATCAATCAAATGATGGGGGACACCCTGCATCTCTTCTCTGGTAATTTTGGCCGAACCCACATCCATATATTTGTAAACCTGCATGGAGTCCGCCGAGATAATCTCTCCGCCAACCGCCTTAGCAAGCCGGATGGACAGATTAGTTTTACCCACAGCCGTAGGGCCGGTAAGAATAATCAATTTGGGTAGTTGTTGTTCCATTTTATTATCCTATCCCCTATCCGCAGAATGGCACTAAAGCCCCTCTGCTATACGATACGTTTGAACTTCTTTTCCATTTCATATTGAGTCATAGTGATGATGGTCGGTCTGCCATGAGGACAATTGTAGGGATTTTCCAAGGTCAACAGTTCATCAATCAACTCCTGCGCCTCCAACAAACTAAGACGGTTATTGCCTTTTACCGCCGCTTTACAGGACATGGAAGCAATCTTTTCCTCCACAACCTTAAAACTGCCACGACTGACACCACCATCCAACTCATCCAGCACCTCTAAAAACATCTCCCGTTCACTACATCCATACAAATCCACGGGCACACTGCGAAGCGCATATTCCCTGCCGCCAAAAGCTTCAATCTCAAAACCGAGACTCTCAAAGGTCTCCATATGCTCCGAAAGCACCACTTCCTCCTGAGCAGACAAGCTGACTATCACAGGCGGCATCAAACGCTGAGAAGTTACGTTTTTCTCACGAAACTGCTTCATTAAACGTTCATACTTCACCTTCTCATGAGCCGCATGCTGGTCAATGATAAATAACTTGTCCTCATACTGCACCATCCAATAGGTATCAAACACCTGACCTATAATACGATATTTGCTACGATTATCCACAGACAGAAGCTTCTCCTCAAAGAGATTCATCTGCGCAGGTTTAACGTCTTCTTCCGACGTCTGTATTGTCGTTTCTACTACAGGCTCAACCGACTGTGCTTCTACCACATTCTCATCAGCCCGCACATCCGATTTGACAGTATTATCCTCAAAGAAGAACTCTTCCGTCTCCGTCGTATTTTTCTGCATTGCAGCAGCTTCCACCACCGGCGCTACCGCCTTAGGTTTTTCACCCTGTACAATTTTATCCCGCTCAATCTCCTCCGCCGCAGTTTTTACGCGATACCATACAGGACTTTTGTAAAACTCATTTTGAGAGGACAAGCCCTTGGTCTGCTCAGAAGACGCTTTGTAATTCGTTTCCTCCATCACACGGTGAGAGGTTGCTCTCTGTACCTCAAAGGGCTCCGGCGTATGTTCCTTTTGTTTCTGAAGTTGCTCTGCCCGCTCAGCCTTTTTCGCCTCTCTCTCATCCTCCAGCTTCACATCGGGAATCATCTCCCGATTTTTCAGCGTTTCACGAACACCGTCAGACAACATCTTACAGAATGTCATTCCGTCACTAAAACGCACATCCATCTTTGTGGGATGAACATTTACATCCACCTGTCTCGGATCCATGGTAATATGCAGCACACAAAGGGGGAATTTGTGCTGCATCAGATATTCTCTATAGCCCTCCTCCAAGGCCCTTGCAATTAAATTACTCTTGATAAATCTACCGTTAATAAAATAGATCTCAAAATTGCGGTTGGATCGCACCAAAATAGGCTTTCCCAGATAACCTTCCACCTTATTTCCATTTTGCTCTAATTGAACCGGCACCAAAGATGCCGCCACCTCACGACCATAGATGCGATAGATAACTTCTTTCAAATCACCGTTTCCCGTGGTATGAAAGCGCACCTGACTGCCCATCTGAAATTTAAAGGAAATATCCGGTCTGGAAAGCGCCAGATGTTCCATCAAATCTGCAATATAACCTCCCTCTGTGGCAGGAAGCTTTAAAAACTTACGACGCACAGGGGTGTTAAAAAACAAATTTCTCACCAAAAAGGTCGTTCCGTCCGGGGCGCCAATCTCCGAGAAATCCTTCTCTACACCACCCTCCAGCACAAGCCTTGTACCCGTCAGACTGCTCTTTGTTTTGGTAATCAGTTCTACTTTCGACACGGCAGCAATACTGGACAAGGCCTCACCTCTGAAACCAAGGCTGGAAATGCGAACCAAATCATCCGCATTGTCAATCTTACTGGTGGCATGCCGAAGAAACGCATTGCGCACCTGCTCTTTATCCATGCCGTGACCATTGTCCGTCACACGGATAAATTCTATACCGCCATCCTTAATTTCCACCGTGATGGCTGTTGCACCTGCATCCATTGCATTTTCCACCAACTCCTTCACCACGCTGGAAGGTCGCTCCACTACCTCACCGGCAGCTATTTTATCAATTGTCTCTGAATCCAAAACATGTATAATGGGCATGGTTCCTCCAAAGGTATCTGCATTTTGATTTGGTTATCCGGACTTTAGGGTACCGGCAACTGTATCGATTGAGACGCATTGTATTCTCCCACGGAACGCTCTCGCTCCATGAAAAATCGTAGCGGTACATAGGGTTGCAAAGTACGCAACCCAAGTACCGACGTTTTTCAAGGTCCCGTGGTAGAACACAAAGCGTCTAATCGATAGTTACCATATCATAAACCCAGATAACCAAATTAAAAGTCAAATTATATTATCACTCCGCTGTCCAGCGGTTCTTTAACTTGTTTTGCAGACGATACAATGTGTTCAATGCATCAAGAGGGGTTAGGGTGGTTACTTCCACCTCCATAAGCTCTTTTAACACATCTTCGTCTGTCACGGTGTCAAATAGAGACATTTGGGCCATATCCAGCTCGTCATATTGAGTGGTTTTCTTGGCGCTCTTTTTGTTGTCACCTTTATTATCTACAGCAATGCTTTGTACCTTCTCGGTGATGTCATTGTCCGAAAGCTGTTCTGCAATTTCCTTGGCTCTGTCAATTACCATGTCCGGTACACCGGCAAGCTTGGCTACCTGAATACCATAGCTTCGGTCTGCACCGCCCTTTACAATCTTTCTAAGGAAAACGATGTCATCTCCGCATTCCTTGACAGCAATGCAGTAATTGTTTACATTGTTCATCTTACCCTCAAGCTCCGTGAGCTCGTGATAATGGGTGGCAAACAGGGTCTTTGCTCCCAGAATCTTACGGTTACTGATATGCTCAATCACGGCCCATGCAATAGAAAGACCGTCAAAGGTAGAGGTTCCTCGGCCAATTTCATCCAAAATTAATAAGCTGTTGGAGGTAGCATTGCGCAAAATATTGGCCACCTCATTCATCTCCACCATAAAAGTCGACTGTCCGCTTGCCAGGTCATCTGAGGCACCCACACGGGTAAAAATACGGTCCACAATGCCGATATTGGCGGACTTTGCAGGCACAAAGCAACCAATCTGAGCCAGAAGCACAATCAATGCCGACTGACGCATATAAGTAGACTTACCCGCCATATTAGGACCTGTAATTACACTGATACAATGACTTCCATTGTCCAAGAAGGTGTCATTTGCAATGAACAAATCATTGTTTATCATCTGCTCCACCACAGGATGACGACCTTCCTTGATATCAATAACACCCTTTTCATTCAGCTTGGGACGCACATAATGATTACGCTCCGCCACAACAGAAAGAGATGCGAACACATCCAACTTGGCAATGGCCTTAGCCGTTGTCTGAATACGCTCTATCTCCATGGAAATAGAATCTCTGACCTTACAGAAAAGGTCATACTCCAAGGTCTGAAGCTTGTCCTCTGCATTTAAAATAGTATCCTCAAGCTCTTTTAATCGGGGCGTGGTATAACGCTCCGCATTGGCAAGAGTTTGCTTTCTGATATAATCCTCAGGAACCATATCCTTGTAGGAATTGGTTACCTCAAAATAATAACCAAAGACCTTATTATACTTGATTTTAAGATTCTTGATGCCCGTGCGCTCTCTGTCCTGCTCCTCAAGTTCTGCCAGCCACTGCTTACCGTCCCGCTTGGCACTTCTAAGCATATCAATGGTCTCGTCAAAACCGTCCCGAATCATGCCACCCTCACGAATGGTAATAGGGGGCTCCTCCTCGATAGACTGCAAAATCAACTGATAAATATCTTCAAGGGCATCAATCTGCTCCCTGATACCGGAAAGTTCCTCCTTGGAAAAAGCAGAAAGCACCGTTTTAATATGGGGTAACATCTCCAAGGAATTACGAAAGGCAATCAAATCTCTGGGATTGGCCGTCTTGTAAGTCACCTTGGACAACAGACGCTCCAAATCATAGATGGGATTTAAGTATTCTCTGATTTCATCTCTGGATACACTGTCCTTATTTAACTCCTCGATAGCATCCAGACGCTTCTCCATGTCAGCCTTGTCAATCAAGGGCTGCTCTATGTAGCTTCTAAGGGTACGTCCACCCATGGCGGTCTTGGTCTTATCAAGCACCCATAAAAGAGAGCCTCTTTTTTGCTTCTCACGCAAGGTCTCTGTCAGCTCCAGATTTCTTCTGGTTGAGCTGTCAAGCAACATATATTTGCTGGTAAGATAGGGAGAAATATGGGTGAAATGTTCCAGACTGCTCTTTTGTGTCTCATATAGGTACTGCAAAAGGGCACCTGCCGCCAGAAGTCCCGAAGGGAAATCCTCTATCCCCAGTCCAATCAAGGTATTTACCTTAAAATGCTTCATCAACGCCTTCTTACAGCTCTCATCATCAAACACATGAGGCTCTAAGGCATTTACGGAAATATGGAGTCTTCCGCGCAAATCAGCCACATCCACGCCACTCATAAGGAAGGCATCGTTGCAGATAATTTCGGAAGGCTGATATTTCATAAGCTCATCCATGAGTTTGCGCAAATCTTCCACTTCCGTCACATAATAATCTCCGGTAGTAACGTCCGCCGCAGAAATACCGATACCATTCTGCATATGTGCAATACACATAAGGAAATTATTCTTGGATTCCTCTAAAGACTGCATGTTCAGATTGGTACCGGGGGTGACAATACGCACAATATCACGTTTTACCAAGCCCTTTGCAAGCTTCGGGTCCTCCACCTGTTCGCAGATTGCCACCTTATAACCCTTACTGACCAGTTTAGTCAAATAACCCTCTACCGAATGATAAGGCACGCCACACATGGGCGCACGCTCCTCCTGTCCGCAGCTTCTGCCCGTCAGCGTCAGCTCCAGTTCCTTGGAAACCGTCAATGCATCATCAAAAAACATCTCATAAAAATCGCCCAGACGATAGAATAAAATACAGTCCGGACACTGCTTTTTGGTCTCCATATATTGTTGCATCATGGGAGTTAATTCAGCCACAACCAAGTACTCCTGTTCTTCTCATTAGATTCCCTGTTATACATATACATAAATCAAGGGTGGATACACAAGCACTGCGAATCCACCCTACATAATACCACAAAATATTGTATTTGTAAATCAAGCATTCTATCAAAACTTACATTCTATTCAACGACCAGATTTTCATCATAATAAAAATCGACATACGAAACAGTTTCGTCATAAGAAGATTTCCATTCAACAGTCACACAATATTTGTAATCATCGCCAATATAGTAAGATGTTCGGTCCATCGATATGATTGAAAGCACATCCGAACCATGTTCATAAAATGCTCTGTACGCCCTTGAAACACCACACACATATCCGCCCGGCATCACAACATTATGCCCCCTCCCAGGCGCAACACAGCCAACAATCTCTGAATCTTTTAAATAAAACTCCATTATCATTTCTGTTGGCGCAAGCTTCATTGTATACACCTTATCATAATGTGTTTTGTCCTTCATCTCGTTTTCTGTAACCAACTCCCATGAATCCTGTTGCATAAATTCATCATATCCCATGGGAAACTGATACCACACCCCTTCAATCCACACTTTTTCCGAATCAGATGCTTCCTTCAAAACATCCAACGAAATTCCGGTCAGTTCAGAAACGTGCTTATTTTGCAAATCATAATCCAATAGATGCCCTGTGCCATTAGATGCATAATATGCCCCCTCAGGAAATTGTAATGTTGAGAGAGGAACATCCCATAAACCACTGTGATCAAATGCCAATCTTGTAGCATATTTAAATGTACTTGAAAATTGGATATCTCTTAATTTTTCACACCCATAAAACGATCCTTTAATACATTCAACACCTTCATTCAATTTTATCGTTTCAAGACGATTACAATTTGCAAACCAGGTTGCATTAACCTTTTCCAAACTGCCTGGAATTTCCACTCTTTTCAACCATTTACATCCATTAAATGCCAAGCTGCCTATTTCAGAAGTTCCCTCAGGCAATACAACTTCCCGTAATGCAGCTCCTCGAAAGGCCTCATCAAATATGATAAGATCATTTTGCATCTTTTCCGGAAATGATATATGTACCATTCGATTATTCCCACAAAAAGCTCCATATCCAATAAACCAGACTGTATCCGGAATACGTACTCCCAAAAGAGTGTCTGACTGAAAGTTATGTATAAATTCAATCCCGTCTTCAAAATAAATATATAACACATGCGGCGCTCTTGTTCCGAAATATTCATAATCACTTCCTGCAGACCAACAAGAATGCCCTTCATATTCTGCCGGATATCGAATATACCATGCCGTACTATATTTAACATCCAAGCGCTTATCCGCTTCATTCCATTCAAACTTTGTATTGAACAATCTTAAATAGAGATAAAGGGGCACACAAACAAGCAAAAATGCTGCTATAAATACATTCCTTTTCTTTCTCTTTCGTTTTGCACACTCATTATACTCTTCAAGATTCTTTTTCAGTATTTCCAGCTCTTTCATTTCATCCATCATATTCGCCCCTCATCACAGCCCCAAAACACCATAGGCCAAAATCATCCAGACACCTTCCAAACACTCAAAAAGCAGGACAATTGCCAGCCTAAAAAGAATTGCTCTGATTACAGAGGGTTTACCCTGTGCTCTTAAGCTCGCTTCCAGTTCAGGGCAATCTACATCCTTGCGATTTTTTAGTTTTCTTTCATCCAGACATTTAAAAACATAATCGTTGTACATGTTTATTGTGATATGTCCCATTGTGCAAACAAATAATGCAATACAAATTATACACAAAATGGCTTCTGTCCAGATTCCTGCACTATATCCGAATTCAGCTTCGACAAACATACCAAATGCGCTGCATAAAACAAGCAAAAACGAAAGTCCTATTGCCGCAAAAACATCCAACCAAAAAGCCTGTTTAAGCATACCTCTGTATGCCAACCAATCCATAGGCAAAAAAGCCCCAGGCCAGCAAAAAGAACGATATCCATTGTTCATAGTCCATATTTTACGAACAACCCTGAGCCTCTTATCGGTATAATCCATATCCTCCTGCCATTCAACATTACAAAATGCACACACATCCTTGGCAAGATACTCTCCGATATATACGCCTTCTTTTACCTCTTTTTCCTGCGCTTCCATAACAGCCTCCTCAGCATTTATTTCACCCAATACACATAATTCTCTTTACGTTCTCTGGCAGCAGGCGTCTCGCAATCCGGATACCCCAGAATGCAGTGACCGATTCCTTCATAATCGCCCTCAATTCCAAGCTCCTTTAAAATTGCTTTACCTTCCTCAGATTCAAACTCCTCCTTGGCACGATGGATCCAACAACTACCAAGACCCTGCGCATGAGCAGCCAGCATCAGATTCCCCATTACAAGACTACCATCATAGACATGGGTATTCACAGACTTATCTGCAAGCACTACCAACACTACAGGCGCCCCATAAAAAGGGTCTGCCATACTTCCCATAATTGCCGCATTCATCTTGGAAAGACGGTCTCTCATCTCCTTATTGGTCACAGCAAGAATGATGGGCGCCTGAAGATTTCTGCCCGTTGCGGCATAGGTTCCTGCCTCACAGATACGAGCAATCACATCCTCCGGCACCATATCCGCCTTATATTTCTTAATACTTCTTCTGGTTAATAAATTCTGCATTGCATCCATTATTTTTCCTCCTTTTAATCATATAGGTGACATGAGTATCAAACATATTACAAGAATAATTAATATTAAAGATATGAAAAATCTATCCTTTCTATCCTGCCTGGACCAATCTTCGGCTGTGGGTTCTTCTATAAAAGGATAATCCTCTGTTTTAAATGCTTTTATTGCATCCAATTCTTTATCTTTCTTCCACAATTGTCTTCCTGGAATACTATAACCATCTTTCTTGTCCTGTTTTTCTTCAATCCGCTCAACTACATCATCCATACCGTTTGGTGCTCCACAAGAGCTGCAACAAAAATTTTTGTTTTTCCCATTAACATTTATTGTGTATGTAGTTTCACAATATGAACACTTGACAATATATTTCATTCTACTGCTTCAACCTCTTCTCCACGGAATCTAATTCCACACTGAAATGCTTTATACGCTCATATCTGGGAAGTGTCTCATTGATTTCATCAAAAAACGCCTGCCAATCCCTATCCTCCGGCTCCTTCAGATACAAAACACATCCTAACTTTCCGTCTTTTATGCACATAAGAGCCTTGTTGATATTTTTATTTTTCTCCTCAATGAGCCGCTCCAGATGCCCGGGTTCCACATTTTCCCCATTTTCGCCAATTAAAATCTTCTTGCATCGCCCGGTTATATAAAGCTTCTGTCCGCCGGTTCTCTCATCAGGTAAAATATATCCCAAATCGCCGGTCTTAAAATAACCATCCTCAGTAAAAGACTTATCAGTCAGCTCCGGGTCATTGGCATAACCCATAAACACATTGTCGCCCTTTACCACAACTTCGCCCACACCATCGCTATCTGCATGAATCACTTTCACTTCCAAATCCTCTGCAATGGTTCCTGCGCAGGATACATCCGGGTCCCCGGGGTACTGAATGGCAAAGGTAGAAGCCGTCTCCGACAACGCATAGGCTCCCATAAGATTCAGTCCTGCATCAATATAAGCCTTTCGTATCTCCTCCTCAAAAGAAGCGCCGCCACAGAAAAGATACTGTATTCTGTCACCAAAGGCTTTACCAATATGTGCTCCATATCCCTCATAAAGTCTTCTGAAAATAGCGGGCACACCACAAAACAGTGTAGGCCGCACCTCCAAAAGCTCCTGTCCAATCTTGGAAATATCCGAACACAGATATATAGAAAATCCAAAAATCAGGGAATACAAGAAGTTGTAAATCCCGCCGTAAGTATGATGCAGCGGCAAAAATAAATAATCTACATCCCCCTCATTAAACGGACATCTGCGATATAAGGACTCCACACCTGCAAAGATGTTCTTCTTGGACAACATTGCGGCTTTGGGTGCCGCCGTTGTCCCGCTGGAAAAAACAATCTTACAGCATATATTCTTATCCTGCGGCTCAAACATTTCCATAAAAGCCGCCTGTGAGCTTGTGACAGACACAGTCTCCCCTTCCCATATTTTTTCAAAATCCGAAGTACATATACAACAAATCTCAGGATACCCCTTTACAGCTTCCTCAACAATCTCACGCTTTTCCTCGCCATAAATAATACAGGAAACATCCAGAAAATCCAGTGTGCCTGCAACTTCTTCCTTGGTCCACTCCTTGGAAATCCAAACACTGACACCCACATACTCAAGCACTGCCAAATCAGCCATCATAAGTGCTGTGGCATTCTCACCGTAAATCATTACCTTTTTCCCTGAAAGGCCCTGCTTTAACAGATATCCGGCAAGCAGATGGGACTTTTCCAGAAAATCACCGTATGTTATGGCTTGGAAGCTTTCGTTTACCTTCTCATAAACATACTCTCTGTCTTTCCATTTGGAATAGTTTTCTAATAATGTCTTCTTAAATATCATCGCCCCTTAAATCCTTCTCCATCAGTACATACTCATACTGTTCTTCAATATGTTCTTCGCCATATTTTTGTGTAATTTTCCCGTCCCTTGCCAAAGCACCGATACTGGGAAGCCCACTTACACGAAGCTCCTCCATAACACTGCCCACAAGGGCTTTTCCAAGACCTCTGTGTTCCTTATGTACCCCCATGTAAAGCATTACATAGCGTTTCGGTCTTTTCTTAATCTGTAAAACCTGCAACAAATTCTTAAGACTCTTTAGATGATACACCTTGTTCCCATAATCGGGCACGCTGACAAAGAATCCCACAGCTTTTTCCTCATAATAAGCCATCTTCACCATATCCATATTGATGATGTAACGATAGTCAGAGAAAATCTTCATAAAATCTTCGTAAGCCACGTCCTTATATATAGGAAAATCGCTGTAAAGCTCCGTAATCAACTCATACAGCTCTCCAATAACCTTATCAAAATCCTCTTTTACAGGACTGATAATACGATACCCCTTATCCGTAAATGTCTGATATCGATTATCATACAAAGGTTCAGCCGAATCCACCTGATTGTAAATATTAGAAGTATAATGCTCACAAACGCTAAATCCATTATCCAAGAAGAATTTCTGATAATAGGGCAGATTGTAAGGTTCTCCCGTGTAGGGCAACTTATCAAAAAGATTAATTTTCAGACGATACTTGTTCCAAAACGACCCATCCACAGGACCCACAATCTTCGCACAGCCAAGCCGGGCCGCATGCTCCGAAGCCTTTTGAAACAAAAAGGAAGCAACCTGTTCATCCTCTATACATTCAAAAAATCCCAAATACGCCGTCATATCTTTCGGATATATAGTGATTGCAAATCGTCCTACTGCCTTTTTATTGCGATACACCAAGAATTTGTGCAAAGCAAAATACCCGCTTAAAGGATGAGTCCCCTCCAAAAACTGTTGCACCTCACCGGGATTCTCCGTATTTTTATCCTTGGCATATAACTGCTTAGGCAAATTCAAAAAATCCTTTATGTACTTTTTTTCCTGATGAAACTCAATACACTCCACCGAAATACCCCTTTATTCCTCTATGGTAATACAGCCGGTTGCACCATCAATAGTGATGGTCTGACCATCCTTTATCTTTTGCATCACATCATGACAGCTTACAATAGCCGGAATACCGTACTCTCTGGACACAATCGCCGCATGACACAGAATGCCGCCATATTCCGTGACAATACCGGATAAAATGGCAAATTTGGGGGTCCAACCGGTGTCCGTAAATTTGGTTACCAGAATATCATTTTCCTTTAGCCTTCCTATCTGGCTAAAGTCTTCAATTACCCTGGCAGTACCACGCACCACACCGCTGTTTGCACCAAGTCCTTTGATTACACTGCCATCAGTCTCATCCAAAGCTGCATTGTCAGCTCCAAAGCTTCCGCCAATCTCATTTTCACTCATATAATTGGCGTAGGCATTGTAATACTCCCGATTGCTTCTGACTGCAGCTCTGAGTTCATCCTGACCAATCCTTCCATCGAGGAAATCCCACAACATGGAAACCTTAAGATACCAGATATCCTCTGTATTCTCTAATACCGCTTCTTCTACCAGTTTCCCGGCAAGTTCCATGGTATAAATTCTGATAATGTAATAAAAACGGGTGGAAATATCACGATACTCCTCGCGCCACCAAAGCATCTTACGCATGTTCATAATCTTGGTGTGGATTTTCTGATACTTCCGCTTTCCTACCTTCTTTTCAATATCGGCCAGAATCTTCTTATACCTTTCTTCTCCGGACTTTTTATCCTCAAGAGGACTAAACTCATCCCCTAAAGCAATCATATCCTCAATGCTCTTTAAGATAGGTGTACAATCCTCATAATAACAAGGATAGGTTACGTCCAGTTCCTTGTCTGAATGATAACCGTAATCATAAATCAACTTCTGAATATCCTTTGAAACAGCCGAATCCTCATCCTTCCAACACGCAACAAGTCCCGGTTCTTTGCGAATCTTGCGGGAAATATCCCACATGTCATAAAAGGGCAACATATGGGAAATATTATCAATAGCTCCCAAAAGCACCAGATATTCACTCTCAGACACATATTTTAACAAACTGTCCTTATACAGTGACTGATGCACGGTATTAATAAATATCTGCCAAAAATAGGTAGCTTCGCTTTGCAAATAAGTCTTCTTGGTAAGCTGATACCATTCTTTTTTGATATCACCGATTCCATGCTCATCATACTTTTTCTTATAGCTATAATATTTGTCCAGCAAATCTGCCTTATAGTTCTCATGGTTATCGTTACGTTCCTGCAAAATCTTCTTCTGAGCAAAGAACATTCTTGCAATGGCAAATAATGTCTTCGCACTTAATTTGGTAGTTGCCCCATCCCCTTCATAAGTGATACGCACACCATACTCACTGTCAAACTCACGCTCCTTATAGCCAATGACCTTACTTAAAGCAAGCTTCACCACAGAAACATTCCAATAGCACCTTCCGTAAAACATCTCACCAAGCTTTTTATCCACTTCCTTTGGTGTCAGAATCTTGGAATCCAGTAAGAACTTCCGCAAGGTAAATTCCCAGATATACTCATATAAACTCCACATATAAGGAGTACATACCGTTGCTGACACACCACCGTCCTTAAAATCTGCAGTGGACCAGATATCCGGCAAGCCTCCATAATTCATTTTGGTAATTCTTCTGGCCTGTAAGATATAAAGTTTCTCATCCCGAATGGCAAATTCTATATCGCAGGGATATCCAAACAAAAGCTGTATACGCAAAAACTCCTCTCCATAGGAGATTAATTGCTCCATGGAAAGAAAATGATTTTCCTCGTCAAAATGACCTTTTTTCTCATACCAGTCATAAAAATACTGCTCAGGAGCAACCTTACCGCTTACAATATTCTCGCCAAGGCCCTCTGCCACCTCAACAGACATCTCCTTGTCGTTTCCGGTAACGGGATTCACCGTAAAACAAATGCCGCTGTACTGTGACTGCACCATCTTTTGCACTACAACTGCCATAAGCAAGTCATCAAAATCAATGGTATGTCCCAAGAGATAGTTTAAAAGCACCTCAGAAAACATAGACTGATAGCAGGCAATAACAGCCTTCTCAACATCTGCAATCCCCTGCACATTTAAAAACGTCTCATATTGTCCCGCAAAAGAGTATTCCTGCAAATCCTCCTTACTTCCGCTGCTTCGCACAGCATAGTAAGCAGCCTTGTCGATTTCTCTTTCCAGCTGTTCCAAAGTGCTCTTCGGTAATTTTTTCCCTTCAAACAACTTCTGAATGCGCAGGCTGATTCCCTGCACATTCTCCTTATTCAACTCTCCAAGCAGATGATTCAGTTGCTCCGAGAGCTCATTTTCCTGCAAAAACTTTCGATATTCTTCGCAATCAAGAATTACACCATCCGGCACATTAAAGCCTGCCTGATGCAATACACACAAAAATTTCCCCTTATTCCCCAGAGTCTCTCCGGACTCTTTCATCACTTCGCTTATCTTTTGAAACATTTTCTCTCCCCATTAAAACATGTTTTTTCTAAGTTTACAGAAATACAAAAGCATATTAATCACAATATGCGTAACTGCTCCCACTAACACATATAAAAAGTAAAACCCAACACTCATAGGTGCGTACAAACACACCACCAGCACGCATCCAAACACAGAATCCGCCTGGTCAAAAAAAACAAAAAATACTTTCCAAAATCCGCTCAAACTTTTACCGGGCACAATCCCAAGACGCCTTTTGATAAAGCTGTTTGGCAGTTCAAACACAGCGTATGCCAATCCCAAAAGCAATCCGATTAACAGATTCTGAACCGGTGTGTTGAAAGACTCCCCATAAAAGAAATTATAGGTCTCAAGCCCCAATCCCTTACAAGCAAAGCCCCAGAGCACCATACACACAACATTTAATACTATATAGCCAAGAAAGCCCTTCCATGTCTTATTGTCGCCAAAGATTCTCTTGCCGTCCCAGAAATTTTTCCCGCCGTCCATGGGAATTTGCAACTTTTTCAGGCACTTTGTTTTACACCAGACAGAATTCACAATCCCGGCAATAATAGGACTCATCAATGTAACATACATACTTCCGATTATCTTAAGTGCTTCCACAACAATCTCCTTCGTACTCCCACTTAATCTACCTGATGCCCCATATAGTAAAATCCATGGCACTCATCCAATGAAACATTTACAATCTTTCCCACCAAAGACGCATCCCCGGGAAAATGCACCAATGTATTGTTAGAAAGTCTGCCGGTCACAAGGCTTGCATCATTTTCATTAACCTCTTCCACCAGTGCATCCATCACCTGCCCCTCGTAACGGGACACACGCTCTCTGGCAGTCTCCTGCACAGTCTTAAGCACACGGTCGAAATTCTCTTTTACCAAATTCTCCGGCACCTGTTCCATAGCGGCAGCAGGCGTACCGGTACGCTTGGAATAGATAAAGGTAAACGCATTGTCATACTGCACCTTCTTGATAACATCGATGGTCTCATCCACATCTTCCTTGGTCTCTCCCGGGAAACCAACAATAATATCTGTGGTAATAGCCATATCCGGAATCTCTCTGCGGATTTTCTCTGCCAAAGCAAGATATTGTTCTTTTGTGTAACGACGATTCATAACCTTTAAAATCTCTGTGGAACCGGCCTGCAAAGGTAAATGAAGATGTCTGCAAATTTTCTTAGACTCCTTCATGACTTGAATCAATTCATCTGACAAATCCTTGGGATGGGAGGTCATGAAGCGAATACGCTCAAGCCCCTCAATCTGTTCAATCTCCCGAAGAAGCTCTGCGAATGTCATGGGATTTTCCAAATTCTTACCATAGGAATTTACATTCTGACCAAGAAGCATGATTTCCACTACACCATCGGCCACCAATCCTTCAATCTCCCGAATAATATCCTTGGGTTCACGGCTTCTCTCCCTGCCACGAACATAGGGCACAATACAATAACTGCAGAAATTGTTGCAGCCAAACATGATATTGATACCGGACTTAAAAGGATATTTTCTCTCCACAGGCAAATCTTCCACGATTGCCTCTGTTCCCTCCCAGATATCAATTACCATATCTTCCTGTTCAAAAACAGCACACAAAAGCTCTGCAAACCGGAAAATATTATGGGTTCCGAACAAAAGATCCACAAAACCGTAGCTTTTCTTAATCTTCTCAATTACGGAAGGCTCCTGCATCATGCAACCGCAAAGAGCAATCTTCATCTTGGGATTCTTGCGTTTAAAGCCCTTCAATTCACCTAATCTTCCGTAAACACGCTGATTGGCATTGTCACGTACGGTACAGGTATTAAAAATCACAAAATCAGCATTCTCATCCTCAATAATCTCATAACCTACCCTGCGCAGAATTCCAACAAGCTTCTCAGAATCTCTGGCATTCATCTGACAACCAAAGGTCGTTACACAGCAAGTGGGCTTATGTCCAAGTTCCTCAGTAAGCTTGGCTACATACTCTGCCGCTTTATCCATAAAATGATATTGGCGTTCTGTCTCATTTTCAGGAATCTGCCCTTTTAAAACCTTATTCTCTTCCACTACTTCAATTCCTCTCCGTATTTTGTCGCTATATTAATCAAAAGCTTTACAATCAACTCCATAGACTGCACACAGACAAATTCATACCTTCCGTGATAATTCTCCCCGCCGGTACACAAATTGGGACAGGGAAGCCCCATAAAGGAAAGTCTCGCCCCGTCAGTGCCACCTCTGATTGGACTGATTACAGGCGCAATTCCAAGCTCCTCCATGGCCTTGGAAGCCCGGTCAATCAGATGCATGTGAGGCATTATAATCTCCCGCATGTTGTAGTAAGAATCCTTCATCTCAACAGCGACCGTATCCGGCCCGTATTTTTGATTTAAAAATGCTGCACAGTCCATAAACAACTGCTTTTTCTGTTCAAAAAGAGTCCTGTCATGGTCCCTGATAATGTATTTAGCAACAGCCTCTTCCACATTTCCGTTAAAACTATCCAAATGAAAAAATCCCTCATACCCTTCTGTGTACATAGGATTCTGCCACACAGGTAACAGACTCTGAAATTCCTGAGCCATCAAAATAGCATTTTTCATCTTACCTTTGGCATCTCCGGGATGGACACTTCTTCCATGCACAATAAGCTTTGCTCCGGCAGCATTAAAATTCTCATACTCCAGCTCCCCCAACGGCCCACCATCCACGGTATAAGCATAATCTGCACCAAACAGCTCCACATCAAAATAATCCACACCACAGCCAATCTCTTCATCCGGCGTAAAGCCGATTCTGATTTTGCCGTGCTTTACTTCAGGATGTGCTAACAAATACTCTGCCATAGACATAATTTCAGCAATTCCAGCCTTATCATCAGCCCCAAGTAAGGTTGTTCCGTCTGTCACGACCAAAGACTTCCCCACATGCTTTAAAAGCCCCGGAAAATCTGCCGTCTTCATAATAATCTCTAAATCTTTATTTAACACAATATCCCCGCCATCGTAATTGTCTACGATGCGGGGTTTCACGTTTGCTCCCGAAACAGCCGGGGAAGTATCCATATGGGCAATAAAACCAAGAACAGGAGCATTTTCACATCCTATCGAAGCCGGAACTGATGCATACACATAGCAATGCGCCTCATCATAGGTGATATCCTCTGCTCCCATTGTCTCAAGTTCCTGCACCAACAACTTTGCCAACTCATGTTGCTTCATCGTGCTGGGCGTTGTGGAAAAACTCTCGTCAGATTGCGTGTCCACCTGCACATAGCGCAAAAACTTCTCTAACACCAGGTTGTTTTTTATCATAAAACATCTCCTAAATCCTTACAAAATAATAATACTAGCACAGTTTATATCATCCGCCAGATTATACACCTTACCAGTCTGAATGCTTACAACCTTGGGACGCAGTACATACTTGGTACTGTTCTCCACCACCTTGGCTTTTTCTCCGTTAGAAAGCTGCACAATACTATCCACCGGATATAAAATAACAGACTCCAAAAAACTGGTCATGGACTTCATATCCAATTCCTGTGTCATAGCCATAATCATTTCAACCGCATCACGCTTGGAAAAGGCACTCTTATAAGGTCTTTCCGTCACCAATGCATCATAAATGTCCGCAACAGATATAATTTTGGCGTAAAGATGAATTTTACCATCATCAACGCCAAGAGGATAACCTTTACCGTTCGTTTTCTCATGATGTTGCAAAACACCACGCATAATACCATCGGAAAACTGTTCCTTTTCCTTCAATATCTGGAATCCGAACAAAGAATGCTGCTTCATTAACGCAAACTCATCATCATCCAGTCTGCCAGGCTTATTTAACACCTCGTTCGGTATCTTAGACTTTCCCACATCATGAAGAAGTCCCGCAATACCAATCTCACGAACCTGATCCTGATTTAATCCGTACTGCTTGCCGATAATCATAGCCATGGTAGCAACATCTACACTATGCTTAAAGGTATACTCGTCACTGACCTTCAGCATACCGATATCCACCGCTATTGCATCATTTTCAAAAATAGCATTCATCAGCTCATTGGTAATATTGACTGTCGCCTCCGCAAAGCCACCCTCTGACGTATTGTTGTACAGATATTGGATTCCCTCGCCCACACGCTTACGCACGCTCTCCGACAATCTTACCTTTGCACGGTCCTCCACACGAGTCTTTTTTATTACCTCCTGCGTATACAGAGGAATTACAATCTCATCATCAGGGTCTTCCTCGCCTTCTCGAATATACACTCCGTTTACACCTCTTGTCTGGAGATATTCAATCTGAAAATCATCCAGAAAAGCACCCTTGGCGATAAGCGCACGTCCGGAACCATCCACAATGGCCTGATCTATTCTCATTCCATTTTCTAAAAGCCTTGTACTGACAAACTTTCTTTTGACCATTCAACCAGTCCTCAATTTTTTGTTGTCTCATAAAATTCCTATAATAGTATAACAAAAAACATCGTATATCGCCACTAAAAATTAAAAGATATTATAATAAAAATGCAAATAAAAATACTTGACGGGTTTCCACTTTTTAAGCATTTCCATAAGATATTGCCTTTCAAGTGATAGTATTTCCAGCATTTTATCCTTTACAGGATATTCCCCATAGAGATATTCCTCGTATAATTTCAAGAATAAAAATTCAGGTTTTTCCTCGCTCTCATCTCCATCCATAATGGCCCATGCTCTGGTTCGAAGTTCAGAAAATGTTTCGTTGTCCCTACGTTCATACCCCAGTGCAGCCAATATGCGCAAATTAACGATAACCTCTGCCTTAAACCGTTCTTTAGGACTTAAGCGTTTCATCCGTCTTCTGCGAATCATTCTATCTGTAAATAATACCAAGATCCCGCCCAAAGCCGCAAACAAGACTGCAAATCCAACAACTCTCAGAACATTATAAGACATCTGCTCGGACTCATTTTCATCCGTCTTCTCCGTTTCTTCCAGAGCCTCTTGTTGCTCCTGCGTTTCGTCCTCATAATCAGCTTCTTCATCCGAAGCAGAATATCCTGCACCGTCTCCTGCATCATCCGTCTGGATTTCCCACGGCGTATAACGAATTTCACTGTATCCGGGAGTTGGTTCAAATGGAATCCACCCCATGTTCTCAATGTAAACTTCCGGCCATGCATGAGCCATATCAGACGTTACAGGAACCACATATGGACCGGGAACAGGCACGCAGAATCCTTCTACATAGCGAGCCGGAAGCCCCTCTGCTCTGGCAAGTAACACAAAGGCTGAAGCATAGTATACACAATACCCCTGTTCACTTTCCAACAGGAAATAATCCAAAAATTCACTCTCCGAGTTCACATTACCCGGAAGTTCACCCGGTTCCTGAGTATAGGTCATCTGCAAAAGTGCAGCCTCTATAGCTTTAAGCACCTCTATATCCGTCTCAGCTCCTGCCGTTACATTTGAAAGCCATTCGGAAAGTTCTTGGGACAATGTCACGGGCTTATAATACGTCTCATAAATTTGTGTTTTGTGATTGTCCATGTCAGTCAATGTATATTTCATTTTTGGAAGTGTTTTTCGCTGCACTTCATCAAATATCTCTTCATTGTCAACATGCCCCGTTTCCAGGAAATCATAAAACAGCGGATGATCCACATTCAACTGCATAAATGTAGTCCAGTATTCCAAACCGTAGCCCTGCTTTTCATCAAATACATAATTACCACCCAGTGACTGATATTCCTTATTCTCCAAATCATACAATCCTACCGTCTTCAGGGGCGCAAACAGATACTCTGTTCTGAAATCCTCATACCATATTTTTAATTTCGCTTTTTCAATATATTTTTCAGCGCCCTCATAATCATAACTCTGTACAGCATACACCGTCTCCAGTGCATCCATTTCTCTGTCATTTTCGGTATATGAATTGGTATTTTCCCAACTTATTCCATCAAAAGTATCATAAATCTTACCTGTAAGATACACATTTGTCTTAAGTCCTGACTGTCCCTGAATAAACATAAGCGTCTTATTATCATCAGAAATACCGCCCAAAAGACTACCATCTCCATCAAATCCAATGGTGCCAAAATCTTCCCTGTCACGATTTATCCAATTGCGGCTGATTACCTTAAACGCCTCATTTACATTTTCGATAAAATCTTTGGCAAAACGCCAGTCATAGGGTTCTTCGGGCGCAGGCATCCAAAGCATAAGCACAAAATATAACGCCAAAAAAGGCAAAATACTAAACATGAAATGCCCCTTTTTTGTAGCATGAATCTTTTTCCAATGAGCCTCTGTCCACTCCACAAAAACAATAACAACATATAACAAAACACCAACAACACCGACATGAGAAAAATCCCTGTCCCCAAACAAGTCAATTCCAAGTACACCAAGAAAAGTGCCCGCCACGGCCACCTTAATCCAACTTATCTGTTCCCCTAATATGCAAATACCAAAACAACCGCACGCAATCAATACTACCCACAATACTTCTGCGACATCATTCCATATCGCTTCTCCATGAATGGCAACTCCCAATGCCAAAATAACCGACAGCATTAAGACCATTCTACCCTTTGCATCCAGTCTGCACCACAATGCAAGAACAAGCGTAGTCAAACACCCCACAATGAAATGCATTCCCGAAATCTGAGGCATTCCAATATATTTACCTGCCCCTGACAAAACACAGAGCACAAGTAACGAAGCGGTCACGAATCGATATATGTTTTTGACCGTGTTATCCTTCATACAATTACAACACCCCTTCCAGGTCTGCATCCACGGAAACCTTAATTACTTTTCTACGATCAGTATTGTATTTTTCATATTCCTCTAAATTGTTATCCGTCACAACATAAGCGATTACAGTAATTCCCTTAGACACAATCTCTTCTGCTACATGCATTAACCTATCATTCCATTCATGAAATACACACAAGACAATCTGTGTATCCTGTAAATGTCCATCTGCACAAACCTGCTCCATCAACGAAACAGTATTTTTCCCCTCTTCAAATGACATATCAGACATTCGGGCATAAAATGCTTCAAAGCTGTTTATGCCGGCTACATCTATTCGTTCTAATTTATTTCCCTCATAGCAAACCGAAACAGGTATACTTTTTCGGGCAAAAAACATAGTTAGCGCCAAAACAGATTCTAACAGCTTGCTTTCCAAAGGAAGATATTCAGCCATTTTTAAGCTGTATCTGCAGTTGTCAAACAGCACCAAAACTCCCTGTTTTTCTTTTCCTGTATCCTTACGTACTAAAAGCTTTCCGGTACGAGCAACAGCTTTCCAGTGAATTTTTCTTAAACTGTCACCATGAACATAATCTCTCACAACCACATCCGGTTCATTCTGTGCCTGATAAGACTCCCTCTCCATATTTGCAACAATTTCCGAAACACTTGATAAGCCCAAAAGTTCTATCAGTCTTGGTCTTACCACTGCGCGAATAGTCCCGGGAATGGTATATTTAAAGCGAAAAATTCCAAAAAAGTCTGTAATAATTACCTCTTTTACACCAATCTCATATTCCCCGCGATATTTACATATTATCTTAGTTTTATAGATAAACTCCTCACCGGGTAACAATTCATATTCTTCGTCCTCCAACATATCCTCCACAAAAGAATAATCAGGGAACATTTTTATCTGGATACTGGCAAAACCAAACTTGTCCTCATTTCGAAGCACAAAGTAATAGGGCATGGCCTGACCTCGAACCAATTGTCTGGACTCAATTTCCTGATAAATTCGAAACCTCAAATAAACATATAACAAATACGCAAAAGATACTACCGGAAGCATTGTAAATCCCCCAAAAAGGCCATAGCTTACCGCTCCTCCATAAAAACTGATTCCCACCAGGGAAAGTATCCACAAACAAAGCCAAATCCATTTTCGCTTTTTCATACCTACTCCGTCCGTATTTTACCTTTCACAATCAGACTATACAAAAGCTTAGAAGCACTTTCTTTACGTATCTTTGCCTCAGAAGTCAAAGACAATCTGTGCTCTAAAACCTGCATTGCAACTGCCTTGACATCATCAGGTTTTACATAATCTCTTTCCTGCAAAAACGCCTTGCTTTGGGAAGCACGCAAAAGCGCAAGCAAAGCTCTGGGGCTTGCCCCCAACTGAAAGTTTTCTTCCTTTCTTGTAAGCTCAATGATATCCTCCATATACTCCAGAACCGGTTCCGTTACCTTAACCTTGGAAACCTCCTCTCTAAGTTGCATAATATCATCCGCTTTACACACAGGTTTAATCTTGTCCACCGTGATGCCGGACAAGTGTTTTCTTGCCATAAGCATCTCCTGTTCCCTGTCAGGATATCCGATTGTAAGCCGCATCATAAATCGGTCCATTTGAGCCTCCGGCAAAGGATAAGTGCCCAGAAATTCAATGGGATTCTGTGTAGCAATCACCATAAACGGCTCTGGCAAATTATATACCTTACCATCCACAGTAACCCGTCCCTCAGCCATCGCCTCCAAAAGACTGGCCTGAGTTTTAGGTGATGTACGGTTAATTTCATCCGCCAGAACAATCTGATTCATCACCACACCCTCGCTATATTCAAACTCTCCTGTTTTCATATTATAAACAGAAACACCCAGCACATCTCCCGGTAATGTATCCGGCGTAAACTGAATACGGCCCAGACTACACTCCATACTACCTGCCAGTGCATTGGCAAGCGTCGTTTTGCCCACACCCGGTACATCTTCCAAAAGCACATGACCACCGGCCAGCAGACAAATCAACAGATTCTCCACCACTTCTTCCTTGCCCACAAACACCTCATTAATGCTTGCTTCTACTTTTTTTGCCAACTCATACCCCTTCATATTGCTCATCCTCCTTTGATTCCCTTATCGTATTCTATAATCTCCTGACAGATTCCGCCCGGTTTCATGCTAAGCACCAGCACTCCTATCAGATTAGGCACTGCCATCAAACCATTGCAGATATCAGAAAAATTCCACACAACTTCCAGTGAACACACTGCTCCCACAAAAACCATCAATGAATATCCAAAGCGATACCAAATATTATATTTTGTTCGTCCCATAAGATATTCAAATGCCTTTTCACCCTGATAAGCCCAGGCCACAATGGTTGCAAAGGCAAACAACACAATGCTTATGCTGATAAAACGAGCCCCCCAAACCCCATATGTACCGGCAAACACCGCAATTGTAAGCTCAGTGCCGTTTAACAATGTTCCATCCGGCGTAGTTGTTCCAAGCAGACCCGACGACACAAATGCAAGACCTGTAATCAGACATAGAATCATAGTATCCAAAAAAACTCCTGTCATGCTGATATACCCTTGACGTATGTAGTCCTCTGTGTCTGTGGCTGCGGCCGAAATTCCTGCTGCGCCAAGTCCTGCCTCATTGGAAAAAACACCTCTGGACACCCCCATCCGCACAGCCTGCCCCACAGATATAGACGCTGCTGATGCAAAGTTTCCCAAAAACCCACCCGCCACCGCTTCCGGCGCAAAAGCCATGACTAAAATTGCCGCTATTCCCGCAGGTAAACGTTCCAGATTTGCCAAAATTACACCTAACGTCCCAACTATGTAAAAGGTTCCCATAACAGGAACAAGCACCTGTGTTACCTTCGCAATACTGCCAATTCCTCCAAGAACCACAACAATCGTAGAAAGCGTAGCCACAAAACCTGCAAGTGCAATCGGAACATCAAACGTCACATTCATGGCCTCCGCAATGGAATTAGACTGAGTCATATTCCCCATACCAAAGGAAGCCGCCACTGCAAAAATCCCATAGACAAAAGCCAAAAATCTTCCAAGATAACTTTTTCTTCTATATCCTGCTTTGGAAAATGCATCCCGCAGGATATACATGGGGCCTCCAACTCTCTCGTTTAACTCATTGTAGCTATGATATTTCACTGCCAGAGAGCTTTCCACCAGTTTGGTTGCAAGACCAAGCACACTGGCAGCCATCATCCAAAATAAAGCTCCCGGACCTCCCAGCACCATGGCTGTTGCTACCCCCACTATATTCCCTGTTCCTATGGTAGCAGCCAGTTCCGTGCTCAATGAGGCAAAGGATGAAACACCATTGGATGAATCTTTCTTTAATGAATGTGACGGCACTTGTTCTTTCTCCGATTCCAGTCCAAACGCACACCTAAGAGCAAACTTAAGCCTTCGAAGGGGTAAAAACTCCAGTCGAAGGGTTAGCCATATTCCGGTTCCCAGCAACAACACAAGCAACCACGGCCCCCATATCAACTCATCAAGTTCGGCAATCCATTCAGCAATCATACTTCTCTCCCCGGAGAGCTTTACATATTGCTATGACCGAAGAGATTG
Source organism: Acetatifactor sp. (assembly GCA_045542555.1). Taxonomy (GTDB): domain Bacteria; phylum Bacillota; class Clostridia; order Lachnospirales; family Lachnospiraceae; genus Acetatifactor. The sequence goes on along the minus strand of JAZQLH010000003.1, from coordinate 2,968 downwards.
TACATATTACTTGTTATTATATTATATACTATGCCTTTATGGCAATTCTTTAAATTTCAAGCAGTATTCTTAACAAATTTAAGAAAAAATATAGCGATTTTTAGATTTTCAGCCACATACAGATTGCCCGACATCTAAAAAACACTCAATCTGCCAAATGCAAATTGAGTGTTTTAATTTATGCTCAGATAAACTTAAATTCTTCTGTCGCTGTCTTTTTATCTGTTACTTCCTCCACCTGCTCTTCTGTATCTTTTTTTTGCTTGTCCTGAAGTTTTACCCAATCAACGGTAGTCTCTTTCTTAAAGGAATAGTTGTCACCGACCTTCACATTGGTATAAGTTTCTTCATCAACACAAAAATCCTTCTCGCCAAACCAAGTCTTTACCAAAATACGATTCCTTTTCGGATTATCGGACTGATACTTATCCTTTACTTCACCCTTAAAGAACAACCTGTTATAAAGCAAACCACCAACGGCACCAACACATAAAACTATTGTAAATAAAACTGTTCTGACAAACTTCTTGAACCCGTTTTTGCGCTTTTTCTTCTTCGCCTTCATAATACGCCTCCCCACTTTACCTTTTACGACCCTAAAAATTCTTCCAAACGTCTTACTAACAGCATACAGCGTTTGAACCAATTTGTCCATGATTCATCCACAAAAAATTTACTTTCTTATTGTCAGCTTAAAATCACAACAGTCTCCGCCCATTCCCAGGGTTTTCATTCTTCCCCATACAAGCTTCGGATGCATATTACCATAACAGATATCATCAGATTTACAGAAAAACTGAGCCAGCTCAGGGCAACCGTATTTTTTGCAGGTCTCCACATAGGGACAAATAATCATATTTACCGCAAACCCGTTTTCCTGCTTCACATCCTCATAATCAAATCCGGCTGCACGTCCGAACAACTTATCAAGCATAGACCTCATCAGAGCAGGCATCTTCTTGTATAACCCGGGAATTTTCATCACAATCGGAATCCATTTAGCCATCTTCTCAATTTTCAAAAAACACCACTTCTCAAATAAAGCCAATGCCTTATCCTTACTGCCTTCCTTGGCAAGAAGTGCCTCATAAAAGGCAATACAAGGCAAAATTTGTTGCAAATGTGTCATAAGCGCTTTATTTGCATCCTGATTGTCCTGTATCAGTTCTGCAGTACGAATATAAACATCACCCAACAAATGCCCCAGCCCTTGCTTTTTGAATGTATTCTCCAAACTGCAGGGCATAGGCTTTTTCCGGATACACCTCTTAGCAAAACTAATGGCCTGTTTCCTCTCTGCATTATATGTTTCCATCAACAATTCCTCACTATATCCATCTAAAATACACCCGTAATAAATATCTCCAGTCCAATAATAATCAAAATCACACCGCCGAATATAGCTGCCTTGCCTGCAAATTTGGTTCCGACCTTACGACCAATAATAATACCCGCCATACAGATAAAGAAGGTCACAACTGCAATAATCAGCGCACAAACCAGCGCCATGCCAAAACCATACTCCGCAATGGTAAAGCCCACAGACAAAGCATCAATAGAGGTCGCCACACCCTGCACTAAAAGTGCAGTGAAACCTACACCGACACTTTCCGTCTCCTCTTCCTTATTTTTGATTCCGTCCAAAAGCATTTTACTACCGATAAACACAAGCAATATAAGCGCAATCCAAGGAATAAATTTCTCAAATGCCTTAAAATACTGTACGATTGTATGTACACACACCCAGCCAATCATGGGCATTAATGCCTGAAAGAAGGCAAAAACCAATGCAATTACACACATCTTGCCTTTTCTCATCTTCGGCTCGTTCAAGCCATTGGCCAAGGATACCGAAAAGGCGTCCATCGCCAAGCCTACTCCCAAGAGTACGCTGTTAAAGATAAATATCATGTTCCACTCCATCTTTAAAAACCTCCACAATTTAAAGTATTAAAAAACCAAGTATAGTATGAAAACTATACTTGGTTTATCTTGCAGATAGACAGACTTCATGTATAGTTCCAAACTATACATGAGTCTCGCGATTTAAAACAAGCCAGACCTTGCGGTCAGTATGTTGACTTGCTACGATTTACGCTCGCTACTCCCTCATGGGATGGTTTAATTGATAATATTTAATCACTTATTTCATCACCTGTCAAGCAAATATTTCCTTTTCTATCCCTTACAGGATTCACACATGTCAAATCCGGGATTAAATGCATAGAAATTTCTGGCATTCAGACCATCCTGTGTCATCCTGAGCGCTTCACCAAAACGCTGAAAATGAACAATTTCACGCTGTCTTAAGAATTTGATAGGTTCACAAACATCAGGATCCTTAATTAAACGGAGGATATTATCATAAGTGGAGCGTGCTTTCTGCTCCGCCGCCATATCCTCTACCAAATCAGTAATGGGATCTCCCTTAACCTGAAATTCACAAGCGTTAAAAGGAATTCCTCCTGCAGCCTGAGGCCACACTCCAACGGTATGATCCACATAATATTTGTCAAACCCACTCTTCTCAATCTCTTCCATGGAAAGATTTCTCGTAAGCTGATGCACAATTGCTCCCACCATCTCAAGATGAGCCAGTTCTTCTGTTCCAATATCCGTCAACAGGCCTGCTACTTTCCGATCTTTCATAGAATACCGTTGGGATAAATAACGCATGCTTGCTGCAAGCTCACCATCAGGACCACCGAACTGAGAAATAATCACCTGCGCCAGTTTTGCATTAGGCTCCTTAATATTTACAGGAAATTGCAATCTTTTCTCATAACTCCACATTATTCACACACTCCTTCCCAGGGCAGAGGCGCATCGCCCCATCTCCACTCCTGATTACTCTCTGCAAAATCTAATTTCAGAGGATAATACGCTCTGGAAAACTCTCTTTTCAGTTGTGTATTAATGCGACTGTAATGATTAAAATATTCAATAGCACTATGATCACAAGGATGTG
>JAZQLH010000002.1:0-22998 GCA_045542555.1 Acetatifactor sp. | reverse complement strand
AGCAGACGGATTGCACTGCTTTCCAATGTGAATATGAATGCGCTGATACGCATGCTGCAAAAGGATGCGGAGGTTTATGAGTCGGAAGGGTACGGCAATGAACTTGGTATTTTGATGAATCCGGCATCCTCTTATCATGCCTTTGCACCGGAGCTAACCTTTTTGGTCATGGATTTGATGGAGCTTTTGGAGCATGATTTGACGGAAAGTACGGCCCGGACCCGTGTGGAAGCTTGGTTTAATGCGTTTGAGGGTGCGATGAAGGATTCTCAGATTTATTACATCAGCGATGCCTATTTGTGGGGGCTCGAAACAGAGGTGGCCGGTGCGCTGCAAGATGGCAGAGTTTTTGAAACCATCTGGGACGAGGCGTTGGGAACTTTGTGCGAGCGACACGGTAATGTGCGGATTTTGCGTTACAGACGAATGATTACACAGCTTGGTGAGGAGAATGCATTCTCTCTCAAAATGTGGTATATGGGCCGGATTCTTTTAAGTGGTGAAGCACAGAAGAGACTGGCGGCACTTGTTTTGGATAAATTGAATTTGGAATATCGCACCCCCAAAAAGGTGTTGGTGCTTGATTTAGATAATACCCTCTGGGGCGGCCTTGCGGGTGAGCATGACATTACGCCCATACAGCTTTCTGAGGAGCATGCAGGACTTGCTTATAAGAATTTGCAGCGTGTGATTTTGCAGATGCAAAAGCAGGGCGTTCTTCTGGCGATTGTCTCTAAGAATAATCAAGAGGATGTGCTGGAAATTTTGCAAAGCCACCCTCATATGGTGCTTCGCCCTAAGCATTTTGCAGCAATGAAAATAAACTGGAGTCCCAAGAATGAAAATCTTATGGAACTTGCCATGGAGCTTAACTTGGGATTGGATTCATTTGTCTTCTGGGATGATAATCCCCAAGAGAGAATGTTGGTCAGCGAGACCTTGCAGGATGTGACTGTACCTGATTTTCCTCAAAAAGCAGAGGATCTGGCTCCTGCCATGACTGCAATTTATCATGAATATTTTGAGAAAGCTGTGCTTACGGCGGAGGATGGAGACAAAACCAAACAGTATGCGGACAATGCAAAACGTGAGAGCTTAAAGCAGAGCGTGGGAAACTTTGAGGATTACCTAAAGCAGTTGAATATTGTGGTGACGAAGGTAAATGCGAAAGAGCATGTAGCCCGTCTGGAGGCCCTTTTAAACAAGACCAATCAGTTTAATCTGACCACGGTAAGACATACCACAAGCGAGGTTTTGGAGCTTGTACAAAATCCTGATAAGCGGGTATTTGCCTATCGGGTGGAGGATTGTTTTGGCGATAATGGCGTGGTGGCTGCGGTGATTGTTGATGTGACAGATGTTCCTGTGATTGAGGAATTTGTCATGAGCTGTCGTGTCATGGGCAAGAATATTGAGCATGGAATTGTAAGTCATGTGGAACAGTGTCTGCAAAAAGAAGGTTTTACACAGTTGAGGGGTATGTATATTCCCACTACCAAGAATAAACCGGTGGCGGATTTGTATCTTCAGCTTGGTTATGAGCAGTTGCAGGATGTAGAAGGAGAGTCCGGCAAAAGGGTGTATGAGCGTAAATGCCCGGCGGTTTTTGCGAGCGCTTTTGTGGGTAAGATAAAGGAGGAAGTATAATGGCAAAACAGCAAGAAATTATTGCATTGATAGAAGAACTATTGAAGGTGCCTGCGGGTACGATTACTGTTGATACACAGATTGCAGACGTGGAGGAGTGGGATTCTCTGGCACATGTCATGATTATCGGTGAGTTGGAGACACAGCTTGATGTATCCATTCCACTGGATGATGCAATCGAGCTTACAAGTGTAAAAGAACTTTTGGAAAAGGCCGGTTGTGTATGAGTGTAACTTTGAGAGACATCCGTGAGGATGATTTGGAACAGATTATGGAATGGCGCATGTCGGAGGATATCACCCGTTACATGAATACCAATCCCAAGCTGACCCTGGAGGGTCAGAAAAAATGGCTGGCTGGCGTTTCAGCCAATGAGGATGTGCGCTACTGGCTGATTGAGGTGGACGGCGAGCCTGCAGGAGTGATTAATCTTACGGGGCTTACCAAACCTGACGGTAATCTGGGCTGGGCTTACTACGTGGGTGAGAAACGATTACGCAGTTTGAAAACGGCTCTTGCGCTGGAGATGAGCATGTATGACCATGCACTGATTAAACTGGGTAAAACAGCGGTTTACAGTGATGTGTTTACTTTAAATTCCGGTGTAATCCAGCTTCACAAGCTTTGCGGATGCGAGGTTGTGGAGGAAGTGAAAAACGCAGTGGAAAAAGAAGGCGTTTTTTATGATGTGACCTATATGCGGATGACTGCCGTAAACTGGGCAGAGATTCGGGAAACTAAGAAGTATGAGAAAATAGAATTTCCCATGGAGGAATAAACTTTGAACAAAGAAATCAGAATCGGTAAGCATATTATCAGTGAAAATTCTCCCACTTTTATTATTGCGGAGATGTCGGCCAACCACAATATGGATTTTGACCGTGCAGTGGCCATCATGCAGGCGGCGAAGGATGCAGGCGCAGATGCAATCAAAATTCAGACCTATACGGCAGATACAATCACCCTTGATTGCGATGATCCTTGTTTTCAAATTACCCAGGGGACGCTGTGGGACGGTACTACGCTTCATAAGCTTTATCAGACGGCCTATACGCCTTGGGAGTGGCAGCCGAAGCTTCAGAAAATAGCAGAAGAGATGGGGTTGGAATTCTTTTCCTCTCCCTTTGATTTCAGCGCCATTGATTTTTTGGAAGAGATGAATGTACCGGCTTACAAGATAGCAAGTTTTGAAATTAATGACATTCCTTTTATTCGTAAGATTGCAAAGCTGGGAAAGCCAATTATTTTTGCAACAGGAATTGCCAGACTGGCAGATATTGAGCTGGCTGTGGAGACCTGTAAGCAGGAGGGTAATGAGGATGTGATTTTGCTGAAATGTACTTCCTCTTATCCTGCGCCTTATGAAGATATCAATTTGAAAACTATCCCTTCCATGGCACAGACCTTTGACTGTATTGCCGGACTTTCTGACCACAGTATGGGTCATGCTGTAGCGGATGCGGCAGTGGCTTTGGGAGCGAAGGTGGTGGAGAAGCATTTGACCTTGTCCCGTGCGGATGGCGGTGCAGATTCTGCATTTTCCATGGAGCCTGCTGAGTTTAAACTGATGGTGGATAATATCCGTAAAATAGAGAAGGCTTTGGGTAAGGTAACCTATGATTTGACGCCTAAGCAGGCTAGGGAAAGAGAGCATTCCCGCTCCCTTTTTGTGGCAAAGGATATGAAGGCAGGAGATGTGTTTACCCCTGAAAATCTCCGTTCCGTGCGCCCTGCAAACGGATTGCATACCAAGCATTATGAAGAACTTTTAGGACGTAAGATTACCAAAGATGCCAAGTTGGGAACCCCTATGAGTTGGGATTTGGTAGATTTCGGAGAGTAAGAATGTTTATTATTCGAGCAGATGGAAATGCAAAAATAGGTGCAGGTCACCTCATGCGTTGTCTGACCATTGCGGATGCAGTTAAGAAGCTTCCGGGTGCCCCTACGATTTTGGTGTTGTGTGCAGATGAGGAGTCTGCAAGGATGGCTTCGGACAGAGGATTTGATACAGAAGTTTTGCATACGAATTACAGGCAGCCGGAAACAGAACTTCCTTTGTGGGAGCGGTGGATAAAAGACACCCAAAATATAATCCTTGTGGATAGCTATTATGTCACGGATGTATATCTGAAAGAACTGCAAAACTTTGGAAAAGTGTGTCTGATGGATGATATGCAAAACCATGCTTATCCCGTGGATGTGGTGATTAATTATAATGTTTTTGCAGATGAAAAGCTTTATCAGAATTTGTATTGTGGCGAGTCCGCAAGGTTTTGTTTGGGAGGAGCCTATGTGCCTTTGCGTCCACAATTTCAGGATGTGGACTATTGTGTAAGGGATGAAGTGAAGCAGGTGCTTCTTACTACCGGTGCGGGCGATGCGGATAATATTGCCGGAGAAATCATGGACCGGATTTATCGAGAGGATATTGTTTATCATGTGCTGGTGGGGAGATTTAGTCCTCATTTAAGCGGCTGGCAGGAGCGTGCCGTGAAATATCCCAACATTCAGGTGCATTTTGATGTGCAGGATATGGCGGCACTTATGAAGCAGTGTGATGTGGCTGTCAGTGCCGGGGGAAGTACGGTGTATGAGCTTTCTGCGGTGGGCGTGCCCTTTATTGCGTTTTCCTATGCAGAGAATCAGGAACTTCTGGTGGATTATCTGAAGGATAATGATGTTGCAGGCAGTGCAGGGGCGTGGCATAAGGATAAAGCTCAGACATTGAATCGGATAGAAGAGTTATTTGATGATTTTAGTAAATCATTGGATGTAAGAAGTGATTATTCAAAGAAAGAACAGTTGCTGGTAGATGGACATGGCGCAGAGCGCCTGGCGCGGATGCTGTGTATGGAGGAGAATGGTCTTTGAAGGGTAACAGGCAAACCATAATCTCGAAAATTATATATTTTGCGATAGCTTTGGTGTTGTTTGTGTTGCTTTTTGTACTTACTTATTCCGACAGACAAAGCGATTTGGAGCGCACCGAATTTCCCATAGTAATCATGGGTGACAGTATTGTGGGGCAAAACAGAGATAAAAGCTCTGTTGCAGGACAACTGGAGGATATGTTAGGGAAACCGGTATACAATGGCGCCTTTGGCGGAACCTGTCTTTCTATGCAACCGGACGCCGGCGACAATTATACGTCGGAGATGTTGAATATGGTGGGTTTGTCTAAGGCGATTGTTGCGGATGATTTCGGCGCTCAGCAGACTGTTCGCAGCAGAAGAGAGATTACCGGGTATTTTGGCTATGTGGTTGATGAGCTGGAGTGTATTGACTTTAATAAGGTCGAAGTATTGATTCTGGCCTTTGGGATTAATGATTACCATGCGGCAATTCCCCTGGATAATGCAGAAAATCCCATGGATGAGTACACTTTTGGAGGGGCGTTAAGAAGTATATTGACCACGCTTAAAGAGCGCTATCCTGACATGAAAATTGTGTTGGCAACGCCCACATATGCATGGTATCACAGTCATAAGCTGACCGGTGAAGAATATAATACCGGTTCTGTGTATCTGGATGATTATGTGGAGATGGAAATTGCAATTGCAGAGGAATTTGATGTAGAAGTAGTTGATTTATATCATGATGTATATCCTCACGAAAAATGGGAGGATTGGGAGATTTATACGGAGGATGGAATCCATCCCAATGAACAGGGAAGAATTTTGCTGGCCGGAATTTTGGCTGAAGCAATACAGGAGTTTAGCGAGGAACAGTAAATGGAAAAGATGATGAAAACTCCCGCAGAATGTTTTGCAGATTGGAGAAAATCATTAAAAAAAGAATATAAAACAGCGTTTGTGGCGGCCTTTTGTCTGGGGCTTCTGATTCATATGCCTGTTCTTTTATCGGACATTCCTAATCATGATGGGTTGGGCAGTATGTATTTTGATCAGAACATGATTACCTCCGGCAGATGGTTTTTGACGGTGGCATGTGGCTTTTCGTCCTATTATACCATTCCGTGGATGATTGGACTTTTGGGGCTTGTGTTTCTGTCCCTTGGTGCGGTGGCGTTAACTGCTCTTTTAGAGCTTGAGGATTCTCCTGCCATTGTGGCTGTAAGCGGGCTTTTGGTAAGTTTTCCGGCGTTGGCTTCTACGTTTGCTTATGTGTTTACTATGGACGGTTATATGCTTTCGCTGCTCTTATCTATTTTGTCTGTGTTGTGTACCAAGAAATGGAAAAAAGGATTTATTCCCGGAGCTTTTTGCCTGGCTTTTAGCATGGGAATCTATCAGTCTTACCTTCCCTTCGCAATTTTGCTTTGTTGTTATGAGGTGCTTCTGATTGCCATGGGAACAGAAGGACTCAAGGAAAAAATGAAGCAATGTGCAAAGTATCTTGGTATGGGCGGGCTTGGCGTTGCGTTATATTATGTGATTTTACAGGTGCTTTTGGCGATTCAGGGAAAGGAGCTGGCCTCCTATCAGGGCATAAATGGGATGGACAATGGTTTCAGCCTGAGTAGTATAGCTCACATGTACCGTGATTTCATAAGCTTTACGCTTAAGGGAAATGTGTTGATGAATAATGTTTATTCTGCGGTGGCTTGTGTGGGTCTTGCAGGAGTTTGCGCAGTAGTGCTTGTGAGTTTGTGCATAAAGCGGAAATGGTGGAAAAAGGTTTGGTTTTTCGTTATAATAGCTTTGGCGGTGCCGGTGCTTCCGCTGGCAACGAACGTGATTCTTTTGATTTCTCCTGAGGTAACATATCATTTGCTGATGCGTTATCAATGGGTGGTTTATCTGATTCTGGCAGTGGCGTTTGTGATGCGTTTTGCGGATAATGCAAAGAGTGGAATTCTGGCCAGATGGGGTGCGTTGATTGCAGCAATGGTATTGGTGTTTAACTATGCCGTTACCGATAATATCGGATACTCTAATCTGGAAAAGCGATATGAGAAAACCTATGCCTACTGTGTGCGTCTGCTTGACAGAATCGAACAGACGGAAGGGTATTATCAAGGGATTCCCATTGCCATGGTAGGTGTGGTGGGATATAACCCGTATCCTGTGACGGACATCACATTGGATGTCACATCTAATCTGACCGGATTAAACGGAGATACGCTGTTGTATACCGGTGAAAATTATGAAATATTCATGCGTAATTACCTGGGAGCAAGTTTAAATATCATGACGCCTGAAGAGATGGGTGACATTTATTTTTCTCAGGAGTATATTGAGATGGAAAGTTTTCCGGCGGAATCTTCCGTGAAGATTGTGGATGGAATTATGTACGTAAAGACAGAGAATGTAGGGAGAGATTAACAGATGTCTGTGTTATCAATTGTATTACCTGCTTATAATGAAGAACAGAATATTCCCAATACGGCGAAGGTTTTGGCGGAGTTTTTGGACAAGCATGGAATTGATTATGAGCTTGTATTTATCAGTGACGGTTCCAAGGATAATACCTATGCTGAAATTCAGAAGGTGGCAGCAGAAAATCCGCGCATCAAGGGCGCACAGTTTTCCCGTAATTTCGGCAAAGAGGCCGGAATTTTTGCAGGGTTGGAACTGGCTATGGGAGATGCTGTTGTGGTGATGGATTGCGATTTGCAACATCCCCCCGAGGCAATTCTTCCCATGTGGGAAAAGTGGAAAAACGGAGCTGAGGTGGTGGAAGGCATTAAAGCGGACCGAGGCAAGGAGAGCTTAGGCTACAAGCTTTCAGCGGGGATCTTTTATAAGATTATGAGTAAGTTAATCAAAATTGATATGAATGCTTCCTCTGATTTTAAATTGTTGGACCGCAAGGTGGTAAATGTGCTTTTGGAGCTTCCTGAGAGAAATACCTTTTTCAGAGCGCTTACCTTCTGGGCCGGATTTCGCACGGAAACGGTGGAGTACGAGGTGCAGGAGAGACAGTTTGGCAACAGCAAGTGGTCTCTTTGGAGTCTGATGAAGTATGCAATTACCAATGCCACTTCTTTTAGTACCTTGCCTTTACAGATGGTGACGGTAATGGGAGTTGTGTCCATTTTAGGAAGTGTGATTCTGGCGATTCAGACGTTGGTTCGCTATCTGATGGGAGCTTCGGTGGAAGGATTTACTACGGTAATTCTTCTGGTACTTATCATTGGAGGTTTTATTATGCTGAGTCTGGGTATTATAGGTCACTATATTGCACGAATTTATGAAGAAGTAAAGGGCAGACCTAAGTACATTATCAGCCAGGTGACAGACAGCGTGAATGGTAATGTGACCGGAAGCTGGAAATAGTTCGGTATAGAATATATCAGTCAGGGGGATGACGAAAGGAGAAACGTATGATTAATTTTAATGTTCCGCCTTATGTGGAAAAGGCGGCCGATTATATACAGGAGTGTGTAAAAAATCAAAAAATATGCGGAGATGGAGCGTATACCCAAAAGTGTAATGAGTGGTTCGAGGAACGCACACAAACCCGTAAATGTCTGTTGACGACTTCATGTACTCATGCCACAGAACTTGCAGCGTTGCTTGTGGAAGTACAGCCGGGGGATGAGGTGATTATGCCTGCATACACTTTTGTTTCCACTGCGGATGCCTTTGTTTTAAGAGGGGCAGTGCCTGTATTTGTGGACATCCGTCCGGATACCATGAATATTGATGAGACGAAGATTGAAGCGGCTATTACTGAGAAGACCAAGGGTATTGTACCGGTGCATTATGCGGGTGTTTCCTGTGAGATGGATACGATTATGGATATTGCTAAAAGACATAATCTTTGGGTGATTGAGGATGCTGCACAGGGGGTTATGGCTTCTTATAAGGGTCGTGCGCTGGGTACCATCGGTGATTTTGGATGCTACAGCTTCCATGAAACCAAGAATTACAGCATGGGTGAGGGCGGCGCCTTATTAATCCGTGACGAAAAGTATGTGGAAAATGCGGAGATTATCCGTGAAAAGGGAACCAATCGCAGTAAGTATTACCGTGGTCAGATTGATAAATACACCTGGGTAAATTACGGTTCTTCTTATCTGCCCAGCGATATGAATGCGGCTTATCTGTATGCACAGCTTGAGCAGGCGGATGAGATGAATGATGCAAGACTTGCCGTGTGGAAGCAGTACTATGAAATGCTTTCTCCGTTGGCACAGGCCGGTAAAATCGAGCTTCCGGTAGTGCCCAAGGGCTGTGTTCACAATGCCCATATGTTTTATATCAAGGCTAAAGATATTGAAGAGCGTACAGCTTTAATAGATCATTTGAAAGCCAATGATGTTTTGGCAGTATTTCACTATATTCCTCTGCATACGGCGCCTGCGGGCTTAAAATATGGCCGTTTCCATGGAGAGGATGAGTATACCACCAAAGAAAGTGAAAGACTTCTTCGTTTACCCATGTATTATGGGCTTTCCAAGGAACAGGTGGATTATATTTGTGAAAAGGTAAAGGAATTTTACCGTTAAGGACATTGATTGTAAGGAGTATTTATGCAAAAAATCCTAAGCAGAGTAATCTTCATAGGGTTTGGTATTCAGATTGTGTTTAGCATACTCTGGATGGGAAATGCCCTCCCCCGTTTGGCTAATCCGGGGGAAGGTGTTATTTGCGTGGTATTCATGGTGTTGACGGGAGCTGTAATTGGCTTCGTAAAACGAAGTATCTGGGGAAAGTGGGAGCTTTGGAAGGAATGCTTTGTGATTCTTTCGGTACTTACATTTCCCTTTTTTATGCAGACATTGGTAAATCCGGATTATCGATTGGGAATCGTTGTAGCTGTTTTGTTTTGTACAGGTGTTGTACTTAGGTTAATTAAAAAGCTTCGCAGTTTTAAGAAAATTTTGACCGTATCGGTGTACTGGATAGTGATAGCGGGTATTGTTGTGGGAGCAGATGCTATTGTGTATGGCTGGACGCCTCTTACAGTCCGTTTTACAGAGAGAATGGTCTGGACAACGCTTTATAAAAGCTATGATAAGCTGCCGGAGGAAAGCTGGAATCTTATTGATTATTCTGATGTAAGTAACAGCTCCTATGAAACCGGAGGGATGCGCAATATCTTGGTTCCGGCTTTGATAAAAGATGTGGGAGAGGAGAAAACGGCTTTTGTTCTTGCCCAGTTGCGCACTCTTTCGTGGGATCATGAAAAGCGTCAGGTCGTAAAAGAAGTTATATGGGATGTTGCAGGTTATACTGCGTCTCCCATTGTCTTGCAATTGCAACTTGAGGGCAGAGCCTATGATTCCTGTTCCGGTATCAATTACAGGGAGCTTTTGTTGCCAAATGCCCGGGTTGGCAAATTGTATACGAATTATAGTTGCTGGTGGTTTACCATGGCATTGATATTGGGGCTGCTTATCTGCGTAGAAAGATTATTTAAAAAGCAGATGAAAATCTACGGTTGTGAATTCTGGACAGTCGTTGTGGCGATGGGAGGCATGATCTTTTGGTATACCATGGATGGTGCAGGCAAAATGGATTATAAAAATACCTTATTTGTCTTATGCGTGTGGTTACTTGCCGTGTCCGGTCTGGCGATGAATGCAGTAAACGAAGAGCAAGCGGGAGGAATTTGGAATGAAAAAGAGTGAAAAGCTTTTTTTTGCAGCCGGTTTTCTCGCAATTTGCATTTTGTTTGTGCCATGGCTGGTTCTGGGAAACGATGCGGTCGTTACCTATCATGATCAGTTGGATGGCGAGATGATTGCTTATATCTTGCAGGCGAAGCATCTGGCGAAAGGGTCGGTGCTGCCGGAATTTATGAATGGTGCAGCTAAGACTGCACTTACACCGCCGGCGCCTCTTAGTGTCTTGTTGTTTTTGGGTGGCAATTATGAGTGGGCACTGTTTTTGATGCAGCTTATTGGAAGCCTGACAGGCTATGTGGGAATGTTTCTTCTGGCGAAGGATGTGACGGGCAAGACGGTTCCGTCTGTGATAGCGGCTGGTTTGTATGGTGTCTTGCCGTTTTTGCCGGTATATGGATTTTCACAGTATGGTTTACCTTTGCTTTTGTATTGTATATTGCAACTGAAAAAGGGGCGTCTGTTTAAGTTTTCCTTAGTTTACGGGCTGATGTTTGCATTGAATTCTTCCCTTGCATTGGTGGGAGTTTCGGTGCTTTTGGTGTATGGTGGCATGCTCGTCTGGGAGCTGTCGACAAAGTCTGTAGGGAAAAGAAGGATTATTGGCCAGAGCGTGCTTTGGCTTGTTTTGCTGTTGGGATATTTACTGACGAATCTGCAGTTGTTAAAACAGGTATTGGGTATAGGTGAGACAGCCGTATCTCACAAGTCGGAATATCGGTTGGTTGCAGAGAATTTCTGGGAAAGTTGGGTGAACGGATTATTTTACGGCGGACAACACAGTCAGGATTATCATCTGGCCTTTGCGGTGGCAGGGGTTGTGGTATTTACGGTTTTTGTTTGGAAATGGGGCCTTAAGGATTCTGTTATACGTACCGGACTGTGTGCCTTGTTTGTGAATGTGGTGCTGGCCTTTGTGGCTGCTGTATGGAACAGTGGAGTGGGGGTTGCGATTAAGTCGCATTTTGGAGCACTGGGAGCTTTTCAACTGGATCGACTCCTTTGGATTTCGCCCTGTTTGTGGTATTTGTTTCTGGCCTGTTGCCTTGCGCTTGTTCTTCGCTTGTTTTCCAAGGAAGAATGGGTTGGAAAACAGGTGCTGATAACTGCACTTTGCACTTTGTTTATGGTAATTGCGCTGGGGATTACAGGATTACAAATACTAAAAAACAGTGATGTGAAATCCAATATTCAGAAGCTTCGTAATCCACAGTATCCGGTCATGAGTTATGGGGATTATTATGCCATTGGTGTGTACGAGCAGGTGGAGGAGTTTCTGGCAGGATATACAGGGCTTGAACAGTCTGATTATCGTGTGGTCAGTCTGGGAATTGACCCTGCCGCTGCGCTGTATCACGGGTTCTATTGTCTGGATGGATACTCAAACAACTATTCCCTTGCATACAAGCATGATTTTCGCAAGGTAATAGAACCGGCTTTACAGGAAAGCGATTATCTGAGAGCTTATTATGATGAATGGGGCAATCGTTGTTATTTGTTTGGATCGGAATGCCCCGGCTATTACACCATAGAAAAAAACGGATTTTATTTCTCGCATCTTGAGCTTAATACGGATGCCTTGAGAGAGCTGGGAGGAAATTATCTGTTTTCTGCAGCTTACATTGCCAATGCGAGGGAGCTGGGGCTGGTGCTTTTGAACGAGGAAGCGTTTGAGACGCCGGACAGTTATTATCGAATATTTGTGTACGAGGTGCAGAAGCCTTGACATGGAAAGGAGCACAATGGATAAGAAAGCATTATTGCAAAAAATAAAGAAGTTTCTTCCAAAGATGGTGGTTTTATTGGCCGCTGTTATTGTGCTTTTAGGAAATGTCAATGCGAAGCAGGGGTATCACATGGATGAGCTTTTGAGCTTTGAGCTTGCCAATGGGGAGTTTAATCCATGGATTGTACCCACGCAGCCTAAGGGACGTCTGGCGAAGTTTGTGGAAAATGAGCTTAGAGGAGAGACCTTTGGTGAGACGGTGGATAATTTTGTTGACACGATAAAGGATGTCCTTGCAAATAAGGGGGCCAGTAAGCTTTTGTCCTACAAGGCAGATGTATATGAGGAGCCGGTCTGGATTGATGCACATACCTTTGAGGAGTATATCACTGTGGGGGAACAGGACGGTTTTTCTTATTTATCGGTTTATTTTAATGTGAAAGACGATAACCATCCCCCTTTGCATTTTATGACTTTACACACCATATCCTCTCTTTTTCCGGGGGAAATTGCCCCTGTTATGGGCTGTATCATTAATTTGTTTTGCGTGCTTGGCGTCATGGTGCTATTGATGCGACTGGGGGCGCAGGTGATGAAGCTTTGGAATGCGGAGAAGTGGGGAGAATTTGCCGGGCTTTTGGCAGCAGCGCTTTATGGCTTATCTGTGGGAGCTGTTTCCACAACTTTGCTAATTCGCATGTATGCCATGATAACCTTTTTTTGTGTTGCGACACTGGCGTTGCATGTACGGAAGCTTTACAATGATAAGCTTGGCGGCAGTGATTTTACAGGGAAGAACAAGCTACTTATTACGGTAACGGTTCTGGGCTTCTGGACCCAATATTTCTTTTTGTTTTATTGTCTGATTCTGGCAGCAGTTACCGCAGTGTCTTTATGGCGGGAGAAGCGTACGAAGGAGCTTACCTGCTATATTCGTTCCATGGTAACAGCGGCTGTTTTGGGTGTGGCGATTTTTCCCTTTGCAATCTCCGATGTGTTTAGTAGCGGGAGAGGTGTGGAGGCGTTGGAAAACCTTTCTGCCGGCTTGAGTGGATATGGCAGCAGGATTTGGGCTTTTGCATGTATTCTGGCGACTGAGCTGGGTGTGAGTATTTTGATTTTGGCTGTTATTGGTCTGATTGGAATTGTGGTTGCGATTCGTAAAAAACAATTGGGTCTTCTTGGCCTTTTGTGGATTCCCGTGGCAGGATATTTTTTGATGGCGGCAAGAATGTCCCCTTATTTGGTAAATCGTTATGTTATGCCGCTGTTTCCTTTGTTGACACTGAATGTAGTGGTGGCATTTTGTAAAGGTATGACATTTTTGGAACGTCGTAAGAATGGACAGAAAACAGTGGGAATTGTTGCGATGGTTCTTGCTGTGCTTTCGCTTATCGGGCAGGTGATTTATGTATCTTCTCATGAAAGCGATTATCTGTACATCGGGTACGAAAAGCAAAAATCAGTTTCGGAAGCATACCGTGATTACCCTTGCATCTGCGTGTATGAGGGGGTTGGTTATTACGAGAATCTGCAGGAGTTTACTGATTATGAGAAAACGCTTCTGGTGACTGTGCCTGAGTTGGCAAACAGACAGGAAACAGGTTCGGTGGAGGCTTTGGAGCAGGTTGTGGTTTTGGTAAAAGGTGGCTTGGATGTGGAGCCGGTTGTGACACTGCTTCAGGAAAGCTATGGGTTGTATCCTTCTATGACTTTGTTGGAAGGCAACGCACCTTATGGAGATACAATTTATTTGTTTGAAAGGAAATAACGGAGTAATAGTATGGAGAATTTGCCTTTCTTAGCGCAATGGTTAATATTGGGGATTGTCCTGTTTGCACTTCCTGCTGTTGTGGGATATGGATTACAGGGAATGAAACAGAATAAGGGCATAGGAGAATCGGGCCTTTTATTTTGGTGGATTAGCGGTCAGATGGTTTTGTGGGCTGTTTTTCAATTGGTATGTGTGCCATTTGTATTGCTGGAAAAGGATGTTGACTATGTTGTTAAGGTTTTTGGCATGCTGGCAGGGTTGTTGGCTTTTTGGGGAGTGCTTTGCCGGATTGTGCAAAGTCGTCGGGGCAAATTGCGTCTGTTAGAAAGTCAGCATGTGAAAACCGGATGGAGTGCTGAGCGAATCGGATGGATAATATTTGCAGCGATTTTGATTTTTCAATTGATTCAGGCAGTGAGACTGGCTTATGGTGACGGCGATGACGCCTACTATGTGGCAGTTTCAACGATTGCAGAAGATTCCGGCATGATGTATCGCAAGCTTCCCTACACGGGTGGAACTACCAATGTGGATATCAGGCATGGGCTGGCGCCGTTTCCCATCTGGATTACATTTCTGGCGATGATAAGCGGTATGAAAGTGGTCGGTGTGGCACATGTGGCTGTGCCTCTCATGTTGATTCCCATGACATATGGTATCTTTTGTCTCATCGGGAAAAAGCTGTTTGAGGGAAAGCGAAAGCAATTGCCCTATTTTATGATTCTTACAGAGTTTTTGGTTCTTTTTGGGGATTATTCCTTTTACACGGCGGAACGTTTTATGATTGCCAGAAGTCGTCAGGGGAAGGCTGCGCTTGGAAGTATTGTGTTGCCAATGCTTTTATTTGTAATGCTGTTGTTTTTGAATTATTTGCAGGAAAAACAAAAGATTGCGTGGCAGTTCTGGGGGCTTTTGTGTAGTGTGATGCTGGCGGGATGTCTTTGTAGTACCATGGGGGCATTTCTTTTGTGCATGATGGTGGCTGTAACAGGACTGTGTGCTGTGGTTGGTTATGGAAGATGGAAGTTGTTGCTTCCATTGGCCCTTTGCTGTGTGCCATGTGTTGGTTATATGTTGTTGTATGTGTTGAATTAAGTGTTTGAGATATGGAGGGAGTATGGAGACGAATCCTGCCATTGTGTTGTTTCGTGAATATATGGGGAACGGGCTGATTGTAATCTGGTTTTTGATCTCGTTACTGTATCTTTTTTTAAAAGAACATAGAAAGCAAATCAGAATATTGTTCGTGTATGTTCCGGTAATTATTCTTTTGCTGTTCTTTAATCCGTTGTTTGCCGGAATGATGGACAGGTATATGGGTGATGAGATTTATTATAGGATTTTGTGGCTCCTGCCCATAACAGTTGTGATTGCATATGCCTGTGTATCGGTGGTGTTTTCTTTTTCGGGGCGGAAGAGATATTTGCTTGCGGGGCTGTCGGTTTTGTTGGTTATAGTGTCGGGTAGCTGTATTTATAATAATATTTATTTTACAGAGGCAGAAAATGAGTATCATATGCCGGATAGTGTGGTGCATATTTGTGATGCGATTGAGATTCCGGGAAGGGAGGTTACAGCAGTATTTCCCTTGGAAATGATTCAATATGTGCGGCAATATTCAGGTGTGGTGTGTATGCCCTATGGTCGGGAAATTTTGGCGGAAGGCTGGAATGAGTGGGCGGTGCAACATGAGTTGTGTGATGCTATGGAAGCTGAGGTCGTGAATGCAGATTTGCTAGGAGCATTGGCTCGGGAATATGCCTGTATTTATATTGTGCTTCCTAAGGATAAGCAGATGAGAGGGGATTTGACGAAAACAGGATATGAAGTGTTTCTTGAGACTGATGGTTACGTGGTATATAGAAATGCGGATTTGATTACATTTTAGGCAAAAAAGGCCGTCCATTCAGATTGCGAATGGACGGCTTGATTATTTATTCGTCGTAGTAATTAAGGGCTTCAACAAAGCGGTCAGCAACAAGCTTCCTTCCGGCTACATTCAGATGCACATTGTCGATAAGATATTCATCTGCATTATCCTCAGTAATGGTGCCATAGATATGGTCGATGAAAGTGACGCTTTGGTTGGAGCAGGACTGTTGTTGTTTAATGGCATAGGTGGACAGAACATCCCAGCCATAGGTGTATTGATCGCTGCTTACATATTTGCCTGTCTCGTCCACGGCATAGGCATATGTGGGAGACATGACAATAATGCGAATCCAGGGATAGGTGGCTTTTAATAGCTCAATTCCGGCTTCCATGTTGCCGGTAAATTGTTGAATGTCAGTATTGTTTTCGTCACTGTACATCTCGTGGCCGGCATAGTAGTCGCTGGCATCGTACATTAATACAATGACATCAACCTCTTTAAAATCCAGATTTTCAAGAGTTTCATATACTTCGGCACCTTCAGGAGGTGTTTTTTTGTCCATGTACACGGCGGCCTTTTCATGTCCGCCTGTAACGGGGTTTTTACATGCTACATTAGCCAGCCAGAAAAAGTTATAGGCGTCTATGGGACGGTAGGAAGGGTCCAGAGTATGGTTCTCGGCGGCCAGATAGCTTCCGCTGACAGAACAGTTATAGACGGTAGCACCGGTTTTCTGCGCTATTATATTGGCAAGATTGTCAGAACTGTCTCTGTCGTCTGCAAAGGGAGCATTGCCGAAGCAGACGATGGTGGTTTCTTCATCCTTATCAAGAATCATATTTCCTTCTGCATCCAGAAGAGGAAGAAACATATCCAGATTATCGGGGCGTTCTTCGCCGATATCTTCCAGTTGATTAGGGTCCACCTTTTGTCCCCAGTTAATAAAACGATATACCAATCCGCCTACAGTTACTAAAAACACAAGTAACAGAAGAGCGTGGATATTCATAAAACGTTTGATTTTCATATTACCTCATTTCCGGCCCGTTCGGCCTGTACATGGTTTGGCTACATGATGTCTGATTGGATTTATTTTACTATTTTGGTACTCAAAAGTCCACATTATTCAAGAATAATTAAGAAATTCTGAATTAATGGTGGATTTGCTTGAAGTGGGGGGGCGAGAATGGTATAATATAACGGAGTATATGTGGAGAGAAAAGGACGAAGGATTATGGGAAAGATTTTTGACCGTATCAAAAACGCAGGAGGAAATTGGGAAGAAGAATCTGTGGATTGGGATGAGGAATCCTATTATGAAGATATAGAGAATTATGAGGATGGCGAGGTTTACGAAGACGGCGAAGTTTACGAGGACGACGTGATCTACGAAGACGGCGAGGTTTATGAGGACGACGTAATCTACGAAGACGGCGAGGTTTACGAGGACGACATAGTCTATGAAGATGACGTAGTTTACGAAGACGATGAATTCTATGAAGATGGAATTATTTATGAGGATGATTTATACGAAGAGGATTTGTATGGTCAGGAAGAGTCTAAAGGCGGCCTGATAGCATGGTTTGGGAATTCAACGACCATGGATAAAGTAATGCTGGGAGCGGGTGTCTGTGTACTCCTGTTACTGTTTATTGTAGGTGCAGTGTTGTTGAAAAATGGACGCAATGCAGATTATAGTGAGGTATTTGCGTCGGTAGGTACACAGCTTGACGGTATTGAGATTGTGGGCGGCAAGGGTCTTGCGGCAATAGATGCGGCAGCTATGGAACAGGATGTGGAGCAGCCTTCTAAGGAACAAGAGAAAGACTATGGCGAAGTTGAATATAATAAAAATGTAACCATTACTCTGAAAACTGCGTCTGTACAAAAGGATTTAAAGATTAAATTTATCAATAAGAATAGTGATAAGCTGGTTGCAAACGTTCCTTTTTCTGTGACGGTAACCGGTCCGGATGGCAAATCCCAAACATGGTCAGATGACGATATGGATGGAATAATCCATAAAAAAGGCATTACTCCCGGTACATATAAGCTGCTTGTCAATGCCTTGAGCGGTGACAAATATAGTGACTACGCAGTTCCTTCTGCAACACTTAGTGCAGAGGTAAAAAAGGATATTGCTTATCAGAAGGTTGATGTATCGGATGAAATAAAGACAGAGGCTCAAGTCGATGTCAAGAAGGAAGAACAGATAAAACAGGAACTTACCGTGGAGTCTGTTTTGCAGGATACAGTGGAATGGGTAGAGAGCACAACCGTAATCAACACATATATTGAGGTTGCCAAGAATGAGATTACGGACCCTATGACAAGTGCCAAGAGCGGTGTGTTTATGCGGATGTCAGAAAATACGGATGTAACCCCGCCGGATGTACCTGTTGTAATTCCGGATTTGACTCTTAGCGCAGATAAGAGTGCGGTGACAGTTGACAAGGGAAGTGCTACGGATGTTCAGGTAACCGTTGGAGGTGTCCAGGCGGACAAAACAGTGAACTATACTGCAAATAGTGCGGACGCAAATGTGGCTACTGCTGCGGTTGACCAAAATGGAAAAGTTACTGTAACGGGTGCGAATTCCGGACAGACTACGGTAACTGTAACGGCTCAGTATGCAGATGGTTCTGCACCCAACACGCCGTCTGTGACCATAGCAGTAACCGTGAATGAAAAGGTGAATCCGACTATCAGTCTCGATAAGAATGCAGTTACGGTTGATAAGGGTGCATCAGCCAATGCACAGGTTTCTGTAGCAAATGCGGAGGCCGGCAAAACACTTAAATACACGGTAAGCAGCGCAAATGCAAATGTTGCAACGGCAGCAGTAGATGCAAGCGGCAAGATTACCATAACAGGTGCAGGTTCCGGACAGACGACAGTGACGGTGACTGTGAATTATGAGGATGGTTCCATGGCGACACCGCTTACGGCGAATGTTGCAGTGACAGTAAATGTCAAGGCTTCTGTCAGCCTGGATAAGAGTACGTTAACTGTTTATACAGGGAATGCTTCAAATATAACTGCAACGGTAAGTGAAGGTGCAACCTTATCTGCAAAATCCTCTGATGAAAGTGTTGCGACCGTGAAGGTGGACGGACAGAAGGTTGTTGTTACCGGCGTGAAAGCGGGAACAGCTACCATAACCGTTACGGCTGCCAAAGGAAGTGATTCCGTATCTGCAACCTGTGCGGTTACAGTAAAGAACAACCCTAAGAATGACACTACTACAAAGTTGAAAGATAATGCAGGAAATCCGCTTTATGTTCAGGAAAACGGCAGTTACAGAGAAGCGGTGTATGCTGATTATTATAAAGACGGAGTGAAGTTCTTTAAGAAGGGTGAGGCGAAATATACCGGCTGGCAGACTTTGGATGGAAAGGTATATTACTTTGATAAGAGTGGAAAGAAAGTAACCGGAGAACAGGTAATTCAGGGCGCAAAGTATAATTTTAACAGTGATGGTGTCTTGAATAACGGTTCCGCAATTATGGGTATCGATGTATCTAAGTATAATGGCAATATTAACTGGGAAGCGGTTAAGAATTCCGGTGTTTCTTATGTCATTATCCGATGTGGCTACCGTGGCTACACGCAGGGCTCTATTATTATAGACTCAAAGTTTGAGCAGAATATTAAGGGTGCAACAAATGCGGGACTTAAGGTTGGTGTTTATTTCTACAGCCAGGCGATCGATGAGGTAGAGGCAGTTGAGGAGGCTTCATTTGTTCTGGATGTAGTGAAGAATTATAAGATTTCCTATCCTATCTTTTTGGACGTGGAATACAGTGGTGCGGCCGGTAACAAGGGACGTGCAGACGGCTTGAGTAAATCTGAGAGAACGGCAGTTTGTAAGGCATTCTGCGAAACAATCCGCTCGGGTGGATATACGGCTGGTGTCTATGCCAATAAGACATGGCTTGAGACGATGATTGATCCAAATCAGCTTAGTTCTCATAAGATATGGCTTGCCCAGTATGCAGCAGCACCTACCTATAAGGGAAGATATGACATGTGGCAGTACAAGAGCACCGGTAAAATAAGCGGTATTAGCGGAGATGTAGATATGAATCTTAGTTACATGGGATACTAAGTTGGATGTAATATAAAGAATTATACGAAAGGGCGAATGTTATGAATATTACAGAATATTATTCAGAACAAGACAAGAATCCCCCTATTTATCGCAGTAGGGCAACCTTGCAGAAGGGTTATACCGTTGTAGATGCAACGGAGTCTTTTTACAGATATGTGGGTTCGAATTCGGCGAGACCCTTTACGTTTTTGGTGCATCCTGATGATGCAGATTGTGTCAAAGAGGCGCTTGAACGACTGGATGAAGCCCCCCAGAGACTTGTGTTCCGTCTATTGTGTGAAAATGGCAGCTATCGATATATGTACGGGGTGTTTGAGTATAGTGGCAGAGAGCAGGGCGGTTTTCGTTTTGTGGATGTTAATATGCTGGACATTATGCGTATTCATTATCGGTATGATTCGGATTCCGTGAAATTGCTGAAGTACAGAAAATACATGTCCCTTAGTGATGATCTGTACTTTGAATATATCTATTCGACGGATGTGCTTACCATTTTCGAGTATATTAATGACAGAGCGACTCGGCGTTTTGAAGATACTCTTACCAATTTACAAAAAAAGGTTTCTGCCAGTGATATATTTACGTTTAAGCAGAAGGCTGAATTTGAGGGTATGTATGAGTATCTGAAGAATTTTGCCCAGACAATGGAATTGGAACTGGATGGTGAGTTATTCGGTCTCGATTGTGGTTATATGCATTTAAATGGCGGCATTGTATATGTGAATAACGCTAAGGAATTGATGGCCGGCACCATTAAGGTAACCGGTGAGATAAAAAAGGATGATAAATATTATATGACTCCTCATGCGTTTGATAACGCTACCGGTGTTTATAACAAGCGGGCAATCAAAGAAATTGCCATGGAGTTAATATCGAAGGCGAAGGATAATAAGGTATTGCTTTCGGTCATGGATATTGATGATTTCAAAAACATTAATGATACCTTTGGCCATGTAATGGGTGATGAAGTAATTGCCAAGGTTGCAGAAATTATTCGCACTTCGTTGGGCAATCGCGGATATGTAGGTCGTTTTGGCGGCGATGAATTCATGGTTGTAACCGATAAAGTGAAGGATTCGGATGATTTTTCCGGCATTTTTAAAACGATTCGCAAAAATATCATGTGGAGCTGCGGAGAGATGATGCCCAATATGGAGGTAACGCTTTCCCTTGGTCTTGCAACTTATCCGGATCACGCCGGTAATTATGATGAATTATTTAAGGTGGCGGATAAATGTCTGTACATTGCGAAGGATAAAGGTAAGAACAGAATTATCAGCTATAAGCCTCATATGCATGCTGACTTTGATATGGCGGCTGCAACCTCCAAAAAGCATATGCCTGTGACCTTTGAGCAGCTTTGTGCAGCAGTGGCAGGGCTTATGAATGGTGATGCGGCGGCAGGTTTAGAAGGATTTGATAAGGACTTGTGCAGTTTCCTGCAATGTTATAATATAGACAGAGTGAGTATCTACGGCGGTGAGGGTTATATGTGCCTGCGCACTTTGCAAAATGAAGAGATGCCGGAAGGCGTTGCATTGGCATTGCCTGATATGGCTTTTTGGGATGATGAGGATGCAAACACATTGTTTGGCGAAACCGGTGTTTTGGTCAAAAATAATATTAAGCCATTGAAGGATACGCATCCTGCGGTATATGAACAGCTCTTTGCGCAGGGAACAGATTGTTTTGTGGCTGTGAAGGTACAATTCGCTTTAGGTCAGAAGATGTTGGTTTTTTTTGATGATGTTCAACAACATCATAAGTGGAGTAATCAGGAGGCAGGGCTTTTAAGTATTGCGGCTTACACCATTGCTCAAAGATATCTTCGACTGATGGATAAATTATAAAATATGAACGAGGAAAGAAATGATGAGAACTTATTTAGTAACAGGTGGAGCCGGATTTATAGGTTCCAACTACATCCACTATATGTTTAAGAAATATGATAAGGATATCCGTATTATTAATGTGGATGTGCTTACGTATGCAGGCAATCTTGAGAACCTTAAAGATGTGGAGAATCGTGACAATTATACCTTTGTGCGTGCTGACATCTGTGACAAAGAGGCAATCAGTAAGATTTTTGCAGAAAATGACATTGACAGAGTGGTACACTTTGCGGCTGAGAGTCATGTGGACAGAAGTATTAAGAATCCGGAAGTTTTTGTGCAGACTAACGTGCTTGGAACAGCAGTGATGCTTAATTGTGCAAAGGCTGCATGGGAGCTTCCCGATGGCAGCTTTAAGGAGGGAAAGAAATTTCTTCACGTATCCACGGATGAGGTGTATGGAAGTCTTCCCGAGGATGAAAATGCGTTTTTCTATGAGACCTCACCTTATGACCCTCATAGTCCCTATTCTGCAAGTAAGGCAAGTTCGGATATGTTGGTAAAGGCATATATGGATACCTATAAGTTCCCTGCAAACATTACGAATTGTTCCAACAACTATGGACCTTACCAGTTCCCGGAGAAGTTTATCCCCTTGATGATTAACAATGCATTGCAGGGTAAAAAGCTTCCTGTATACGGAGATGGTAAGAATGTCCGTGACTGGCTGTTCGTAGAGGATCATGCCAAGGCAATTGATATGGTACAGGAGCAGGGCAGACTTTTCGAGACCTATAATATCGGTGGTCATAATGAGAAGCAGAATATTGAGATTCTTCATATTATTCTGGATACCTTGCAGGAGATGCTTCCCGAGGGTGACCCCAGAAAGGCTCTTGTAAATGAGGGGTTAATTACTTATGTGGAGGACCGTAAGGGTCATGACCGCAGATATGCCATTGCTCCGGACAAGATTAAGGCTGAGATTGGTTGGGAGCCTGAGACCATGTTCAAAGAGGGAATTAAAAAGACCATCGCGTGGTTCTTTGAACATGAAGATTGGATGAAGAATGTGACAAGCGGCGATTATCAGAAGTATTATGACGATATGTATGGTAACAAATAAAAAATCATCTGGTACAAAGATAAAAGACTTTTTCGGGCAGATTCCGGGAAAGTCTATCTTTGCTTTTATAATATAGGAGATTTTTATTAAGTTTTGAGAGGAGAAAAAACAAATGAAAGGTATTATTTTGGCTGGCGGTTCAGGAACAAGACTGTATCCTTTAACCAAGGCAATTTCCAAACAGATTATGCCGGTGTATGACAAGCCCATGATTTATTATCCCTTGTCTACATTGATGCTTGCAGGAATCAGAGAGGTGTTAATTATTTCTACCCCCAGAAATTTGCCTGTATTTAAGGAGCTTTTAGGTGACGGACATCAGTTGGGAATGGAGCTATCTTATGCAGTGCAGGAGAGTCCCAGAGGTTTGGCG
>JAZQLH010000001.1:0-15256 GCA_045542555.1 Acetatifactor sp. | reverse complement strand
TAATCAGGGTGTCGTTGGTTCGAGTCCAACAGGAGGAGCTATTTGGCTCCGTGGTCAAGCGGTTAAGACATCGCCCTTTCACGGCGGTAACACGGGTTCGATTCCCGTCGGAGTCACTAGGAAAGTAATTTGCATATTTTTGTGAAAACTTTCATATAATGAAATATGGCGTGATAGCCAAGTGGTAAGGCCCCGGTCTGCAACACCGTCATCGCCGGTTCAAATCCGGCTCACGCCTCTATTCAAAGATGGGAGAAACGTTGATTTTACAGCGTTTCTCTTATTTTTATTACATTCAAATTTGTTTGTAAAAGTTTGTAAATATTTTTTTATCAATCTAACAGTGCTTTCATGGTATTTATAGTTGATTCATCAGGATTATTTTTTCTGATGTAGTGCCATGTAGTAGCTGTGTCTGCGTGTCCTAATAATGCAGAGATTTTAGTGATACTAACACCTTGTTCATAAAGCATCGTTGCTACAGTGAATCGGATTTGATGACTGGAACGATATTTTATTCCCAGTTTTTGACAGGTACGTTTTAGTTCCATGTTAAAGGTGTTGAGAACTAACTGTCTGCCATCTCTCATAAACAGATACTCTGTGTCCGGATATAAGCATCTGGTTTTTTCAACGATTGCAAGAGCTTTATCTGTCAGAGGAATTTGTCTGAATCCTGTTGATTGATTTCCCTTGATACGTTCTTCGTTGGTAAAGCCTTTGGCAATGATGTTCATTTCCTTATCAAGTTCATAGGTACCACGCATACTACGATTGATGTGTAAGAGACCATTTTCAATATCACTGTATTTGATAGCAAATAATTCTCCAATGCGGACACAGAGGTAAAAATCTAACTGAATTGCGAGTGCATATATATCTTCACGGTCAGCTAAATATTCAAGAATTCTTTTGCGTTCTTCTATGGTGTAATTGTCCTTGCTGGTATTCTTAGGCATACATCGCTTGCGGAATTGCTTTAAATCAACATCAGAAAGGGGATTGTGAGGAATCAGCTTCAAGGATACAGAATGCTTGAAAATTCCATTCAGTACCACGGTGATATTTGTTAATCGTTTGGACGTAATAGCAAAATCAGCGGTAATGGAATACAGAAAATTTTCTAAGTGTTCAACAGTGACGTCCTTGGTGCGTAATGTTGCTAATTCTGAATCAGCAATATAGCTATTCCATTCATTGGCATTTTCACGTATTGTTTTACTGTTAGTTTTTATTTCCTGTCGCCAGAGCATCCATTCTCTATAAGATTCTTCAAGAGTACGATTCTGTGCACCATAGAAATAATCATATAGTTTCAAGAGCAGAGCATCACGATTATTGGCGGTAAATTGCTTGCGCTTAATAACTATGTAATATTGATTGATTTCTTCACGATATTTAATTTTTGTTAAATCACAGTGTTGAGATAATTCTTTTTCTAATTTCATATGCTCATACAATTCTGCGATTCCTTCTAGGCTCATGTTACTAGAAGTGTTTGTAGTTTGCAAGAGAGATTGTGAAAGTGGAGGTAAATTGTTCATGTGTATGTAAATACACCACGTGGTTTGCCTTTCCTGAATTTAGATGTGCGCTTCATCTATCTATAGGATAGCCTACCGTATATATTAAAGTCTTTCAGGTTTCAGGTAGCAAAGTGGGGATATGGAAGAACACAGATGAAATGAACACAGACACAAGAAAAAAGGGGAGCGTGTGTTGAGAAGAAGGTGGGGGAAAGCTAGGTAGAATGCGGATTTGCGAGATGTGAACACAGAACACAGAGGTTCACGGGTAATACTAACCGTGAACTGTCCCCACTGCGTGGGGTGGGCATGGTCGCGGAGGCGCTTTACGGCATCAAGGACTTGGTACTTCGCCTGCGCTCCGTACCTACGCCCGAACAATGCCTACGCCCCTTAGCGACGTAGCCCAAATAGTTTATTTGCCTCTGATTACATTTGACCAGGAGGACAATCAGGGTCTAATACTTTAATGTTGTTAAAATTGATAAAATAAAAAGGCAACAGCTTTATGCCATTACCTTTTTATTTAAAGTAGTGTATTACTTACATACTTCCTTCGGCTCCACCAGTACCCAAATCAAAAGGAGGTAATCCTCCGTTATCGTATCCTCCATCGCCGCCATTGCCATTATCACCGGAGTTGTTGCTGCCTCCACCAGAATTATTGTTTCCACCAGAATTACTATTACCACCGCCGTTGTTATTGTTTCCGCCACCGTTTCTGGAATTGTTAAGCAATTCAATAAACTTCTCTTCACTTAACTTTAACATGTCTTCTCTTTCCATGTTAAGTCTCTTGCTTATAGCATCTATCTCTGCGTTTTTCTGTTCTTCTGTTAATCCATACTGCTTAGCTACCTCGTCAAAGTAGTCAGCTGCTGTTCTACCAGTTACTTCTTCTTGAACAGGAGGTTTTTCTTCTACGACTGGTAAAGGTTCACCTTCTGTTAATCCACAATTTTCACATGTCTTAGGAGCTTCTGTTGTAGCCTCTAACCATTTATGACCAAGTGCATCACCTTCTGTAGTAGAACACACTGAACATTTCTTAGGTTCTGTACAGTTAGCCTCTACCCATGTATGCTCTGCAACATTTCCTTCTGTTTCTCCACAAACAGTACAAGTCTTTGCTGTGGTACAAGTAGCATCTGTAAAAGTATGACCTAATGAAGTGCCTTCTACTTCACCACATTCGGTACAGGTCTTAGGGGTAGTGCAAGTTGCATCTGAAAATGTATGCTCATGTCCACAGGCAGTAAATGCTACGCAGGACATGATTACTAATGATAAAAGAAATTTATTTTTCATGTAAAATAGTCTCCCTCTTTTGTTTGTAAAGTGTTTGTAGATAATTGTACTATCAATTATTTGAAAATACAAGTTAAGTATTTGGCTATTATTATGGGAATTGTCCGGCTAACATTTTTTGTTGAGAAAAAGAGAAAATTCGGTTTTGTTTGTAATTTGATTGTAATAAAGGGAAGGAACCGCAGAAACCTCCTATTCTACGTGTTTTTTTAGAGTGGTGAAACGTTCAAATCCGGCTCACGCCTCTTAAAAGTCCTAAGAACTCATGTTTTTAGGACTTTTTTTGTTGTATACAGTTTGTAATTTCATATGTTGCATACGTATGAACAAGTATGATATAATACGCATTGTTCAATTTTTAACAAAAGGGGAGAATATTATGAAAAAATGTATTATTGCAATTCTGTTATCTACAGTTTTTTGCACAGCGTGTGGTTCGGGAGCAGAGGAGGCATCTACTTCTGAAAGTGTTGCACCTGCATTTTCTGCAACATCATATGTAGTTTCAGCATCCGGAGAAACAATTGAAGCCGGAACAACTGAGAAGGAAATTGTTATGGATTCTAATTATGACATTAGTACTTGTGAGGATGCGCCTATACTAAGTGGTGATAGCAGAGAATTGGATTGGGCCATGATTTTTGATGAAAATTGTGTAGTGATAGGAGAGGATAAATACCCTGCATACATGAAAATTAGTGATTTTAGTAGCAACATTAGTCTGGAGACGGTTAATATTGGAAGAGTGTCAGAGGACAATTCTAATGTGCTGAATGATTATTATACGATTTATTATCACGGTTATAGAGTAGGTGGAATTATTACATCCAGAAAAGCAGATATTGAACCGGAAGATGCTTATATTTACACATGGACCTTTGGCGGAAACAATGACATGCCCAAAGAGAAAGTGGGAATTCTTGGCATTTCCATGACACAAAGCGCAAGCGAAGTGGCAGATGTTTATGTGGCGGATGAATTGGATGGTAGTACTGTAAACTATTATGGTGTAACAGAATCAGATGATGACAAATTTGCTTGTACATTTAAGCATGACACAGATTTTATGACAATGCTTACCATTATGTCAGATGAGACAATCCCCGGTATATATGATTTCTATTCTACAAAGTAATAAAAGCCCTGAGAATTCCGGTTCTCAGGGCTTTCTTTTTTGTAAAATAGCTCAAATCAATGAATTGTTATGTAGATTCGAGTGATTTTTACACCCCATTGTGCTGTGTCTACATTTAATGCAGCCATCATTCTTTCTGAAATAGCGACATCTTTATCAGCAAGTGTATCTTTTTCATACATACTTATGTTTTCGGCAAGTTGCCCTTTTACCATACGCTTGAGAATCTTGAGCGGTTCTTGGACATTATGGGTAAAGAGTTCGGGATTAACAATTTGGTAATATACTTCAGCGTTTACGGTTTTAGGAACATTATCACTAGTGTTAGCGGTATGAGAAAGATTCATTTCCTGTTCACGAAGGTTTATAGTACTGACAGCTTTATCTATAAAGGGAACGAGAAAGTATCCTCCGATTTTAAAGTTGAATGGGTAAAAATGCCATCACCACTGCTACTACAATAGCCGGTAGCAGATTGGCTACACGTATTTTCTTGCCCCATACCAGATTTACTCCTACACAGAATATCAAAACAGAACCTACTAAGGACAAATTCGATAAAGCAGCATCCGTCATCAGGGGTTTAATAAACTGTGCCAAAAGGGTTATGGAGCCTTGAAACAGTGCTACAGGAATTGCAGAGAATGCGCATCCTTTTCCCAGGGAACAGGTCATCACCAGTACAATAATAAAGTCCAACACCGCCTTGGTAGCAAGAATGGAATAGTCTCCAAAGATGCCATCCTGAATGGAGCCTACGATAGCCATGGCACCGATGCAGACGGTAAGGGAGGCAGTTACAAAGCCTTCCACAAATTTTTTTTCCTTGGAGTTGCCTGTTTTAATCTTCAGCCATTCCCCAAAACGTTCTATTTTATCTTCCAGATTCAAAAGCTCGCCAAAGAAGGTTCCAATGGCAAGGGAGAGGACAATAAGCATTGCATTTTTGCTTGTGACAGTAGTGCCTTCCACGGTGAGCATCCCTTCCAGTGCCCCTGCAATACCAATAAACAATACAGAGATGCCGCAAGCCTTGCTTAAGCTGTCCTGATAGCGCTCTGAGAGGAAGCGTCCAAACAACTTGCCAAAAAGTCCTCCTGCAATAATTCCTGCTACATTAATAATAGTTCCTAATCCAATCATAAAGTACCTCTTTTAACATGCATTCTTAATCAATCTGAGCAAAAACCTGGCCTATGGGCTCCTGGATCAACAGATCTGCGTGTTTATCCCTTGGGGTGGGAGCCTTGTTGATTACCACAAGCTTATCGCCCTTGAAATAGTCGATCAATCCTGCGGCGGGATAAACAGCCAGCGATGTTCCTCCGATAATCAGTACATCTGCTTCACTTATATATCGCATGGAATCACGGATGGTTTTGTCATCCAGACCTTCCTCGTATAGAACTACGTCCGGTTTGATGGGACCGCCGCATTTTTCACAGGTGGGTACACCGGTGGAATTAATAATATAATCCAAATCATAAAAAGCATGACAGTGTTCGCAAAAGTTACGAAGTACAGAGCCATGAAGCTCAAGCACCACCTTGCTGCCTGCAGCCTGATGTAAACCATCAATATTCTGGGTTATCACAGCTTGAACCTTGCCTCTGGCTTCCAGTTCGGCCAGCTTTAAGTGGGCCGCATTGGGCAACACATCCGTAAAAAGCATTTTGTTGCGGTAAAATCGGTAAAATTCCTCCGGCTTTCTGCGATAAAAGGTGTGGCTTAGTATGGTCTCCGGAGGATAGTCATACTGTTGATGATAGAGACCATCCACGCTTCGAAAATCGGGGATGCCGCTTTCCGTGGAAACACCTGCACCGCCGAAAAAGACAATATTGTCATATTTTTGAATGATTTCATTCAGTTCACGAATCGCATCTGTCATAGCAAAACTCCTGTTCTTAAAGGTGTTATACTTACAAAATATATTATAACACGTAATAAAATCTTAAGAAAGGCTCTATTGAGATGTTTAAGGAATCTGTGTTATAGTAATTTCATGGGTAAAAGAAAGAATACAAAAGAAAACTTAATACCATTTGAAAAAAGTAAGAGAGTCATCCTGCTGGATAGAAGGGGCCCGGTAGGAAGGGGCAGGATAATCGGTGCGTTTGTGACAGCGGTACTTGCTGTTTTGTGTGCCTTATATTTTCTGGCAATCTATTTGTTTATGGGGTATGGCTCCAAGTTTTTCCTGATATGGGCGGTTATGGCGACAGGTTTTGGAGTGTGGTCCTTTGTGTTGTTTCGTCCCTCGTTATTACAAAAGCTGCCAGGGTGGTTCAAAAGGACGTTCACGGTTTGCGTTATTGTGGGTCTGGTGCTCTTTGCGTTTGTGGAGGGCATGGTGCTCAGTCAGGTGACCGCCAAAGCAGATAACGGTGCAGATTATGTGATTGTGTTGGGAGCGCAGTGGAAAACCACAGGTCCCAGCTATATGCTTAGGAAACGTTTGGATAAGGCTGTGGAGTATTTGAATGCAAATCCTGACACGGTTGTCATTGTTTCGGGCGGGCAGGGAGTCAATGAGCCTATCAGCGAGGCGGAAGGTATGGCAGGCTATTTGGAGGATGCCGGGATTGCACCGGAGCGTATTATAAAGGAGGTTGCTTCCACCAGCACGGATGAGAATCTGGAGTTTTCAAGTGCTTTTTTGGATAAGGAAAATGCTAAGGTGGTTCTGGTAACCAATAATTACCACATGTTTCGAGCGAAAAAACTGGCCGAAAAGCAGGGATATGCTCATGTGGAAGGCTTGGCGGCGGACTCGCATTTTGGAATGCTGCCCAACAATGTTTTGCGGGAATTTTTTGCAGTGATAAAGGATTTTCTGGCAGGTAATATATAGATAAGGAGCAGGTTATGGACATTCATGTTGGTGATGTGCTGAAATTAAAAAAACAACATCCCTGTGGGAGTAATGAGTGGGAGGTTTTGCGTGTCGGAGCAGACTTTCGATTGAAGTGTAAGGGATGCGAACATCAGATTATGATTGCAAGGCGTTTGTTAGAAAAAAATATTAAGCAAATTTTGTAAAAATACTTGCATTTATGGGATTTTCATGCTAACATATATCTTCGTGATATATTAATTTCCTTGCTCACACATAAGAGGTGGGCCAGAGACCAAAAGGAGGTAACAAGCATGAACAAGTATGAATTAGCCGTTGTGGTTAGCGCTAAGATCGAAGATGATGAGAGAGCTGCAGTTGTAGATAAGTGCAAAGCTCTTGTTGAGAGATTCGGCGGTACCATCACAGAGGTGGACGATTGGGGCAAGAAGAGACTTGCTTACGAAGTTCAGAAGATGAAAGAGGCTTTCTATTATTTCATCAGATTCGAAGCTGAGGCAACTGCTCCTGCAGAGATCGAGAGCCGTGTTCGTATCATGGACAACGTTATCAGATTCTTGTGCGTTAGACAGGACGAGGCATAAAGAAAGCGAGAAACAATTATGAATAAAGTAATTCTTATGGGACGTTTAACAAGAGATCCTGAGGTAAGATATTCTCAGGGTGCAAACCAGACTGCAGTTGCAAGATTTTCTATCGCTGTAGACAGAAGATTTAAGCGTGACGGCGAGCCTGATGCAGATTTCTTCAACTGTACTGCATTCGGCAGACAGGCGGAGTTTATCGAGCGTTATCTGCATAAGGGAACCAAGATTGTATTGGTTGGCCGTATCCAGAATGACAATTACACCAACAAGGACGGACAGATGGTTTACAGTGTTCGTGTGATGGTTGATGAGATTGAGTTTGCAGAGAGCAAAAATGCTACTTCTCAGAATGAGGGTGGCTTTAACGGCGGCTTTGGTGGCAACAATGGCGGCTTTGGCGGCGCACCTGCTGCTTCCGGCGCAGGCGACGGCTTTATGAACATCCCTGACGGCATCGACGAGGAATTACCGTTTAACTAATTTTGATTTTAGAAGGAGGTAATAACATGGCTTACAATAAAGCAGAGAAATCCGATTCTCCTATGAGAAGAAAAGGCGGAATTCGCAGAAGAAAGAAAGTTTGCGTATTCTGTGGTAAAGATAATGTAATTGATTACAAGGATACCGCAAAGCTGAAGAAGTATGTTTCTGAGAGAGGCAAGATTCTTCCCCGCCGTATCACCGGTAACTGCGCTAAGCATCAGAGAGCACTGACTGTTGCTGTTAAGAGAGCACGTCACGTTGCTTTGATGCCTTACGTTCAGGATTAATCAGTTTATTAAGGACCAATCATCTGAAAGGATGGTTGGTCTTTTTTACGTTTTAATACAGTTTCCGGAATATTCGACAAAACATTTCGTTATATGCTAAATTAAGTGGTGGCATACTGCTAAAACTTCTGTTATAATGTACGGTAGGGGTATGTGGAGTCCATACCTTTCGGAGGGTTACACATGAAGAAACGAATTCGATTAAAGGGCCGCATTAAGACTTTTTTACAGTTTGGAATTTATCTGGGTCTTTTGCTTTGTGCGATAGATGCGGCGATTTTCATGATAGATGTGCGGGCCGGTTTGTTGCTGGGATTTTTCCTGGTGTTCTATTTTGGCGTGACGCTGACATTGTATTTTTATAACAAGCCTATCATTATTAATGAGCTTATCAGCTTTGCCACAGAATATGGACAGATTCAAAGAAAGCTCCTTCGGGAGATGGAGATTCCCTATGCGCTTTTGGATGATTCCGGCAAGGTTATCTGGACCAATATTGCATTTGAAAACGTAATACATC
The DNA here is from genome assembly GCA_045542555.1 of Acetatifactor sp. Classification (GTDB taxonomy): domain Bacteria; phylum Bacillota; class Clostridia; order Lachnospirales; family Lachnospiraceae; genus Acetatifactor. The sequence continues at coordinate 6,553 of JAZQLH010000001.1, read as the reverse complement.
AGCCGAAAGGCTACAATAGATCCATTACCGGTCTTTTTCCTACCATTACAAGGGACAGGCTTCCGGATGATTCCGGAGTGGATGAGGCACAGTATGAGCTGAAATATGAGAATAGCGAATATGTGGCCAGATTTAAAAAGATTTCTTTGAAGGAAATGGCTGAACATAGCGATATGATTGATTCAGAAGGATACAATGGTTATCTGATTGCCATGTATCTGTTTGATGAGACAGCGCTTCATATCGCATTGCAGGAAGTGGATGATCAGAGTCTTTCTGTTGGCATGATTTATCTGGACAACTACGAGGAAGCGTTGGAGAGCGTGGAAGAGGTAAGACGTTCCCTTTTGATTGCGCTGATTGACAGAAAGGTTAATAAGTATATTTCTGCGCTGGATGGAATCAGTAAGAAGCTTGAAAAAGATAAATATTTGATAATTTTGCGTAAAAAAGCCATTGCACAGCTCCAGGAAACCCGCTTTGATTTGCTGGAAGAGGTTAAGACGGTTAATATTGGTAATGAGATGGCAGTTACCATGAGTATTGGTGTGGGCTTGGACGGTCTTTCCTATGCCCAGAATTATGAGTTTGCAAGAAATGCCATCGATTTGGCTTTGGGACGTGGCGGTGACCAGGCGGTTGTAAAGACGCCGGAGAGCATTACTTACTACGGCGGTAAGAGTCAGCAGGTTGAGAAGAATACTCGTGTAAAGGCACGTGTAAAGGCACATGCTCTGCGTGAAATTATCACAGGCAAGGACAGAGTTCTGGTGATGGGACATCGTATGCCGGATGTGGACAGCTTTGGTTCAGCGGTGGGTATTTATCGAATAGCAACGACTCTGGGCAGAAAGGCTCATATTGTATTGGATGAGGCAACCACAGCCATTCAGCCATTGGTTGAGTTATTTAAGGGTAATCCTGAATATGATGAGGACATGATTATCACAGGCCAGCAGGCAATTGAGCTGGCAGGCAACAATTCTGTACTTGTGGTTGTGGATGTAAATAAGCCCTCCATTACAGAGTGTCCGGAGCTTTTGCGTTGTTGTAAGTCTATCGTGGTTCTCGACCACCACAGACAGGGCACGGAAACCATTGAAAATGCAACGCTTTCTTATGTGGAGCCCTATGCGTCTTCTGCATGTGAGATGGTATCTGAGATTTTACAGTATACTTATGACAATATTAAAATTCGTTCCGAGGAAGCGGATTGTATGTATTCCGGTATTATGGTGGATACCAATAATTTTGTAACCAAGACAGGTGTGCGTACCTTTGAGGCAGCAGCGTTTCTTCGTAGAAGTGGTGCGGATGTTTCCAGAGTGCGCAAGCTCTTTAGAGAGGATGCCCAGGAATATAAGGCGAGGGCAGATGCGGTTAGTCAGGCGGAGATTTATAAGCAGTGCTTTGCGATTTCCATCTGTATGGCCGAGGATTTGCCCAGTCCTACGGTTATCGGTGCGCAGGCGGCTAATGAGTTATTGAATATCAAAGGTATTAAGGCCAGCTTTGTGCTTACGGATTATCAGGGCAAGATTTATGTCAGCGCCCGCTCCATTGATGAAGTAAATGTGCAGATTGTGATGGAACGCATGGGTGGTGGCGGCCACATGAACGTTGCAGCGTGTCAGATGGAAGGTGTAGGTATTGTGGAAGCCATTGGAGCGCTTAAGCATACAATAGATGATATGCTGGAAAAAGGTGAGATTTAGCAGAAAGGACAATAGATATGAAGATTATTTTGTTGCAGGATGAGAAAAAACTGGGCAAGAAGGGTGATATTATCGAGGCCAGTGAGGGATATGCGAGAAATTATATTTTGCCCAAGAAGATTGGTGTGGAGGCAACTCCCAAGAATATGAATGATTTGAAGCTTCAGAAAGCCAATGATGCAAAGGTGGCACAGGAGCAGTTGGATGCGGCAAAGGCATTGGCGGCAGAGCTTGAGACCAAGCAGGTTATCGTAAAGATTAAGGCCGGTGAGAACGGAAGAACCTTTGGTTCTGTTTCTACCAAGGAGATTGCTGCGGCAGTAAAGGAGCAGTGCAATCTTGAGATTGATAAAAAGAAGATTCAGTTGCCGGAAGCGCTTAAGAATTTTGGCAGCTATGAAGTGGCTGTAAAGCTTTATGTACAGGTAACCGCAAAACTTACAGTGAAGGTAGTGGAGGCATAAGATGCCCGCGATGGAAGAAAATATTGTAAAAAGAATAATGCCCCACAGTATGGAAGCGGAGCAGGCGGTTATTGGTTCCATGATTATGGATATTGAGGCCGTTACGGTTGCTTCGGAGATTATTACAGGCGAGGACTTTTACAGCAGACAGTACGGAATCTTGTTTGAGACCATGGTGGAGATGAATGAGGAGGCACAGCCCATTGATTTGGTTACGCTTCAAAATCGTCTCCGCGAAAAGGATGTTCCGCCGGAGGTATCAGGACTTGAGTTTGTAAGAGATTTGCTCACATCTGTCCCCACGTCTGCCAATATTAAGTATTATGCCAATATTGTGGCGGAGAAAGCCCTGCTTCGTAAAATGATTAAATTAAACGAAGAGATTGCCAATACCTGTTATGCGGGCAAGGAGAGTCTTGAGTTTATCATGGAGGATACGGAGAAGAGAATGTTCCAGCTTCTCCAAAGACATGATACAGGTGATTTTGTTCCAATTAGAACTGTTGTAATGAATGCCATGGACAAAATCGAAACGGCGGCCAAGAATAAGGGAAGTGTTACTGGTATTCCCACCGGATTTACGGATTTGGATTATCGTACGGCGGGTATGCAGCCTTCGGATTTGGTGTTGATTGCGGCTCGTCCTTCCATGGGTAAGACGGCGTTTGTGCTTAACATAGCGCAACATGTGGCGTTTAAGAAAAATCTTCCGGTGGCAATTTTTAGTCTGGAAATGAGTAAGGAGCAGTTGGTAAACCGTATGTTTTCGCTGGAATCCAGTGTGGATGCCCAGAAGCTCCGTACAGGCCAGTTAAACGATCAGGACTGGGAGAGATTGATTGAGAGTGCAGGTGTTATCGGCCGTTCCAAGCTGATGATTGACGATACACCGGGTATCAGTATTTCCGAGCTTCGTTCCAAGTGCAGAAAGATGAAGCTGGAGCACGGTTTGTCCATGATTATCATTGACTACCTGCAGCTTATGTCAGGTAGTGGGCGTTCCGATTCCAGACAGCAGGAGATTTCTGATATTTCCAGATCGCTTAAGGCAGTGGCCAGAGAGCTGCATGTTCCTGTGCTTGCGTTGTCACAGCTTTCCCGTGCGGTAGAGCAAAGACCCGATCACAGACCCATGCTTTCTGACCTGCGTGAATCAGGTGCGATTGAGCAGGATGCGGACGTGGTAATGTTTATCTATCGTGACGATTACTATAATCACGATACAGACCGTAAGGGTGTATCAGAGATTATCATTGCCAAGCAAAGAAACGGTCCCATCGGTACAGTCGAACTGGCATGGTTGCCCGAATACACCAAATTTGCTAATTTGGAGCGTTCGCGTAAGTCAGAAGAATTTTAGAACAAATACATACATTATTATACGAAAGAGAATGAGAAAAGATGACTCATTCTCTTTCTTTATTTATAGATTATGTTGATTCAAGGAAGGAGAAAAAATATGGACAACTATTTATTGATTTCAGATGCAGCAAAGGCGGTATGCGTGGAGAGTCATGTTCTGCGATACTGGGAGGAGGAATTACAGCTTCCCATCAAGCGTAATGAGCTGGGACATCGCTATTATACAAAGGAGGACGTGGAGCGTTTTAAGAATATTAAAGATATGAAAGAGAGGGGATTACAGTTGAAAGCCATTAAAATGATTTTGAAAAACGGCAGGTTGGATATGTTGTCAGAGGAGGAAGAGAGCGTAGAACGTCCTGAGAGGGGCGTAAAAGCAGTCAGGGCAGAGGAAATTGCCCTGCGGTCAAATAAAGCGCCCACGGAGGCTGTAAATGCGTCTGTGGCGACTGAGAGCCGTGAGGAGAAGGCTCAGAGGCTTCAATGGATTATGCAACAGATGATTAAACAGGCTGTGCGCGAGAACAATGATGAACTGGTACAGCGGGTAAAGGAGAGCGTGATTAAGGAATTGGATTATCAGTTCCGTATGCAAGAGGAGCGGGAAGAGGAGCGTGCCCGTATAGAGGCGGAGCGTTCCGAGGCGTATTATCGCAAAATGGATGAGCTGCTTCGCAAGAAGAGTAGCAGGAGGTCTGTAAAAGAGCTTGTAGGACGCAAACAAAAAGACGTTTCATAACTGAAACGTCTTTTGATAAATTCAATCATTAAAAGGAGATTACTCCTCAGAGATAGTGCCAACAGGGCACTGACCTGCACAAGAACCGCAGCTGATGCATTTATCTGCATCGATTTCAAACTTACCGTCACCCATGCTGATAGCACCAACGGGGCACTGAGCCTCACAAGCACCACAAGCTACGCAAGCATCGCCAATTACAAATGCCATAACTGTTACCTCCTTTTGTTAATTGATAAATTTGTATCAATTCCTTTTCCTTATTGTAATACAAAAGGTTGTTTAATTCAAGGGGTAAAAATAAGAAAAATCAGTTGTTCTTCATTTCGGCTCTGCGTTTGCGTATACCGTCCAGAATGGCCTGCTTTTTGTCTACTAACTTGCCCTTATCCATGGCGGGAACACCCTTTAAACGGTATTCCATACCAAGCTTCTCGTATTTATTCTCACCCATGGTGTGATAGGGGAGAACATCAAGAGCCTTTAGATTAGAGAACTGGCCAATAAAATAACCCAAATCAAAGAGGTGTTTGTCCTCGTCTGTATAGCCGGGAACGACCACGTGACGAATCCACATATCCACGCCCTTTTCATCCAAATAGGCTGCAAATTTGAGAATGTTGTGGTTGGGTTGCTTTACCAAATCTTTATGCTTTTCGGGGTCAATATGTTTGATGTCCAGCATTACCAAATCGGTCAATTCCATCAGGCGGTCCATTTTCTTTATTAAATCTATATTATCGGTGTTATAGGCGATTCCGGATGTGTCGATGCAGGTGTGGATATTTTTCTCTTTGGCCAGAGTGAAAAGTTCAATGAGGAAATCTATCTGCATCAAAGGTTCGCCGCCGGTAACGGTAATACCTCCGCCATTTGCATAAAAGGGGCTGTTGCGTTCATATTGCTCTATAATATAGGAGGGCTCCATAAGTGTGCCGCCGTTCATCTCCCAGGTATCGGGATTGTGGCAGTAGGCGCAACGCATGGGACACCCCTGTACAAATACTACAAATCGTGTGCCGGGACCGTCAACGGTACCAAAACTTTCTAAAGAATGAATTCTGCCTTGCATATCTGAAATCCTTTCTTAATCTGATAAAAAGAGTATACCACGTTTTACGGCAAATATAAAGCCCCGGTTAAAAAACCGGGGCTTTGCATCTCATGGACTGTAATCGTAACTGATTAGATAGCCTCATGGAAAGTACGGGAAATAACATCAGCCTGCTGATCGGGAGTAAGCTTGATGAAGTTTACTGCGTATCCGGATACACGGATGGTCAGCTGGGGATATTTCTCGGGATGCTGCTGTGCATCCAACAGGGTCTCTCTATTCAGAACGTTTACGTTCAGATGATGGCCACCCTTAACAACATAGCCATCAAGTAAGTTTACAAGGTTGTTAACCTGTGCTGCATTTGCCATTGTTTTGTCCTCCTATAATATTATTTATAATCGTCTAATCCCTCGTGGAGGGTAGGTACACTACAGGCCAACGGTGTTCTGGAACAATCCGTACAGCCCATTGTCTGAACGCTAGTTGACTGGTTTTCTTCTGTATCGGTGGTGACATTTACATGTCCCACACCGTTTGCCATGCCGGAATCCAGCATTTTTACGAGGTCATCAATCATCTGTTTCTCGTCCATAGTGTGCCTCCTATATTCTTGCCTTATTTGTTCAGGTCAAGTTCAATGTCACCGGCGAAGATCTGGTCTTCCTTACCAAGAGCACCGGGGATGATGGTGAAGGTATTGGAGATACCATCCTGAGCATCCTTGAAGGGCAGCTTGGATACAGAAGACAGGGATGCTACTGCACCGTGGGTATCACGGCCGTGCATGGGGTTAGCACCGGGTGCGAAAGGCTGTCCCTTCTTACGTCCATCAGGGGTATTACCGGTAGCCTTACCATAGGTAACGTTAGAGGTAATGGTCAAAATGGAAGTTGTAGGAACACCGTTTCTGTAGGTGTGATGTCTTCTGATAGCGGTCATGAACTTGTGAACGATATCCTGAGCGATCTCGTCAACGCGGTCATCGTCGTTACCATACTTAGGGAAGTCGCCGGTGGTCTTGAAGTCAACAATAACGCCGTCCTCATCACGAACAACCTCAACCTTAGCAAACTTAATAGCGGAAAGAGAGTCAGCTACGATGGACAGACCTGCAACACCGGTAGCGAAGTATCTCTTAACATCTCTGTCATGAAGAGCCATCTCTGCTCTCTCATAGCAGTACTTATCATGCATATAGTGAATGATGTTCAGAGTG